>CANRHU010000011.1 GCA_947630485.1 uncultured Lachnospiraceae bacterium
TTCACGATCCTCCTGCCGCCAAACAGCAGGACGTTAAGCAGATCGGCGAAGACGTCGTTATACGCTTCCAGCGTCTTTTCTGTCATATCTTTTTCAGCCATCAATAATTCCCTCCCGCCCCAACAATCTGCTTGTTATCTTTAGTATACTCATAATCTGCCTCATATGCAAGACTTTTCTCTGCGTCTGCCATCCGTTCCCTCGCCTCCCAGATCAGTCTGGAAAAATTATACCTGAATGAATACCCGCGCCCAGGTGAGCCTGTCACGATCCCAGACCGTCTCCTTTATCATGAATTCACGTTCCAAAAGCGCTATCAGTTCCTCATTCCCATAGTCTTTTCTATTACCATTCATCTGAAAACAAAAGTGAATCTCCCACCTCCCTTACAGCGATTTCCGACTCTGACGTTTTTGGATCATATGGCCTGTGCAGAACAGGATTCTTATAATTTTTTAAATTCTATCATCCAGGCGGATACATTGCAGCTTTTTCTGCATGATTTTAGAAAAAAATCAGAAAAGATGATATGACACTCAGAATGAAACGAAAAACGGGAACCACCTGCTAAGGCAATTCCCATTCCGGAAGCTTCCAATAAGACAGTATCAAAACAATACTGACATATGCGATTTTACCTTCCGAAGATAACGTCTTCAAATTCATAATCGGTCTCTCTATTCTTATATGTTAAACCAAAATTTCCCATTTACCGTAGCGCTTTCCGTCTACTCTGCGGATGTATTGTTTCTCTTTCAGAGAATCTATAATGCGCTTTATGCTTCTGACTGACTTTCCTGTTTGTTCTGCAAGTTCAGTTTGCTTAACAGACGGGTTCTTTTTTATTAAATCTAACACGGCAATTTCTTCAAAAGTACAGTCTAAAGTGTCAATTTGGCACTTTGGTGTTTTGCTCTTGGCACTTTGGGAAGCGGTTTCATCCACAAAATCAACGTGCATACAGCGATTCTTTAATTCGTAATTTGTACCGAGCAGAAGGTTTGAGAAAAACAATTCCAAAAACTTTGTGGTGGAATGAATACCTTTTTGCAAATCGTTATAGTTTGCACGAACCAGTGCATTACGGAAATACCAGGAATTTTCACGGAACGCATCGTTTTTGACACGGAATCCAAAGGTTTTCAAATACTTAATCATAAACACGGCGGTGGCTCTTGTGTTACCCTCGCCAAAGGGATGAATCTGCCAAATGTCCGATGCAAATTTTGCAAGGTGTTTCACTGACGCTTCAACCGACAGTCCCTCATAAGAAAACTGTTTTTCGGTGGCAAAATCATAATCCAAAATGTCCTTTATGCTGTTAAAATCAGCGTAGATAACCGATTCACCGTTCAGTATCCATTCTTTTTTGGAAATGTTATACTGACGGATTTTTCCGGCGTGGTCGAATACGCCTTCAAACAATCTGCGGTGAATGGTGATCCATTCGGCAGGAGAAAACTGAAACGCTTTTTCGCCCAAAAGCTTGGTTATTCTTGCAGATACAATATCTGCTTCTTTGGTGCTGTCCTCAAGTTCGGTGCGTGTGGTTCTCTGCTCATAATAGCTGTAAATACGCTTCTGAACCTCATCGATGGTTATTTTACCCTCGATGTGTTCCTTTGCAGTATCCAGCAAATAATCAGAGGTTTTTAGTCCGTCGACCGCCTGCAAGCCGATAGCTGTTTGCCATGCTCCACTTTTTTCGGTTCTTTCAGGTTCACCCTGTCTGATATATTCTTCAAGCTCAAATTGCCAATCTTTGTCGGGCATATTGGCACCTCATTTCGTTATCATAGTTTTTCGTCTTTGTAGCCTCTTGTGTCGTACAGGAAGCTCCTAAATTAACATTTTGATTTTTGTTTGATATATTTTCCACTCTTAATTCTCGCATCCTTCGGCTTTGGCTCATCGTCAGAGATAGCCCACGCGCAGCCTATTCGCACTGCTCCGGAGATTCGTCCCTCACAGCAAAGAATCTGTATGCGCCGGGTGGAAATGCCCCAGCGTTCCGATGTCTGCTGAACAGACAGATATTTCTTCTTCCATTGCCCCTTTTCCTTACAATTCAACAATTATATTATACCCGAAAGCGCGAATGAAAGCAAGAGACCTTGACGGATCAACAACTTCCAGATTCTATTTCCCAGGTCAGTCTAAAAAAGTACTAACTCCCCTCTGCTTCATCCGTAGATCGGGTAATTATACGGTATCCCTTTGTACAAGAATGTAACATTTGCCATTCGGTATAAAAACGGGAACCGCCTTCTAAAGCAATTCCCGTTCGTATTGCGATATTCGTTTATCCATGTAAACCGACGCATCTAATACTGCACGGAATTACATTTTCGCTTTAAATTCCTTCCTGTTCCGCCGCCGGGATACCAAGAGCCTCCATCCGCCTTATACATAAAACGGGGCGGCTCGTCCTTCCGGCACCCTCTCCGTCATAGCCTTTCCCGCCTTTTGGAAAGAGAACGGAGACAGGAGCATTTAGGAAAAGCCTCTACGCAAAACGATGTTCCTTCCGCCCGGTCTGCGCCTGCCGTATCTCCCGCGGGGTACAGCCGTAGGTCTCGCGAAAGAGCTGATTGAAAAGTTTGTAGTTTGTAAATCCGTGCTTTTCGGCAAGCTCCAGAATCCCGGCGGACGCATTGCAGACGTCCTGATAGACATGCATGATCCGAACCTGATTGACGTATTTGGAATAAGGCATGCCCATATGCTTGCGGAAGAAGCGGCTGAAATACTCGCGGCTTAAGTAAAACTGGGAAGCGATACTCTCAAGCGGCAGCGGCTCCGCATAATGCTGGTCGATGTAGTTGAGAATCTCATTCATACGTTCCATGGCCTCCCTCTTGTCCCTGCTTTCCTGGATATCGCCTTTTTCCGTAAAATGATTTAACAGCTCAAAAAAGATCTCCATCGCAACCGCCTGGCTCTTGAGCTCATGACCGATCGGCTGGCGAATATACAGCGGGGGCAGTTCCATCAGCAGCTTGCATACATCGAGATAAGGCTCAAGCTGCTCCGGCTTCAGCCTGTCCTTCGTACATGAAAAGCGATAGTTTCCCAGATCCGGCACGAAATTTTTCATAAGCCTGCGTGAGAAATGAATCGACAGTATCATAGAGGTCTTTTCATACTTATACTCATGAAGCTGGTTGGCGTCGATCACAACAAACTCGCCGGCAACCGCCGTATAGCGGCGGTCGCCGATGCGGATCATGGAAGTGCCGTTCAAAACGTAAATCAGTTCGACCGCGGAATGCCAGTGTACAGGCGTGTATTTCCTGCGATTGCTATAATAATGGATCAGTACTCCGGTTTGATCCAATTTAAACAACGGATCATACATTCAAATTTTCCTCCTGCGCGCGATATAACAGAATCTTTCGTTTTCTGCAGAAATATATTTCCGCGGCCCTGCAGAAGGCCGCCTCCGCTTTATCCCCTCAGCCACACGGCCATCTCACCCTCGCCACGGTTGGCCCAGGCGTAGTAAGGGATCAGCGTAAGCTCCGTATCTTCTTCCTCCGGCGGCATGTAATCCGAATAGAGCGCGGCGGCAGCCGCGGTCATCTTCTTGGCCGGCACCCGCAGAATCTCCATAGGATGTCCCAGGGACACGGAGGTCTCGGTTCGGATGGAGGCCGCCTTCTCCAGATCGACGCGGTACAGATGCAGTCCGCTGCCGTTGTCTGCCTCCTCAGCGCAATACGTGATCGGACCGCGCGTAACGGCGACCTTGCCGACGTCCTCGCGGACGCGCGGATTGGCCGCTTTTACACGGACTTCCATCGGGAAATCCAGGAGAATCGTATCGCCGCTCCGCCAGGGGCCGCCAATATAAAGATAGCCGTCCTCCACCCAGGCTGTCGGCTCCGCATAACCTGCTTCCGGCCGGCAGATTTCCTGCCGCTGCCCGCCGCGGATAACCTCCGCGCGGTAACCGCGGCACCACCCTGGGATACGGAAAGCCAGTGTACAGCCGATACCGCCGTCCTCGGTTCCCGGCGCGCCGCACGGTTCGGAGCCCGCGCCAGAAGCGGCCGGCTCTGCTTCGCAGACATGTACCTGCACCTTGCCGGCCCACGGCATTTCCGTCTCCATCCGGAGCGTTATGCGGGCTGCGCGCGGCCGGGCGCTCTCCTGCCCGCTATGCAGGGAATCCTCCCGCAATTTCCCGGACATGGTCTCGCCCCAGACGCCCTGCGCGTCTTCCCCGGCAGCCGGTCTCTGTCCCAGGCGTACTTCCTTCGTCACCCGGCCGCCCAGATACAGGTGAAACCAGAGCGTATCCTCATTTTCCGTATAAGCGTAAGCCCCGAGGGAGCTGATCAGCCTCGCCAGATTCGGCGGACAGCAGGCGCAGCCAAACCATTTCTGGCGAACGGGCTTCACATGGCTTAGCCGGCTGTCCCTGCGGCACGCCTCCGGCACCGCTTCCAGCGGATTCACATAGAAGAAACTTTTGCCGTCCAGGGCCATCCCGGCCAGCACCGTGTTATAGAGCGCCAGCTCCATCACGTCCGCATACGAACTCTCCGGGCGGATCTGCAGCATCCGGCGCGCGAAGAAGACCAGCGCGATCGCCGCGCAGGTCTCCGAGTAGGCCGCGTCGTTCGGCAGGTCATACGGGTAAGAAAAGGCCTCCCCGTCACGGGTGCCCCCGACGCCCCCGGTAATATAGAGTTTTTCCTTCACGATGTTGTCCCAGAGACGCCTGCAGGCCGCATACATGGCCTCGTCGCCGCTCAGACGGGCTATATCCGCCATGCCGGAATAGAGATAGCCCGCGCGTACCGCGTGGCCTTTCGCCTCTGCCTGTGCGCGAACCGGCCGGTCGGCCTGATAGTAAGCGTAATCCGCGGCGGTCAGCGCGCGGATCCGCGGCGGAAATTCCCTGGCGGCCGTCTCTGGAGCTCCTCCCGCGGCAGCGGAATCCGCAGCGGAAGAATCCGACGCGGCGGAGCCCGATGCAGCGGAACCCGACGCAGCCGGTTCTCCGCCTTTCCGGCCGGTTTCCTTCCCATGCTCGTAAAGCCACCGCCGCTTCTCTTCCTCAATAAAATAGTGGGGCTCCGTCCCCCGCTGATTCAGGAAAAACTCCGCCAGACGCAGATAGCGCTCGCAACCTGTAACCTCGTACAACCTCACAAGAGCCATCTCTGCGATTTCATGGCCGGGGTATCCCTTACATTTCCCCTCCTCCGGGCCGAAAACGGAAGCCGCGTAGTCCGCGAATCTGCAGGCCGCCTTCAGTAGTCTGTCCTTGCCTGTCGCCTGATAATAGGCCACGGCGCCTTCTGTCAGATGGCCCAGACAGTACAGCTCGTGGTGATCTTTCAGATTCGTAAACGCCCTGTCCATACCGTTTAAGATATAATAGGTATCCAGATAACCGTTCTCCCACTGGGCCGCGCAGACCACATCGATGGCCTCGTCCGCGATCTGCTCCAGCCGCGGATCCGGGTGCCAGGTGAGGGTATAGGCCACGGCCTCGATCCATTTGCTGAAATCCGTATCCTGAAAGACAAAACCGTAGAATGCATCCGGATCCGGATGCGCCGGATCCTCCGGCAGCACCTCGAATCCGCGATATGTATAGGCCGGGGCCGTAAACCCGCCTCCCGCGCGCTTCTTCTCCCCTACCAGCCTTCCGGCCGCCCGGAAATTGTGCATACAGTAGCTGGGCGCGGCGCCGCTCACCCGGTCGTTGAGCGCCTCCCACTGGTAGGGAATCACCTCGGTGCGCACCAGCTCCTGCTCCCGCCGCCAGAACTCATCGGTAATCTGTATCTGTCTGAGGCCGACCGGCCGACTGAACCGTTTCTCATCCATATCTCGTTCCTTTCTCAAAACCGTACCGGACATCGGCCGTTCATTATCCTTCCAATGCCTGTTCGAGATCGGCAATGATATCCTCCACGCCCTCGATGCCTACGCTCAGCCGGATCATCGCCGGGTCGACGCCCGCCTCCACCAGCTGCTCATCGCTCAGCTGCCTGTGGGTATGGCTGGCCGGATGCAGCACCGAAGTCCTGGCGTCCGCCACATGGGTTACGATCGCCGCCAGCTTCAGTTTATCCATGAATTCCGCCGCTGCCTTTCTGCCGCCCGTAAGACCGAAGGAAATAACGCCGCAGGTTCCGTTCGGCATATATTTCTGCGCCAGATCATAATATTTATCACCTTCAAGTCCCGGATAATTGACCCAGGCCACGTCGCCGCGGCTCTTTAAGTACCGCGCCACCTTAAGCGCGTTCTCACAGTGTCTGGGCATCCGCAGATGGAGGGTTTCCAGACCTACATTCAGCAGGAACGCGTTCTGAGGCGCCTGAATCGGCCCCATATCGCGCATCAGCTGGGCCGTCGCCTTGGTAATGTAGCCGGCCTTTCCGAATTTCTTCGTGTAAATGACGCCGTGATAGGACTCGTCCGGCGTCGTCAGGCCCGGGAACTTGTCCGCATGGGCGTCCCAGTCGAAATTGCCGCTGTCCACGATGCAGCCGCCTACGGTCATGGCGTGCCCGTCCATGTATTTTGTCGTCGAATGGGTCACGATATCCGCGCCCCACTCGAAAGGCCGGCAGTTGATCGGCGTCGCGAACGTATTGTCCACGATCAGCGGCACGCCGTGCCTGTGCGCCAGGCGGGCAAACTTCTCAATGTCCAGCACCACCAGGGCCGGATTCGCGATCGTCTCGCCGAAGACCGCTTTTGTGTTTGGACGGAACGCTTTCTCAAGCTCCTCCTCGGGCGCGTCCGGATCCACCAGCGTACACTCGATGCCGAAGCGCTTAAGCGTCACAGTGAACAGGTTAGAGGTTCCGCCATAGATTGTGGCGGCGCTGACCACATGGTCGCCCTCGGAACAGATGTTGATGACCGCGAACAGATTGGCCGCCTGGCCGGACGAAGTAAGCATGGCCGCCACGCCGCCTTCCAGCTTGCAGATCTTGTCTGCCACCATATCATTGGTGGGGTTGGCCAGTCTGGTATAGAAGTAACCGTTCTCTTCGAGATCGAACAGTCTTCCCATCTGCTCGCTGGTTTCATATTTAAATGTCGTGCTCTGATAAATGGGCAGCACTCTGGGCTCGCCGTTCTTCGGCTGCCAGCCGCCCTGGATACAGATCGTATCCAATGACTGTCTCTGACTCATGATAGAACCTCCTCATAAAATTCTTCTCCTAGTCTATCATAGTCAGGACACAGAAATCAATGTGTATATGAAAATTTAAAACCGGTTATTTTGAGATGGGAGGGTCGGAGGTTCGGCCGGCCCTTCCCTGACAGTCAAGTGATTTATCCAACCGCAGTTATTCCTTCATGGCATCACTCCTTCCCCTCGTGTCTCTTCGTGCTCTTTTTGAAGACCACATAATACAAAACGCAAAATTCGACAAAAAATAACACACTTTTCATGCACCGAAATCGGTTAATATCCGCGTCATTTTGTATTCTGCGGACGGATTGCTTCCATACAAACAAGGCGTCGATGGTGCCCTGCCCGCATGAAAATACAGCATATGCCGCTGACACCTTTCCTGCGGGGCTCTTTCCTGTATGGCTCTTTCCTGTATGGCTCTTTTCCTGCGGGGCTCTTTCCGCACGGTGCATGGAAATAAAAGCCGTCCCGGTTGACAGAAACCGCCCGGCAAACTATAATCATCTGGTAAGCAAAAACGCCCGGCCGGCCGAGAGGTCCGCGCCGCGGCCATCATTGGAAAACCATCATGGGAGAAATTTGAGAAAAGAGGACGTTCTATGACAGCTATCATGGATATTATAAAAGGAATTTTCATCGGAATCGCCAATATCATCCCGGGGGTCAGCGGCGGCACCATGGCCGTATCCCTGGGCATCTATGACCGGATCATCGCCGCGGTATCCAATCTTCTAAAGGACTGGCGGGCAAGCGTCCGGACCCTGCTGCCCCTGCTCATCGGCTGCGGCCTGGGGATCGTGGGCTTCACTTACGCCATTGAATTTCTGTTAAGCAATCACACGTTTGTAACCTGTATGGCGTTCGTAGGCCTGATCCTGGGCGGCCTTCCCACGCTCTTCCTCGCGCTTCGGCGGGAGCGGGAGCGCACCTCCGCCTCCATCGGAATCGCGGACGTCCTTGCCTTCGTGATCCTGTTCGGCATAGCGGTGTTTCTGCCGATGCTGAACGCGGACGATGAAGTGCTCAAAACCTTTACGGCTGCGCCCTGGACGCTGGTCTCGCTGTTTCTTGTCGGAGTCGTCGCGTCGGCCACCATGGTAATCCCCGGCGTCAGCGGTTCCCTGATCATGATGATTCTGGGCTATTATTACGGCATTATCAATACGATTAAGGCGTTTCTGGAGGCGCTGCGGCATTTTGATATCGGCGGCATGTTCTCGGCCGGAATCCTTCTGCTGCCTTTCGGCATCGGCGTCCTGCTCGGGATTTTCCTGATCGCCAAGCTGATCACCTTCCTGTTCGAGCGCTACGGCGTCACCACCTACTGCGCAATCCTCGGCCTGATTATCGCGTCTCCTTTCGCGATATTCTATAACACAGGGCTCTGGACGCAGCTCGGTGCGCTCTCGGCGGGACAGCTCCTCTTAGGAATCGTGCTTGCGGTCGGCTGCGGGATATTCACTTACATGCTGGGGAAAGAGGAATAAATCTCATACAAAAAGGGGCTGCTAAGGCCCCTTTTTATTTCCATGCAGAAAGGGTGACAGCGGCACGCTTTCTGTATTCGTACTATGCGCAGGCCGCGGCTTATTCCCCGTAGGCTCCGCTCTTCACTTCGTCCGCGGCTTCCTCCGCCACCTCTGCGGCCGCTTCCACGGCTTTCTCAACAGCCTCCTCGACGGCTTCCGCCGCGGTCTCCGTCTCTTTCTCCAGAGATTCAGCGGTCTCCTCGACAATCTCCTCCGCGCCGCCGGCAAATTCCGCATCCGCAGCTTCCTCGACAATCTCTTCCTCAGCGCTTTCTTCCTCAGCGCTTTCTTCCTCGGCGCTTTCTTCCTCGGCGCTTTCTTCTTTAGCGCTTTCTTCCTCGACGCTCTCTTCTTCAGCGCTCTCTTCCCTGACAGGCTCCGGAGCCGCTGTGCCGCACTTGCCGCAGAACTTATTTCCTTTTTTAATCACTGCCCCGCAGGAAGGACAAATCACGCTGCCATCCAGCTTGCGGACCTTATCCTGAAGCTCAGCCACCGCCGCCAGGCTCTTCGTGATCTCGTCCACGATGGACTGATACTCGCCGTCCGTGTCATTCTTATGGTTCTTGTAGTAAAGCTGTCCGATCGCCGCGTAAAGCGATTTCACCTTATTCTTCTCGGACGTAGCCTGCGCCTTCAGCTGCACGATCTCAGCCACATCCTTGGCCTTCTGGGCGGCCTCCTTGCCCTTGTCCGCCAAAGTCTTGCTGATATCGTCAAAGTCAATAAATGCCATGATGAATATACCCCCTTGTCTTTTTCTATCATATTACCTTTTTTACAGGCAAATGTCAATGCAGAGCTTGAAAAAGCGGCCGTCCGGTCTGAATGATTCCCAGTCCGGACAGTCGCTTACAGATCAATTTCCGTTTAATCGGAAGGGCAGGAGACGCATTTATTTCCACAGTCCGTACTTCTGTTTTGTCTCCTCCGGAAGCTTCGTCAGATCGATCTCACAGTCCAGCTCCTCCGTCCACTGGCCGTTATATTCACCAGCTGCCGATTTCCGCGTACCGTTCCGGCGTATCCGCACAGTCACGTTCACTCCGTCAGCCAGGTTATCACGGTCATAATAATCGGAATTCATCCAGACGTACTCCGAATAGACAAGCCCCGGCGCCAGCGCCCGGATGTCCTCCGGATCCTCATATTTTACCTCGTCTTTAAACTCCAGGGGCGTCTCCCTTATTGCCGGCAGCTCCTGGGCGGCCGGCAGTTCCTGAGCCTCTGACGCTGAGCTGTCCGCTGCCTCCGACACGTCTGCATCCGCCAAATCCTCGCCCACGTCATCTGCGGTTTCCGCTTCCGCAGCGTCTCCCTCTTCCGGCGCTTCTTCCGCCTCCGCAGCGTCTTCCTTTTCCGGCGCTTCTTCCGCCGCCTGACGGTATTTATCTCCGTAATAATAGATATCGATACCGACGATATCCTCATCCGCCAGCGTCCGGATCTCTGTCCCGGCCTCTTCAAGAAGCTTAAGGGTCCTCGTAAAGGACGGATACACCGGGTAGACGCAGCGCCCGGTCAAATCGTCAATAGCCGTCCACCGCTCAAGGCCGACCATTTCCTGAAGAATGCTGTTGTACCGAATGGCCTCCTCATGGAGCTGGGTTCTAAACTGGATTGTTCCAATCGGAAGCTCATGTTCCATGGTGTCCGTCGTCAGATCCAGCATATCCTGCTTAAACGCCGCAAGCAATGCCTCACGGCCCGCCGCGTCAAGCTCTACGGCGGCTCCGGTTCCGGACTGTATAGAGTAACCATCCCCGTCAAGCACCGCGGAAGCGCCGGCTTCGGAACCATTCTGCATAAAGTAAACCGCTGCGGTCTCCTCCGCCGTCTGCTCCATAATCGGATAAAGCGCCTGCTTGTACTCCGGGCTTTCGACAATGGAGTTAAACAATTCCCAGCTCTCGCCGCTTCTCTTTACATAATTATACTGGCGGTAGACCTGCCTGCCGCTTTTCAGCTTTACGCGCAGGTAGATCGTTTGATAATCCCGGTAAAAGGTATGATCGAAGCGTCTGAGTTTCTCCTGCTCCGCGGCGAGCCTTGCCAGCTCTGACACCGTATAGGCATCCGTCAGCTTCATATGCGTCATGCGGTAATGATTGCCGAGGCCGTAACTCCAGACATAATGTCCGTCATATTCCTTGCCGGTGTCCATCAGAAACGACTCCACGTAATCGGAAGGGCTTCCCGCCTCCTCAAATTCTACGCTTCCGTAATCGACCCAGTCCTCCGCGTTCGGCGCGTAGACCGCCGCATCCACGATCTCATCCGCCTTCGGATACCAGCTGTCATAACCGAACAGATCGTAGTAGCCTCCTATATTAACCGCGATCGCAATGACGGCACAGATCACCAGCTGATAACGGTTGGCAAAAAGCTTGCGGAAATCAAAATGATAAATGATCTCCATCAGACAGTGGGTCAGCAGCACGCCGCAGACCGTCCCGAATACCAGCCAGCCGACGCCTGTGACAAAGGATCCGAAGAACATTCCGCCCGCTACCCCCACCGGAACCGCGATCAGAATCCGGATCACCGCCTTCGTCTTGTCGAAGGCCATAGCCCGGCCGGCCGCCTCCGATGCCCTGAGCCGGTACAGAGCGTAGGCAAGCAGTGCAAACGCCGCCGTTACCAGAAGCACCGGCAGGGCCCGCCACAGACTCCAGGTATTTTCCGTAAAATCATCCAGGGCAAAAATATAATTGCCGAGCGGAGACGTGTACCGCAAAAGCCGCATAAGAAGCTGATCCGCTCCTTCCGTGATTCCCATACCATAAATCCAGGTGCGGAAATTTGTCTCACAGAACACTTCTCCCAGGGCAGCCATGGCCGGCCCGTAGCCGAAGAATACGCCCGCCCCCAGAAGCGCCACCACCACATGGCCGGTCATCATCATGGCGATGACCACGGTGGTGTAAATCAGACAGTAGTAGACCGAATTGATCAGCAGACTCTGCCACGGCAGGCTGCCGATCCGGTCAAGGCCGATTCCCGCCGACAGAAGGAAGCAGACGGCCGCCGCCTGGGCCAACGCATAGCAGACAAGCGGCACCAGGATTCCATTCGCATATGCCGCCAAAAACAGCTGGCGGCGCTTCACCGGAATACTGTGGTAGAAATCCACCTTCTGCCGGTTATGCAGATACTGATATCCGCTGACCGCCCACAAAACCGCTGAGAGCACCAGGATAACGATCACGGGAATATTAACCCAAAGAGCTTCCACAATGCGCTGTGTCTGCGAAAAACGCTGGGATATGGACATATCTGCCTGCTCCCTCACGAATTTGCTGCATCTCATGGCTATGGGAACGATCAGCGCAAACATCATGCTGACGATGCTCCAGGCGACCGTCCACAGCCTGCGCTTTAAATCCTCCCGCATCAGCTTAAAGCACAAGTTTCTTGATGTCATATCCTGCCACCTCCGTTTCACTGATAAATATCTCCTCCAGGGAGAGCGGAATGATTTCCGCGAAAATCGGCTCGCAGCTGTGCATGGCTGTCTCCACCGCATCCCGGCTGCCCCGGACGGTCAGGGTCAGAAGGCTGCCCCGCTCCTCGACATTGATGATCTCAAGCCCATGGATATCCTCCGCCTTCCTTCCGGGCTGCAGCACGCACTGGATCTTGTGAAGGTTCAGTTTCATATCTTCCAGATCCCTCGACAGCAGTATGCCGCCCTTGTGCAGCAGTCCCACATGGTCGCAGATATCCTCCAGCTCCCGCAGGTTGTGGGACGCGATAATAGGCGTCATGTTCCGCTCCTGCATATCCCCCGCAAATATACTCTTCACAGTCTGGCGCATCACCGGGTCCAGCCCGTCGAAGGTCTCGTCGCAGAACAGATAATCCGTCCCGGCGCAGACTCCGCAGATTACCGCCGCCTGCTTCTTCATTCCCTTGGAGAAGGTATTGATCTTCCGCCTCCGGTCCAGGCCGAAACTCTCCATCAGGTGGATAAATCTCTCCTTATTAAATTTCGGATACACCGCCCGGTAGAAGGTCATCATCTCCTCCGGCGTCGAATTGCTGAAGAAATACTGGTCGTCCGAAATATAAAAGAACCGGCTTTTAACCTGTATATCCTCATAAACCTCCTTTCCATCTATGGTTACACTGCCCTCATCCGGCCGCAGTATTCCGCTCATCATACGCAGAAAAGTGCTCTTGCCCGCGCCGTTGGTGCCGATCAGACCGAAGACGCTGCCGTCCTTGATCGTGGCGTCGATATGGTCCACGGCCACGATGTCGCCAAACCGTTTCGTCAGGTTCCTGGCCTCTATCATGATGTCTCTCCCTCCTCTCGTAGTGCCTTGCCGTAACTGGCGGACCGCGCCCTATCGGCTTCCCTTGCCGTCTGCGCAGGTTCCGCCGCCTGCTCAGCTTCTCCTGCCTCCTGCACAGGTTCTGCTGCCATCTCCTCATACACCGAATGGATGACCGCAAGCAGCCGCTCCTTCTCTAATCCCAGGCCCCTGGCCCGCTCCGTCAGCTCCTTAAATTCCCTAAGCATCTCTTCTCCGCGCCGTTCCATGATATGGCGGTTCTCCGCGACGAAGCTGCCCTTCCCTTTGACCGAATAAATGTATCCCTGCCGCTCCAGCTCCGCGTAAGCCCGCTGGATCGTATTGGGATTGATCGAAAGTTCCATAGCCATGGAGCGCACCGAAGGCATCTGGCTGTCCTGGGCCATCACGCCTGTCACCATCAGCTCCACAAACCGATCTACGATCTGTTCATAGATCGGCCTCCGGTCCCGATAGTCCAGTAAGATCATATCCCGCTCTCTCCTTTCCCCGCCGCGCGGCGGTCGTTCGCGTATTTAACTGTACTAATACGATTAATACACTTATATCACACAGCAGGATGGAAATCAATAACAGAATTCTTACGTATTTATGAAGGGATGGAAACAATACAAAAAACGCGTCACTGGCGCGTTTTTTGCATACTGACGGAATCCAAAAGGAGCGCCGGTTTCCCGACGCTCCCATCTGTATCATTCTCGCATCCCGCGTGTAAGGCAATGACGCCTCTTATGCGGGAATCTGACGCCGCTGTCCGCAGACGTACCTCTCTTCGGATTACTCCGCTCCGTACAGTCCGATCAGCTTCTTCAGATAATCGTAACGCTCCTTGGCCTCTGCCTCGTTGCGGGCAAACAGCTTCGCAGCTCTCTCCGGATTCTTCATGGCCAGGGACGCGTAACGAACCTCACCCTTTAAGAAATCCTGATAGCCTTCCATCTTCGGCTCCTTGCTGTCCAGAGTGAACTTGTTCTCCGCAGCCGGATTGAAGCGGAAGTTGTTCCAGTAACCGGTCTCTACCGCCAGCTTCTCCTCGGTCTGAGCCTTGCTCATGCCCTTCTTGATGCCGTGGTTGATACACGGAGCGTATGCCAGGATCAGGGACGGTCCCGGATAAGCCTCAGCCTCCGCGATGGCCTTGATGGTCTGAGCCATATCAGCGCCCATGGAGATCTGAGCAACATACACATAACCGTAGCTCATAGCGATGGAAGCCATATCTTTCTTCTTGGTCTCCTTGCCGCCTGCAGCGAACTGAGCCACAGCGCCGGTCTTGGTCGCCTTGGAGGACTGACCGCCGGTGTTGGAATAAACCTCGGTATCGAATACCATGACATTGATGTCCTTGCCGGACGCCAGCACATGGTCTACACCGCCGAAGCCGATATCATAAGCCCAGCCGTCGCCGCCGAATACCCACTGGGATTTCTTCGCCAGGAAGTCCGCGTTGGCGACCAGATACTTAGCCGTATCGCAGTCACAGGTCTTCAGAGCCTCTACCAGAGCGTCGGTAGCGGTTCCGTTCAGAGCGCCCACGCTGAAGGTATCCAGCCATTCCTTGCCGGCCGCCTTCACAGCCTCGGGAGCCTCGTCCTTCGCGATCAGAGTCTCAACCTTCTCCTTCAGCTCGTCGCGGATCGCGTTCTGAGCCAGCAGCATACCGAAGCCGTACTCCGCGTTGTCCTCGAACAGGGAGTTGCCCCAGGCCGGGCCCTGTCCCTTGGCGTTGGCCGTGTAAGGAGTGGACGGTGAGGAGTTGCCCCAGATGGAGGAGCATCCTGTCGCGTTGGCGATGTACATACGATCGCCGAACAGCTGGGTGATCAGCTTCGCGTAAGGAGTCTCGCCGCAGCCTGCGCATGCGCCGGAGAACTCAAGTAAGGGCTGCTTGAACTGGCTGCCCTTCACAGTCGTGTCTTTGAACTTGGCAACGACGTCGGTCTTGATCGGCAGGGACTGGCCATAAGCGAAGATCGGCTGCTCATCCAGATGATTCGCCAGCTTATCCATGGTCAGAGCCTTCTCGCCCTTCTTGCCCGGGCAGACGTTCGCGCAGGAGCCGCATCCGGTACAGTCAAGAGCGGAAATGGTCACCGCAAACTTGTAACCCGACATACCGGTCAGAGCCAGCATCTTCATGTCGGCCGGGGCCTTGGCAGCCTCGTCCTCCGTCAGAGCTACCGGACGGATGACAGCGTGCGGACATACATAGGAGCAGAAGTTGCACTGGATGCAGTTGTCAGGATTCCATACCGGAACGTCGACCGCGATACCGCGCTTCTCATAAGCGGCAGCGCCGGATGGCGTGGAGCCGTCCACATAATCCTTGAACGCGGACACAGGGAGGTTATTGCCTTCCTGGGCGCTGACAGCGGACTGAACGTTGTTGACAAAATCGACGACATCCTTACGTCCCTCGGTCACAACCGCGTAATCAAGGCCCTCGTCCTCGCAGTTCTTCCAGGACTCCGGAACCTCTACCTTCACAAAGCCGGTAGCGCCAGCGTCGATCGCGGCCCAGTTCTTCTTAACGACATCCTCGCCCTTGCGGCCGTAGGTCTTCTGAGCGGCATCCTTCATCAGCTGGATCGCCTTGTCCTGCGGAATGATTCCGGTCAGGGTGAAGAACGCGGACTGAAGGATCGTGTTGATACGGGTCGGGCCCATGCCGGTCTCGATACCGATCTTCACGCCGTCGATGGTGTAGAACTGAATGTTGTGGTCAGCGATGTACTTCTTCATCTGACCGGGCAGATGGGTCTCCAGCTCCTCTGCGTTCCAGGCGCAGTTCAGCAGGAAGGTACCGCCGTCCACGATCTCCTGAACCATGTTGTACTTGCGTACATATGCCGGGTTGTGGCACGCCACGAAGTTCGCGGTGTGGATCAGGTAGGTGGATTTGATCTTCTTGTGTCCGAAACGCAGGTGGCTCATGGTCACGCCGCCGGACTTCTTGGAATCGTAATCAAAATACGCCTGCGCGTACATATCGGTGTTGTCGCCGATGATCTTGATGGAGTTCTTGTTCGCGCCGACCGTACCGTCCGCGCCCAGGCCCCAGAACTTGCAGTTGGTGGTTCCTTCGGGTGTGGTAACAAGCGGAGCTCCGACCGGCAGGGACAGATGGGTCACATCGTCCACAATACCGATGGTGAAGACCTTCTTCTCCGTATTCTCATAGACAGCGACGATCTGAGCCGGCGTGGTATCCTTGGAACCAAGGCCGTAACGTCCGGTGTAGACCGGAACAGCGTCGAACTTGCTGCCCTTTAATGCCGCGACAACGTCTAAGTACAGCGGCTCGCCCATGGCGCCCGGCTCTTTGGTCCTGTCAAGAACAGTGATCTTCTTCACAGTATCCGGGATCGCATCGATCAATGCGGCCGCGCTGAACGGACGGTACAGGCGGACCTTGACAACGCCGACCTTCGCGCCGTTCTTCATCATGTAGTCTACAGTCTCTTCGATGGTGTCATTGACAGAACCCATCGCGATGATCACCTGCTCGGCATCGGGAGCGCCGTAGTAGTTGAACAGCTTGTAGTCCGTACCGATCTTCGCGTTCACCTTGTCCATGTACTTCTGGACAATGCCCGGAAGAGCGTCATAGTACGGGTTGCAGGCCTCTCTTGCCTGGAAGAAGATATCCGGGTTCTGAGCGGAACCTCTCTGGCACGGATGATTCGGGTTCAGAGCGTGATGACGGAACTCGGCGATCGCGTCCCAGTTGACCATCTCAGCCAGATCGTCATAATCCCACGCCTCGATCTTCTGAATCTCATGGGAGGTACGGAAACCATCGAAGAAATTGATAAACGGAACCTTGCCCTCGATCGCCGCCATATGGGCAACCGCGGTCAGATCCATAACTTCCTGTACGCTGGACTCGCACAGCATCGCGCAGCCGGTCTGACGGCAGGCGTACACGTCGGAGTGGTCGCCGAAAATGGACAGAGCATGGCTGGCAATCGCACGCGCGGACACATTGATCACGCCCGGCAGCTGCTCGCCTGCGATCTTGTACAGGTTCGGGATCATCAGCAGAAGACCCTGGGAAGCGGTATAGGTGGTCGTCAGAGCACCGGCTGCCAGAGAGCCGTGAACCGCGCCGGCCGCGCCGGCCTCGGACTGCATCTCAGTGATCTGAACCGTACGGCCGAAAATGTTCTTTCTGCCTTCGGTAGCCCACTCATCCGTATGCTCCGGCATGACGGAAGAAGGGGTGATGGGGTACATGGCTGCTACTTCGGTAAACGCATACGAAGCATGAGCGGCAGCCTGATTACCATCCATGGTTTTCATTTTTCTTGCCATTTGATTTTCCTCCTACAAATGTGAATATAGCCCAGTGAAGTGCGTGCGGGCATCGACCGCAGACCTCGGATCCGGCGTCTGTTTGATGATTCGGCAGAGTGATCCGTTCGGGGGTGGCAGCAGACAGCGGCACACACTGACCTGTCTAACATTATAGCAACTATTTTTTGATTTGAAAAGCATAAAAGCGAGGAATTTACGTATTAATTTCTGAACAATGGCTGCGGCGCGCCGCAGCGCCGGAAACGCGCCGCCGGCGTTCTTTTTCCTGTATGCTGAGACGGGATACAAACAAAGCGTCACTGGCGCGTTGTTTGCATACTGACGTAACAGAAAAAGCGCACCTTTCGATGCGCTTTCCGTCTTAAAAATCAGTAAATCGGGGGAACCACAATACTGTCCCCTCCCGGTTCCACTGGAGACGGGACCTCTCCGGAGACAGGGCCCTGGCTCTCAATCACCCCCGGTCCGCCGCCCGGCCCCATGCCGGCGTCAGGCACTGTCTGTCCTTCCGTCTGCGCGCCCGGTCCTGCCGCGACGCCTCCTCCTCCCGGCCCCGCCGCAGCGGTACCTCCGCCCGGACCTGCCGGAACCGACTCGCTTTCCGGCTGGCTCTCCAGACCGGCCGATGGATCCGGCAGGGAAATCTCCCCTTCCGGAGTGAGCACAATGCCGGAGGTGTTCCGCTTGATCACCGCCGCGTGTCCTTTGTAGGAAGTCGTATGATCGACGTCCCTGCTCACGACCTCCCCGTCCTTCTTCACGATCAGCCTGGTCTCCCAGCGGCTTCCGCTGGAACCTTCCGATACGACAATCTCCTGATCCAGGGGAACCGTCTGGTCTTCTTCATAGGTAGGCACAGGCGGATCAAGAACGCCAATCTTCGTGGACTCCAGGGAGTAGGTTACACCTTCCTCCAGCACCGGAATCCCGTACACGGAAACGGTTACCGTCTGATCATGGTAGTTTGCCTTGATGCCGATCGCCGCCTGGCTGGTATTGATAAACCGGAAATCCGGTCCGCCCCAGCTGACCGTGGCGTCCATGCCCGGGGTTACATAGCTGGGCTCAAATGTGTGCGACTGTCGTTTGGATATCTTCATACCGGCCCGCACAACCGCGTTGTACAGCGTCGTGGACACCTGGCAGACGCCGCCGCCGATCTCCTGAACCACCGCGCCGTTATTGTAGGCGGCCGCGCTCTGATACCCCTTCGCTTCCGTCCTCTCTCCTACCGTATCGTTAAAGGACAGTTCCTCGCCGGGCTGAACAATCGTTCCGTTCAGATGTTCCGCCGCCAGGCGCACATTGGTATTCCGCTTGGAATTCGCGGTCGTATTGGTCGTATATGTACCGATGGTCTTATAAAGGCTCTGGGCGCTGGCCTTCGAAATCTCGGGCTCCACCGTGGTGACACTGACCTGAATCTGCGCGTCAAAGTCCTTGGACTCAATGGCGCTCTTAATATCAGCCGCCAGCTTCTCCTCGTCGATCACGACGCCCGCTTCCCCTTCGGTGAATGTGAAGCTGTCGCTCTCCGCGTCGTAGCTGTCGATCGCGCCGTTCTTTGCCGATTTATTCCACCGCTGCTTCATAGCCGCCACCTCAGCGGCAACCGCCTCGTCCAGACCGGACGTATCAAGCGTGTATTTCTCCCTCGGTTTCCCGGTAAAGATCTCCTCCAGAAGCGCGTCCACCTTCCCTGTCATCAGATTCGACAGCTCGTAGACGTCTTCCCCGCAGACCGCCTTCATCTTCCAGGGATAATTCTCAAGGATCGCCTCGCGGGCCTGATCCCGCGACATGCCGGTGATCGTGATGTTGTCCACCGTCACCTGCTTCTCCAGCTCAGTCTCCGGCTCCGTGGAGGCGGACGTCTCCGTCTTCGTGCCTTCGTCGTCGAAATCCCCCTGACGGCCCGGATGCTGCGTCATCGCAAAAGCCACCGCCGCAATCACCAGGATCAAAATGACGCCGATAATGGCGATGATCCGGTAATCCGGAGATGGTTTCCTCTTATGGCTTCTATAACTGCGGTAGGCGGTCCCGGAATTCTGATAGCCTGTCCTAGCGCGGCTGCCTGTCGTTCGCCCTGATGTACTGCTCCCCCCGCTGCGGCTTCTGCTCCTGCCGGCAGCAGAAGAAGAGCGGCTGCCGCCTGTCCGATATGTTGTACTCATATTGTCACCTGTCTGCCTGATATTCAATCACTTCAAACTGTAGTATAGCATACTTTGTCAAAAAAGAAATATGTTTTTTCTTAGTCAATTCTTACGATTTTTTTAGGTATTACCCGCCTGTTACAAATATTGCATTTCCAAGAAAAATCCATGAATTTTCCTAAAATCTGGAAACAGTGGCAAGCCGGCGGACATATGATGGAGTGTAATCAGAATATCTGGAGGAACAAAACATGAGTGATTTAGCGGCAACAAACTGCGGATGCGGATGCGACTGTACAACGGGAGGAAACGGCGGATGCAACATCATTTTCCTGATCCTGCTGCTTTGCTGCTGCGGCGGCAACGGCGGCGGCATCTCGAACATAGGCGGCGCCAACTGCGGCTGCGGGAGCGACATTCTCTGGATTCTCCTGCTGCTTTGCTGCTGCGGCGGCAACGGCGCAAACGGCTTCTGCTGCTGATCCCCAGAACCTGCCGCGGCGTCTGTCTGCCGGCTCCATTGATCCGTCGGCAGACAACATTTCTGCAAGACCGCCGGGATGACCCGGCGGTCTTCTTTACGTCAGTATGCAGAAAGAGCGCTGGCGGCACGCTTTCTGTATTACGTCAGTATGCAAAAAACGCGCCAATGACGCTTCGTCTGTATTCGCTATCTCCGGACCGGATTCTCCCTTCTGCCTTTCTGGCAGCGCACAACGCAGCTGCCTCCGGCAGAGACCGAACAATCCCTTTTCCTCTCTTTCTGTCTCTCCATACATTCCTCGTCGATCTCGTAAACCGAATTCCCTTCTATAATCAGGCGGCCCGGCATAATTTCCTCCCGCATTCTTTTCTATACCATCATCATATGCCGGAATGTCTGACATGTTCCCCCGCATATACATACTCCAAAGAGAAATACCGAGGCGGACATGAGCGAAGAATCCACCATAAAATTTACCGACTTCGATTATCTGACGGGCGACCATCATCTGCAGATGGTAAAGGCCGCCCTTCCATATGTTAATCTGCAGGGACAGCGCTTTCTCTCCATCCTTGTCAAATTTCAGGAGCTGCGCAGGACGATTGCGCTGTTTAACGGCGACGAGGCGTCAACCGTAGGCGTCATGTCCCTCGGAAACGCCGAGCGCCGCTCGCCGCTAGACATGCTGAACGCCATTCGCCCTTACGCGGATCCCCAGGACCAGGACTTCATCGACATGGTCTGCAACCTGATCGAAGGCCTGCGCATCGGCAGCCAGTATCAGCAGGAAATGATGATGCAGGAAGCGGCCGGTATGACCCGCAGGAGGTGCGTGTGAACGGCGGCCGGGGCGGCGAGCCCCGCGTCCGCGCCGCGGGCGGCAGCCGGAATGGTGAGTCCCGCGCCGCGGCTGCGGGCGGCAATCGAAACAGTGAGCCACGCGCCATGGGCAGCAGCCGAAACGGCAATCCCCACTCCGCGGCTGCGGGCGGCAGCTGGAAAGACGATCCGCGCGTCAAGGCCATGAACCCCCAGAAGGTTGCGTTTCTCACGGAGCTGGCCGCGCAGGTCGAACAGACGCCGCGCAGTCAGATCATGGGGCGTTTTCTCGCCATGACGCTGGAAGCCGACCGGAAGGGAATCTCCTTCTCCGACCAGGAGACGGAGATTCTGGCCGGAATCCTGGCCGACTACATGGATCCGGCAGCCCGCGGGAAAATAGACCTGCTCCGGATGCTCTCCCGGCGAATGGCCGCGGGAGCACGAAAGCGGCCGGACACCTCCGGATAGACGGCTTCCTGCCTTGTCAACGCGGCAGGATAGACGGCTCCGCGAAGCTCCCTGCCCCCGTCAATGCGGTAGGATGGACGGGCCGACAGCCGCCGAAGGAGCTGGCGGCGAAACCGCAGCGCCGCCTGCCGCGGCCTGCCCTTTCTGCGCGCACACGCCCACCGAATCCACCTCATATCCGTCCGGAGTCGTCGCGGAGGCGTACATGGCGCCCAGCGGACGCTGTCCTTCGGTGGAGTCTTCCATCTGGCCGGTCGCCGGATTCCGTACTTTGACGGGCACAGGTTCCGTCAGGTTAAAATAGTACTGCTTGCCGTCTATCGTCTGCCAGCCCTTAACCATATCCCCGTTCGCGGATAAATAATACCAGTAACCGTTGCTGTAAAGCCACCCGGTCCGCATCTTTCCGTCTGTCTCTTCCAGGTAATACCACACGCCGTTCAAATCCAGCCAGCCTTTTTTCATGTGGCCGTCAGGCCGCAGGTAATACCAGGTAGTGCCGTCCAGATACCATCCCGTATTCATAATCCCGTCCGCGCCGATATGATACCAGAGACCTTTTACATAGATCCAGGTATCCCTTGCGTAACTGCCGTAGAGCAGCTTATACCTCCAGCCGGCCTCCGTCAGCTCCCAGGTTCCGGCGACCTCCGCCGCTTCCTTCTGGGGACTCCGGTAAACGCCGCCCACGCCGCGGTTGGTAGGCCCAACGCCGCCTCCGCCGCTTCCGGCGAAACCGCCCAAACTGCTTCCCCAGCCGCTTCCACTTCCGCTTCCCCAGCCGCTTCCGCCTCCCCAGCTGCTTCCGCCGCTGCTTCCGCTACTGCTTCCGCCGCCGCTACTGCTTCCGCCCCCCCAGCTGCTTCCGCCGCTTCCGGAACTCTGCTGCTCCGTATAAAGCGTTACGGCGCTTTCCTGCACAAACGTAATCTGACAAAGCTCGCCGTCCGCCACGATTTCCGCGCCTGCTATGACGGCCTGCAGTCCCGCGCTGCCGTCCGATACCTTCACGCGCAGCGTCCCCAGACTGCAGATACTGGCCGGTTTCATGATTTCTCCCGTCCCGGCGATCACAAGCGTCACCAGACCGCGGTTCTCGTCATAAGCACATTCGCGGATCGCCGTTTTCCAGCTGCTGTCAAACGAAAACTCCGCCGACGTGACATTGGCCGGATCGGGACTGTCCAAAGCCACATTGACCTGAATCGCCGTGATCTCCCCAAGACCGCTCTGCTGCACCAGCTGAACGGACAGTTCCGCCTCTCCGTCCTTTGCTTTCCTCCAGGAGGCGGCCCCGCTCACATACCCGGCCTCGGTTCCGGCCTTCGCGGACAGCGGAAGAACGGTCAGTACCGCCGCCAGACAGAGGCCTGACGCGGCGGCCGCGGCAGCCAGCCGGCCGCACAGCCGGATACGGCGCGAAGCCGCCGCCATTTTCCTGCCGACAAACCCTCTCATGATACGCCACCTCCCGCGTTCAGTACGATCGGCGGAAGCTGGGACGGCATCTCTACAAACAGCGTAGAGCTGACCAGCCTCTCGCCGGTGTTTTTCTTCGCGTCATCCACTCGGTACAGCTCCGCCCGCACCCGCGCAAAATCTATGGTATCCGCGAAAGCCGGGTCGATATAGTAAACCCAGGTGCCTTCGCTGACCTCGCCCAGAAGTCCGTCCTTCGGATCGGGGGCGAAAATGATCTGCTCGGCCCGGACGCTGCCGTCCGCGTCGGTTCCCCCGACCAGCCGTCCGTTCTCATCCCACAAAAGCACCGCGTTAAACGCCGGATTGCCTTTATAGGTTCCGGTAAATACGACTGACCCGGCCGGAATCCGCGCTCCGTTGCCGGCTGTAAATTCCTTCTCCAGACGCCCGATGCTCTTGGAGGCCGCCAATTCAATATTATCTCCGGTCTGGCCGATCAGCGAAAGCTCGGAGACCGTAAGCGCCGTTCCCCCCTGACCGGGGGCTACCAGCCGCACGTAGGAAGCGTCGTACGTATAGAGCGCCTTTTCATCATGGAAATAGACGGTCTGGCTTCCTCTCTCTCCCGGAACAAACTGCTTCTGTGAAGTGGTTACCGGCTGCCAGTCCCCGCTTCCGGTCCGGCTTACATAGATCTCAAACGCGCCGATCGGCGTGCCGGAAGCCGCTGTGTAACTCAGACCGGTGATGGTTTCCTCCTGATTCAGATGCAGAATGATCTCCGGATCTGTCCCGGCCTCCGTGCTTCCCGTAAAGGCGGTGTCCGCCCTGCCGTCGATCATCGCTTCAAGGCCCGGCTGTTCCGTCGTATCCGGATGCTTTTCATTCGGCTGCTCCAAACTGTCATTGGTCAGGTTCGTGCTGACCTCCCAGAGGCTCTTATCAAGCTGTCCGTCGTGACACACCTTCACCGAACCGATCTCTTTCCTGGCCGTGGGATTCAGCCAGTGGTCATAACCTATAACCTCATATGTAAACGTATGATTGTTAATCGTTCCGATTGTATCTGTAAATACAGCGCTTCCGTCATCTTCCGCCCAGGCGTAACCTACCGGACGCCGTTCTATCGTATCCTTCACACGCTCGTAGCGGTAGACCTCGTACATCCAGATACTGCTGTCGGAGGACAGCCGCAGCGTCACCTGGCTGCTCCCATTCTCATACTCCAGAGTTCCGGCAGCCGCAGTGTGTTCCGCACGGTTCTGTCCGGTTCCCTCCCGCAGCTGAACGGCCCGGCTCTCGTCATTGGCAAACCAGATGCCCCGCGTCTCTTCCGGGAACTGGCCCGCATAATAAACCGTTCCCGCATCCGGCTCAAGGCCCCAGCGCCGGAAGAATGCGAGGAGATTTTTCTGCGCCGCCGCCGTGGCCAGACGCATCAGCTTATTGTCCGTGTCCGCACCGGAAAGCGTCAGCTCATTGCCTTCGGCGCCGGGCGCGGATTCCGGATTGCGCACATAGCTGTCCACCCGCGCAAAGAACAGATTCTCCAGCTGTTCCTCATTGTCGTCAAAGGTCTTATAGTTGTAGCCGCCCAGGTCATACGCCAGATGAAGCTGCCAGTACATGGCCAGCTGGACGAACACATTGGACGCCTTTCCTTTCGTCCCGGAGGTTACCTTCTTAAACACATCGTCATAATCAAAGCGCACGGAATCATTGGTATCCCTGGCCTGTCCAAGCACGGCGAAGTAGTTGTTGGTGATCTCCGCCACCGCATAGGCGCCTTCATTAATTTCATGACCGATCTCGTGGGAAATACCCCAGCCGAAATACTGGCCGGTTCCGGTATAGCTTCCGTCGCTTCCGGCATTCATCGGGACGCCTCCCATCATGCCGGCCAGCTCCGGCCACTCGATCCCGATATGCTTGCCGCCCGCGTACATGAACGCCCCGGCAAACATCCTCTGATAGCGGATATTGATACGGCTGACCGGCATCCTGTTATAGGCCGGCGCCTCCGCGTCCCCGCTGAGCCCCTTATGCTGATAGAACAGCACCATCATCTCGTCAAAGGCGCGCATGGACTGCTCCAGTTTGGCCGCCATCGCATCCAGGCTTCCTCCTCCGAGCCCGGCCAGCACCTGCGCCGCCGCGGTAGAAATCATACCGTACCTGGTGAGGATGTCCGTTCCTTCATAAATACAGTTCTTCGGATCCCATCCGTACTGCGCATGGTCCTGACTGTGGCGGGAGGCCGCCTCCTGATTCTGCTTCTCAACCTTCGTCAGATAAGCCTTCGCAAGGCGCACGCGCTCGGCGATATCGTCCGTATCCGACAGATCTAAAACCGCCGCGCTGTGACCGCCGCTGACGCGGACGCCGTACTGCTCCGCGCCGAAAGCGCCCGTATACTCCACATACAGCTGGCCGCCGCGCTCCAGATTCATGTCGTCGAGCGCCGTCACCGTGATCTCATTCGGACCGCCCTTTAAGTAGCCAAGGGATTTGAATACCGCCTTGCTGCTGCCGTGATACTGGGAAAGAATCAGCTCCAGCCTCGTCGCGTCTCCGTTTCGCACGGTCTGTCCGCCCACATAAACGGTCAGCGTCTCCCCGGCCAGGGCCGTCACGCCCAGCGGCTGATAGGTGTTGAGGCCGCCCCGGAACGTGATATGGCCGTCCGACTTCGCCGTATCCTTCGTATCGACCATCAGAATATCATCCTGCAGGCCGCCGTCCTTCAAAATCTTCACCGCGTTGTCCAGCTCGGTTTCCAGCTCCGCCTTCTTCGGATGGAACTCGCCGCTGACGGTATCCTTAACCTGGAGCTTCGCGCGCAGCTTCTCAATGTCCGCGAGCGTCACTTCCGGCCGCAGAACCACATGATAGGTATCCGTATACAGCCCCATGATCTCATTTTCGATCGGATCGTAGTAATAGAATTTCATCTCCGCCACACTGATCCGGGAGGCATGTCCGTAGGTATTGCCCAATAATAGCTGCACCTTTCGGGCCTTAAACGGCTCAGCGGTCTGGAACGTGTAATAAACCTTCTTATTGCTGCTGACCTTGCGCCTCATCGTGGTCTTCAGCGTCGTCTTCTTCCCGTCATTCGTCCAGTACTGCAGCGTCGCGCCGGTCAGCTCGTACGGCTGCATCTCATCCGGGATTACCACAACCGTGTCCATCTCATACTCAGCGTCCAGCGTCACGATCGGCGCTTTCTTATCATCCGGATACGTATAGCCCGCGTCCCAGTCGTTGCGCACCCAAGCGGTGTCGTACCTGCCGTCCGCGATATCAAACTGATGCTCCCCGTCGCCTCCATACTGCACCGACTCAATGTGGGCCGTGACATTCTTCCCGCTAAGCTCCGTATTGATCAGCTTGTAATTGGGCACCGCGGGCGGATCCATACTGATGGTTGTCGCCGTATAGTGAAGGGACGCCGAACCCTCGCCGATCTCATTGGTTCCGGTCAGATAAAACTCATACTCCGTCTCGTCCCTCAGACCCTGCAGGTCGTACTTGGCCTCCTTAATTCCGGAAACCGTCTGGTAGCGCGCATTTTTGGCCGCTGCCTCGCGATAGTAAAGGGTATAGCTCTCCGTGTCCTTCATCGCCTTCCAGCTGATTGACAGACGGCGATAACCTGCCTGAATCACCAGATTCTCCGGGGCAGGCGGAAGTCCCATCGCCCGAGGGGCGGCCGTCACGGACGCAGGATGGCTCTTCCATGTCCGGTTGACCGAACGGATCTCTACGGTATAGGTATTGCCGTTGACCAGATCCGCCCCGCCCAGGCTTGTCACTTCGAGCGCGGCTGTCTCCACCTGGTGCGTATCCGTAACCGTGTTTTTCTTGCTGTTTATGCCGGTCACGGTAACCTCATACCCTGTAACGTTCGGCATCTTCTTCCAGGTTAATGTAAAGGATTCATTTCCGTTATCTACCGTCACACGCTCCGGCACGGACATGGGCGGCTCCGGAATCCGGTCCGCCATATCGCCAAAGAATTCCACATCGGAAATCTCTGCCAGATTGCCCCCGTTCATGGTCTTTGTAACCTTAATCGTGATTTTCTTAACCGCAACCTGTCCTTTCAGGTCAATGACGATCGGTATTCCCTGCAGCATCTCCCCGCCCGCGGCAATCACCGCAAACGGCTGCGCCGCAGCGCCGGCTGCCGACACGGTCCGGAGCGCATATTTTGCCCGGATCGTCTGCACGGCCTGCGTGGCCTCGCCGTTTTGGATGATAAATTCCCTGAGCGTGCCGTCCAAAAGCTCCACCGTAACCTTCCCGTTCTGGATGCTTCCCCCCGAACCAGGTACGGGATCAATGGTAAAGCCGGCCATCGTTTTCGCCTCCGAGAACTCCGCGGCGACCTCCACCGGCGACGCCTCGCTGATAACGGAATCCGAGCCTGACAGCGTCACCACTTCCGTCTCTCCGGCAATCATCTCGGTCAGGGAACCTGTAACCTGCGTCCCCGTCGCTTCAACGCGGACCTCATCCGCGCGGATCCGCACATTTTTCACCGGCTTTGCCTTGCGGGAAGCGATATCCGTATCGTAATACCTGGCAAACGCCGCCATATCCAGCAGATCCACTTTGCCGTCCCCATTCAGGTCGGCCCTGTCATAAAAAACGTCGTAGGGATGATCCGCCACAGAGATAATCTCCATCAGCAGATCTTTATCATTTTCGTCCAGGATCTGGTCGTTATTGATATCGCCCATCACAAAAACGCCGAATTTCGCGGCGGCGCTCTCCGACGTATATCCGTGGAGCTCCGGCCGGTCGTTCATCAGGTGGATCGTCGTCAGATCCGTTCCGATGGCAATATCTTTCTGCTCATAGGGCAGATAGGAGTTGTCCTCGTCCGACAGCGGAGTCAGCTTCAGATCATAGCGTCCAACCGGTATATCCTCAAAAAGAGCGGACGCTCCCACGTAGACGCCGTCCTCTGTCTGCGGAAGCAGAAGGGACGGTCCCACCTGCTCCATCAGATTCTCCTCACCGCTTTTACCGGCCGGATAGAGCTCCAGCTGCCAGTCGGATTCCTGGCTGGCAACCACGCCGTGCAGCTCGAGACGCAGACTCCCGGTTCTCTCCAGACTCACCTTGCGCATCCCATACAGACTCAGCGTATTCAGCGCATCTGACGGAGTTGCATTCTCCGACTCCTCGCTCGTCTCCACAGCCTCTGTCTCCGCGTTTCCGGACGGTTCCTCCTCCGGCCGCGCGCCTTCCGGCCGCTCGCCTTCCGCCTCCTCGCCTTTTGGCTGTTCGCTTTCCAGCTCCGTCTTCTCTGTCGACCCTTCACCTGCAGAGGTTCCCCGCGTCGGTTCCTCGGTCTTCTCTTCCCCGTCCGCAGACGGAATCCCGGTTGTCTCTTCCTGCAGCGTATCTGTCCCCGTGACGACGGCCGCCGCGGAGATCGGCGTCTGCACCGCCAGCAAAAGCGCCAGCAGGATCGCTGTCTTCTGTCTCATCTTGGCCTCTCCTTTTGCAACCTAGTTTTTACAGTTAACCTATTATAGCACTTCCAGCGTAACCTATCAACTAAATTTTCTATAACCTGAAATATGTAACCCTTTTTCAATCTGTTCAGCCCTTCATAACAGACATCCAAAAAGGCCGTTGCAAAACGAGGGCTTACTCAATCGTTCCCGATTTGATATGCTCTCCGTTTTACAGCAGCCTCTTTCTTCTAATAATAAATTCTTCTAAATGAATACTTCTAAACGGAAGGACTGTAACGGTTGGCCGTACCGCTCTATCCGCCCGCCGCTTCCTTAACGGCCCGCCCCTTCACGGCTCATGGCCAGAAGCTTCTGCCGCAGCTCGCCTTCAATACGCCCAAGCTCCAGCTCCGCCTCCTGCCGTTTGGCGCGCCCTTCCTCCTGTATCTTCATCACATCGTCGAGAGTGCTGATCAGTGTCTGGTTCGTAGCCTTCAGCGTCTCGATGTCCACGATTCCCCGCTCAGACTCGCGGGCCGTCTCCACCGTCGCCATTTTTAGCATCTCCGCGTTCCGTTTCAGAAGTTCATTGGTGGTATCCGCCACCTGCCGCTGGGCCCTCGCCGCGTCAGTCGAATGACTCAACCCCACCGCGATTACCATCTGCGTCTTCCAAAGGGGAATGGTGTTTACCAGCGTAGACTGAATCTTCTCCGACATGACGGTATCATTGTTCTGAATCAGACGAATCTGCGGCGCCATCTGCAGCGACACCATACGGGTCAGATCCAGATCGTGAAGCTTCTTCTCAAACCGGTCGCAGAGATTGGCCAAATCGCTGGCCGCCTGCGTATCCTCCGGCAGACCGCTGCGCTGCGCCTTCTCCACCGCCTGCGGAAGATCCTTTTCGCGGATCTCGCCCAGCTTCTTCTTCCCTGCCAATATGTACATGGACAGTTCCTTCAGATAGGACAGGTTCAGCTCATACATCCGATCCATCACCGTCACATCCTTCAGAAGCTGCACCTGATGATTCTCCAGCATCTTGCTGACCTGATTCACATGCTGCTCCGCTTTCTCATAGCGGGTCTTCACAGCCGTCAGCTTATCGCTTCCCTTGCGGAAAATGCTGAAAAACCCCTTATCCTCCTCCTCGTCAATGTTTTTCAGTTCGCCCACCAGATCCGTCAGCATCTGCCCGACTTCTCCCAGATCCTTCGTCCGGATGTGCTCCAGCGCCGTGTCCGAAAAATCGGCGATCTTCTTCTGGGCGCCCGCGCCGTACTGCAGCACCATATTCGAATTCGTCAGATCAATTTTAGACGCGAAATCATCCACCATCTTCTGCTCTTCTTCTGTCAGAGTCACCTGCACCGGCTCCGGCTTTGCCGCCTCGGCTGCCGGCTGCTCCGGCACCGGCAGATTCCGCTCCCCGAAAGGTTCCAGCGTCAGCTCCGGCGCCGTCTTTACCATCTCATCCAAATCCTGCATCATTCACCGCTCCCCTCTTTCTCATCTTTTTCCTTCATTTCAAAATCGCTCTCCGTGAGGCCCTCGCGTTTCAGTATCGACTGCAGCACGGAGGCGTCCGTCATCACATCGAAAGCCGTATCCTCATACATATCGTCAAGGAGCTTCTCGAAAGCGCCGTTGATCGTATCCATGGTCTCCTCGATCTCCCTCTTCGCATTCGTAAGATTCTCCCCGGGAAATTCCACCTCGGAAAAATCCCTGTACGCCGTCACCAGCTTCACCGTGGTCGGCAGATAATACTCCATAAATCGCTCCAGCTCGTCCAGCTGATCCGGATATTTCCGCAGCGTCTCAAAAAGCCTCTCCAAAACCCGATCCAGCCGGAGCAGTTTATCCGTCATCGCTCCCTCCGGCAGAGATCTGCGCATCTGATCCAAAAGCTCCATCTGCTCCTCGCCGTGAAGGATGGCCGCCCCGACCGCCGCGTCCACGCTCTGACCGTCCGCGCCGCCTTCGCCGCGCCTTTTCTCTGTCTCCGCCTTTCCGGAAGCGCGCGCCGCATCTTCTTTCTCTCTGCGCGCCTCCTCTTTCTCCCTGCGTGTTTCCTCTTCCTCTTTGCGCTCCTCGTAGGATTCCTGCGCCGCCCGGTACTGTTCATAAGTCTGCATGTCCATCAGCAGGTAGGAACCGTCCTCGGCCAGGCGCGCGTCCGGGAGCATCCCCGCCGACAGGATCTTTTGCAGATCCTTCTTCACGAAATCGGCTCCGCGCCCAACCGCCTGCCCCAGCCGGCCCGTCTCGCAGTAGGGTCTGCCAATCCGACGAACTTCAGCCAGATAAGCCTTTAGCCTATGGACGCGCTCGCTTCTTGCAACCCCCAGCCCCAGCATCGTGCCGAAGCCGACCGTTACAAGCGCCAAAAACAGCGTCATCCCCCAACCGAAGGCGCTGTCAATCACAAGCAGCGAACAACAGAAAAAGAGCAGCGTCAGCAAGCCGAATACGGAGGCCCCGATTCCGCCTGCCAGGCTCATGAATATCCCGGATATCCGTCCCTTCCAGTTGACGCGGAAATCCATACTCCGCAGGGCTGCCCCGGCACTTCCCTGTGCGGCCGGTCCGGCAGAAGCTGACGGTCCGCCGCCCCCGCGTCCCTGCTGTCCGGCGTTTTCCGCGTATGAACCGCTTCCGTACATACCATTCGCGGCGCCGCCAAAGAAACCGCCGTCCCCATAGGTATACCGCCCGGTATCCCCGGGTTTCCGCGTTCCGTGCCGCCAGTCGTTTTCTGTCCTGGAGGCGCCCGCGGCGCCCCCGCGGGCCGCACTTCCGGCAGTCTCATCCCCCGCCCAGCGGGCCCCGCTTCCGGCAGTCTCATCCTCCGCCCAGCGGGCCGACTGACTGTCCACCGGCTCCTCCGAATCGCGCCCTGCCCGGGCACGGTATCTCTCGAACTGCTGTCTGGCCTCCTCCAAAGCGGAATCCACCGTGCTGCCGATCGCCTGATTCAGCTGGTTGAAATCCTTCATTTCAAAGGCCGTACACAGCGCCTTCCGGATCTGCTCCGCGATATCATCCTTTTCCCAGTTTTCCTGCCCGTCCATGGCCGCCTCCTATTCATACGGTATGACCGCGCCGCATTTTCCAAATCTTTTCCTATGCCATTGCAAAATTGACCGCGCTGTAGATGAGAAACAGAATCACGCCCGCATTCACGCACACCGCCGTCATCCATTTTCCGGCCGGTATCCTGCCCGGCATCCTGTAAAACCAGATCTGCCTGCGGCCGGCAATCAGCAGCACAATGCCGCCGATCACGCTCAGCCCCAGTATAAGATACCAGCCCACCACCAAAAAGGAGCCTGCCAACGGCGACGTTTCCATATAATTCATCATCAGAATCGGCACAATACTTCCGCTGAAATTCACCATCATATGCAGCGCGATCGTATAGCGGATCCGTCCGGTGCGCAGATACACATACGCGAAAATCGCCCCGAGCGCAAACGCGTAAAAGAACTGGTAGAAATTCCCGTGTGCCAGCGCAAACAGCGCCGCCGACATAAACACCGCCGTCCGCTGACCGAAGCACGCCACCCGATCCAGCAGAAATTTGCGGAACAGCAACTCCTCCAGAACCGGCGCTACGATTACGGCCGCCAAAAGGATCTCGCCGGGCTCCATCTCCAGGATCAGCTCCTGCACATTGTTCACCATCGGCTGACCGGTAAGCAGACTTACGATCAGCATCAGGAAAAGTCCGATCAGATTCCCCACCAGCATCGACCCCAGGCAGATGACAAAGACAGCCGAAAACCTCGCCCCGCCCATCCGAAACTGCCAGGCCGGCCCTCTCTTGGGAACCGTGCGCACAATCAGATAGCTGAGCGGAAACGCAAGCGGATACATAGCCAGAATACCGATCAGCGAATACAAACCGCCGTCCGCCGCCCCCGCGGCGCCCTCCAGCAGCCGAACCGCCCCCAACTGACTGAGGGCAGCCACGATAAAAAAGACAAAATAGGCCAGACCCATCCGGGAGTAACTCCTGCGGGCCTGCGTAAGCCGCATCTCCTCCATCTGCCTGACTCCTTTCCGCGAACCGTTCCCAAACCGGCCGTCCCTATTCGGGCGCGGCATTTCGCTCCGGGAAACGTATCGCCCGCACACTGTCCGCATGGAAACATCAGGGACGCGCCGACCGCAGATATCCCTGCCGGCGGCGCGCCCCATGTCGAACATACTATGAAGACCCTTGCGGATCCGTTAGTTCTCCGCATCCTCCAGGCTGGCTGCCCTTGCCTCGACTTCCTTCTTCTGGATATCGCCGGGGGCCTGCTCGTAGCGGCTGAACTCATATTCAAACACACCGATGCCTCCGGTCATGGAGCGCAGGTCGGTATTGTAACCGAACATCTCGCTCATGGGCACGTCCGCCTCAATGATCTGCTTGCCGTGGTGGTCGGAATTCATACCGAGCACGCGGCCGCGGCGGCGGTTCAAATCGCCCATGATATCGCCGGTAAACTTATCCGGCACAGTCACCTTCACGGATGCGATCGGCTCCAGAAGAACCGGATTGGCCTCCATGAACGCCTTCTTAAAGGCCAGGCTGGCCGCCATCTTGAAGGCCATTTCGGAAGAATCCACCGGATGGTAGGAGCCGTCCAGAAGGATCGTCTTCAGTCCGACGACCGGATATCCGGCAAGCGGTCCCTTCAGGACGCATTCCTGGATTCCCTTCTCAACCGCCGGGAAGTAGTTCCTCGGGACAGCGCCGCCGAATACCTGCTCCTCGAAGGTATACGGAGTCTCCAGATCGCCGGAGGGCTCGAAGGACATCTTTACATCGCCGTACTGGCCATGGCCGCCTGTCTGCTTCTTATACTTGCCCTGCGCCTCCACCTTCTTGCGGATGGTCTCGCGGAACGCGAACTTCGGCTTGGACAGATCGATATCAACTTTGTAACGGCTCTGGAGCTTGCTGACCACAACCTCCAGCTGCTGGTCGCCGATGCCGTACAGAAGGGTCTGGCGGTTCTCCTTATCGCCCACCATCTTAAGCGTCTGGTCCTCGTCCATCAGCTTCGCCAGGGCGCTGGCCACCTTGTCGTCGTCGCCCTTGGTCTTTGTCGTGTAGCGCATATAGGTGTAAGGCGTGGAGATCTCCGGCTTGTGATACAGAATCGGGGCCGTGCGGACCGCCAGCGTGTCGCCGGTCTGGGTCACGTTCAGCTTCGCCACCGCGCCGATGTCTCCGGCTTTCAGCTCCGGAAGCTCGATCTGCTCCTTGCCGCGCAGGGTGTAGACCTTGCCGATCTTCTCCTCTGTCTCCTTGCTTACATTATAGGAAGTCATATCCGGTTTCAGGGTGCCTGTACACACCTTAACCAGAGAATATTTGCCGATGAACGGGTCCACGATGGTCTTGAAAACTCGCATGGAAAGGGACACGTCGTCGTTATATTTGGCCACAAAGCGCTCGCCCGTAGACACATCCACGCCGATGCACTCGAAATGATCCGGCGACGGAAGATACTTGTCGATGGCCTGCAGAAGCATCTTGGCGCCCTGGGCGTTGATGCCGGAACCAAGCATAACCGGCACGATGCTGCCGCTTAACACATTCTCACGCAGCGCGGAGGAGATTTCCTGATAAGTGAACTCCTCGCCGGAGAAATACCGCTCCATGAACTCCTCGTTGGTCTCCGCCACGGCCTCCATCAGGGCCTCGCGGTAGATCGTCAGGTTCTTCTCGCAGTAATCCGGGATCGGGCACTCCTCGTAATCGCTTAACGTGGTGAACTTCCGTCCGGCCATCTTCACCACATTCACGAAGCCCACGAACTTCTCGTTCTCACGGATGGGCATATGGAAGGGCGCGATCTTGCGGCCGAAGCGTGTCTCCATCTTTAAGATCAGGTCGCGGTAGCTGGCGTGGTCGTCGTCCATGTTGGTCACGAAAATGATCCTGGGCAGGTTATACTTCTCGCAGAGCTCCCAGGCTTTCTCGGCCCCGACCTCGATGCCGGCCTTGCAGTTGATCACGATCACGGCCGCGTCGGCAACGCTGATGGCTTCCTCTACTTCGCCCACGAAATCGAAATATCCGGGCGTGTCCAGAATATTGATCTTAATCGGCCCGTTCTCTCCCTTGTACTCAATGGGCACCAAGGATGTGGAAATGGAAAACTGCCTCTTGATCTCTTCCTTATCGTAATCGCTGATCGTCGTTCCATCTACTACGTTGCCCATACGCTTGGTGATCCCTGTCACCAGCGCCATCGCCTCGACTAAAGTGGTCTTTCCGGCGCCGCCATGTCCGAGCATGGCAACGTTGCGGATCTGTTTGGTGCTATACACGTTCATATACACGTTCCTCCTGTCAAATAAGCCTATGAGGATATTCTACTAAATATTTGCGGATTTTACAAGTAAATTGTAGAGAATAGACTGGATTTTTTCTAAAATATGAGTTGAGGCTGGTTTACTTGCAAAACGGTACGCGTAACGCGGAGAGCGTTTTGATCCTTCTTGGCTTAACAGCGGTACGCTTCAGGATTGGAATGTGAATTTTCGGATCGGTACCGTTCAGACCAGGCTACAGGTGTCCTTCGGCCCCCGCGTATACATCCCGGGCCTCTTTTTCGGGCACCAGGGAATCGTCAAAATGAACCGCCACATTCTGCCGCGAGAGCGTCTCCTGAAGTTTTTTTACGTCGATTCCGGCGATATCCGAATGGTCGTCGATCGCGATCGCGCAGGCGGTTCCGGCTGCCTGACCGGTGAGAATGGCCGGCGGTATGACCCGCAGCACGTCCCACGCGTAGCCTTCGCCTGACGCACACCGTCCCGCCGTGATCAGATTGGGAAATCCGGTTCTTACCAGGGTACGATACGGCACCTCATAGAGATAGTCCCTCCGGTCAAAATCGCAGATTGCCGCAATGGAATCCTCGAAATGTCTGTAGGCGTCTTCCGCCCGGAGCGTGTAGTCGCCGTCGATACGGCGCGTCGTTCGAAACTGCGGCATCGCCGGAAGCGCAAGCACGGTTCTTTTAAAACGGTCTCCCCCGTTGTTCCTGAGGTTTTCCAGACATTCCAGATGATTCTCGATCACATATTCCGTAACGTCTCTCGCCGTTGTTCCTGCTCTGGCGGGCTTGCCTTCCGGCTGGCCCGCGCCGTACAAAGAGGCGCGGCCGCCGGTATACATACACCCATACAGCAGGGATATATCCTGCTTTTCGACCGCTTTGCGGCAGGTTTCCAGATTGGCGGAAAACGGAAGATAGGTATGGTAATTCTGTCCCTGCACGGTGGGAACCTCCGCGCGGAAAAGAACGTCGGCGTCGCCGGTCGTGTCGATAACCATCTTCGCATGATAAATCTCGCAGCCGGTTTTATTTTCTACAATCACCCCCTGGCAGAGACGCCCCTCCATAATGGGCGCCGTGATCAGCGTATCGTACAGGATATCAACGCCTTCCTTTCGGGCGAATTCCGTCAGCGCCATCGTGAAAATCGGGGCGGAAAACCTGGTCACATAGCGGGCTTTCTCTCCGTTTCGCGGTTCGCCTTCTTTCCAGGGGGCCGGAATGGTGTCGTATCCGTCCTTCACGGAAAGACGCAGAAGCTCCTCCGCCATCCCCTTGATGATCTGAACGCCCCTTCCATTGCACAGCGGTACGAACAGATTGATCAGGCCGTTGGTGGCAAGTCCGCCAAGGCCGATTGTCTTTTCAATGAGAAGAACCTTCTTCCCCATGCGGCTTGCGCAGACCGCGGCCGATACGCCGGCCACCCCTCCGCCCGCGACGATAATGTCATAATCCGCGGCGACCGCCGCTTCTCTGATGATCTGCATAGTTACCTCCTGATCAATCCGGTAACAGAGAAGAATCCTTCCCGCCCGGCATCCTTATCCTTTGACAGCGCCGATCATGACGCCCTTTACGAAATATTTCTGCACAAACGGATAGATGCACATAAGAGGCAGGGTGGAAACCACGATGAGCGTGTATTTAAGGGTATCGGCCATGTTCTGCGCCGCCTGCACCAGTTCCGGATCCGTAAAACCGCTGGAATCGATCTGGGTATTGATGAGAATCTCGCGCAGAAACAGCTGAAGCGGATACAGATTCCTCTTATTCAAATAGAGGAACGGGGTAAAATAGCTGTTCCAGTGTCCCACGGCGTAGTACATCGCAATAACGGCGATAATAGGCTTGGAGAGCGGCAGGACAAATTTCCAGAAATACTGGAAATAGCTGCAGCCGTCCACTCTGGCCGAGTCTTCCAGTTCCGCCGGAATGGAAGACTCGATGTTGGTACGCGTGACCATCACGTTGTAGACGCTCATAGCGCCCGGAAGAAGCACGGCCCAGACGGTATTTAAAAGCTTGAGGCTGCTTATGAGGAGATAATTCGCGATCATACCGCCTCCGAAAAGCATGGTGAACAGGAACATCCGGTTGAAAAAATGCCTGCCGGAGAAGGTTTTCACAGACAGCGGATAGGCGCACAGCAGCGTCATTATAACATTGATGAACGTCCCGACGGTGGTGTAAAAGATGGTGTTGCGGTAGCCGATCCACACGTCCCGGTACTTGAGCGCCAGTTTAAAGTTTTCCAGCGTAAAATCCACCGGCCACAGCAGCACCCGTCCGCCGCCGACATTCTTCGGCGAGGAAAAGGCGCAGGCGACAACGTTGAGCATTGGAAGCAGGACGACAAGGGTGAGAAGGCACACAATGACGATGGAAGCCGTGTTAAAGATTCTGTCGTCCCACGACTTGCGGATCATGGCGCCATGATTTTTTTTCATAATGTCACGCTCCTTACCAGAGGCTGGTGTCCGAAAGGCGTCTGGCCATCCGGTTCGCCAAAGTGATGAGAATGAGGTTTATTACGGAGTTAAAAAGTCCGACCGCCATGGCGTAGGAGTAGTCGGGCTTCATCTGCGCCGCGAGTCCAACCTGATAAACATAAGTCGAGATCACCTCGGAATACTCCCTGTTGAGGCTGTTCTGCAGCAGCAGCACCTTTTCAAAGCCTACGCTCAGCAGATGCCCGACCCTCATGATACCCAGAGTGACAACGGTCGGCGCGATATGCGGAAAATCCACATGGAGGACGCGCTGGAAACGGGAAGCGCCATCCAGCTGGGCCGCCTCATGAAGCTCATAGTCTACGCCCGAGAGGGTCGCGATGTAAATGATAGCGCTCCAGCCGAAATTCTGCCAGACGCCGCTCCACACGTAGATATGCCGGAAAGCGGCGGGTTTGCCGAACAGGTCGGAGGGGTATGTTCCGGTGACGGATTCATAGAGAATACCGTATAATCCAACGCGGGAATTCAGAAACTGCATCACCATACTGACCAGGACCACAACAGAAATAAAGTGGGGCAGCGTAACGATAGACTGGGTGATTTTTTTGAACCGCGGCAGTTCTATGCAGTGAAAGATCAGCGCAAAGGCAATGGGAATCGTCATACCGACGGCGAAACTGTAAAGCGATAATATCAGGGTATTCTTCAAAACTCTCGTAAACTGGTAAGACTTGAAAAAACGGATGAAATTGTCGAACCACACCCATTTGCTGCCGAAAATTCCATCCGCGGCACGGTAATTCCGAAAAGCCAGCTGGATGCCTCCCATCGGCAGATAACAGAAGATGAGGATATATAAGGCCGGAAGCAGTATCAGCACATAAAGCTGCCAGTCACGCCGCAGAGCGAACCGCAGCCGTTCGGCGGCCGGCCGTTTTTGTATTTGTCCCCGTGCCCCTTCCGCTTCGGGAGACGGGGAGTTATTTTTTAACCATTGCATTTTGTGGCTCCTTTCTAAAGCGGAGTATCTGTTGGCGTTCTCTGCCGTCCGTCCTGCGCTCTCTGACCGGCGCAGGACGGACGCGCACGCCCTCTAAGGGATGTTTTGTTTTCCGGATATTATTCGTAGACGCGGCTGTAGGCGGACTGAACCGTCTCCAGATATTCATCAAGACCGATCTTTGTGAGTTCTTTCTGGAAAGCGTCCCAGTCGCTCTCCAGGTTTTTGGAGCCGGCAAAAACGGCAGAGCTGTACTCGTTGACATAGTTGGTCAGGGTTCCCTGCAGTTCGCTGATCACGGTTGTCTCTTCATCATTATAGACCAGATTGGACGGGATGACCTCTGCCGGAGCATAGCCGCCTGTCTGATACTCTACGATGGCCCGGTTGATATTTTGTTTGACAATATCGGCGGATCCGATCGCCAGGCCTTTTCCATTGGAAATTCCGTACTGGCGGACATAGATGCCGTACTGCAGCCAGCAGGCGTCTGTGGGATCCGTGCCGCCCCAGAAGCTGTTGTCGTCGTATGCGACAATATACAGATCGTAGCCGTCCATCGGAGATTCCCATTTCTGTTCCACGTCGGGCACATCCACCGCATAGTCCCAGTTTACACCCTGCAGGCCCCAGCGCTGGCTGATGCCGATGTATTCACAGCTCATCAGATCGCCGAGCTTGAAGGCCGCCTCCGGATTTTTGCAGTTGGCCGTTATGATCATGCTGTTCCTGGCGCTGCTCGGATTAAACGAAGCGTACTGTACCCCATTCGGCCCGGTCAGCGGTTTGATGGTCACATATCCCTCCCGGGCGTCCATATTCGTGACCGTTTCCGGGGTGGCGCCCGCAAACATAAATAATGAGACATCTTCCGTATTTGCAACGGCCTTGAACTGCTCCTCATTCATGGTCAGGGTTTCCGAAAGAATAAGGCCTTCCTCAAAAAGGCTGCGGATGTACGCCAGCCCAGCCTTCCATTCATCCGTGGTATAGGCCGCGCCCACAACGCCGTCGGTAACGGTTCTGTAATATTTGTCCCCTGAATAGACGAAGGCGTTCATGAGCATCTCAAACCAGTTGTTCCCGCTGCTGCTAAGCGCGACGCCCGCGAGGGGAATCTCGTCCTTCTTGCCGTTGCCGTTTAAGTCGGTGGCGGCGACTTTCTCCAGCAGGTTCTTCAATTCTTCCGTGGTGGTGGGAACGTCTTCTCCCAGGGCGTCCAGCCAGGGTTTATATAAATGAATTTTTGTGCCATACTCGTTTCCGGAACTCTGATTGTAGCTTCCGACCGCGTACAGATTGCCGTCGGGCATGACGAGCTGCTGGGTGTAATCAACGCCGGTGCGCTGAATAGCTTCATTGATATTGGAGGCAAGCTGGGGATCTTGATAGTATTCGGTCAGAGGAATGATGGAACCCGCCGCCGCCCATTCCATAAGAAAGGATGAAGCGAAGCTTCCGCCGTCCCTGTGCATGATGATATCAGGAAGATCTTCGATATCGCCGGCTGTCAGCGCCAGATTTACCTTCGTTTCATAGTCGGCGCTGGGAATTGCGGTAAACTGCAGATCGAAATTGCCCTGCTCCTCAAGCCATTCCGTCATTTTATTATTATTGTAGTCCACACGCAGTTTGTCCGGAATCCATATGGTCAGGGTCGTTGGTTCGCCGCTGCCGCCGTCTGTGTCCGCGGTGCTGCCTGACGGGGCGGCGATACTGCTGTCTGCCGAACCGGCGCTGCCAGAATCGCTTTCCGCGCTGCCGCTTCCGCTGTTGGCGCATCCTGTCGCCGCCGCAAGCAGCATCAGAACGCTCAGAAAAAGAGCCGTTGCTTTTTTCATATGTTTCATTTTCATACCTTCCCTTTCATTTTTGTAATTTGTCTGCATGTTTCCCCTTGTTCCGGAACGGGACCGGGCTTTCGCCTCGGCAAGATTATTTTATCATCCATTCTGAGAGTTAGGAAAGCGCCAATACGGAAATCCGACGTGAAAAATGATAAACGCGGAGACGCTTTCTAAATTTCCACATTTTCTGTTTTTCCAAAAACAGCGCTGTAATATGGAAAAAATATTCAAAAAGTGCAAGGCGATTTTGTGCACTATTCACAACTTTTTATGAAATGTCTCTATCAGCCATGGGCAGCGTAAAAGAAGCATTATTGAAACCTGCCGGATTTTTTGTTATAATGTATCAAACGAGAATGATGCAGATTATGGGGGGGATTGTTCTTGGCCAGCAGACATTCGGCTATTTATCAGGAGATCTATCAGAAAAGGTTTTGGAGCGTAGCGAAGCTCTGCCTGATCTTTACGCTGCTATGCAGTCTGTTTTGTGTCCCATGCTATGCCTATATGTACCGGCTCAACAAGGAAGCCGCCATAGAACAGTACCGCCTCAATCTTGAGAAGAATATGAAACAGCTGGATTCCTCAATCAGCACAGTGGGCAGCGCAAAGGATATTCTGACCAGCACGCAGACCGGATGGTCAGGGAATCTGACAAGGCAGCAGATTGATAATCTAAAGCTTATGAACGCGAAGAGGTTTCTGTTCTCTTATTTCAGGTCTTACGATTTTATCCAGAATGCGGGGGTCTCGTTCGATGGGGAGCCCGGTTTTGATCGATATTACCTTTTTTACAACAGACCTCCCCTGGAGTACGGGAATTTCCTGCGCTGCAACGACGAGGACTACTGGTCGGACTTTTCCGGAGAGATGAATGTGCTTCCTTCCGCGTCCTTCTGGTCGGATGCCCTGAAGGACTATGAGGCAGTCACCCTGATATACCGTCTTTCGAAACTGAACGGCTCCTATCTGTTCGTTCACTATGCGACAGACGGCCTGCTGTCTCTTTTTGCCGACGAGGATACGCTCTCCTTTTGCAGACTCACTGTTTGGTGCGGCGATACGCCCGTCGCTGTCGGCGGCGCGGAGCCGCAGGGAGCTTTTGAGCGTCTGTCGGTAAGCAGCAACAGCCTGCTGCCCGTAAGGGTCGAACTGGAGCTGCCAGGATGGTACCTTGTCAGAAATCTGAGGCCTCTGCAGTATCTGACCGCTTTTTTCCTGTGTTTTCTGATTGCCGTTAGTCTCGTGTGCTTGTTCTTTTTCGCTTTTATTGCCGATAAACCCTATCGGCATCTGGTCGGGGAATTGTTTGACGCGGGTTATGTCCGGGAAGATCCGAAGGAAACGGATACGGGGGAGTTTCTTGTCAGCGCGGTCAGGCAGCTGGGATCGAAGCTTACGGATTACCGCCAGGTCATCGATACCCAGCGGGAGAACGTCCGCAATCAGATCCTGGAACGGGCGCTTTACCATGGCCTGTATTCTGAGGAGGCACGTGCTATGTTTGCCAGATTCCTGCCGGAATTCCCTTCCCGGTGGCGGCTTGCGCTGGTTCAGTTTATTCCGGATTCCAGATCCATCGAACCGGACGCCATCCGGACGGTTCTCTTCGAATATTTCCGGCAGCTGTCCGATGGAATTTATCTGTTTCCGTTCGATTCAGACGCGGTTCTGGCGATTTTTCCGGAAAACAGCGGTCTGAATGTACAGCAGGAACTCGAACGCCTCTGCGACAGCTATGGAAAGCAATATTCTATTTCCATGGGCTATATACTCGGGGATATCTGTGACTCGCCTGCGATGCTGGCGGGCGCCTTCCAGCAGATTGAGCACGGCGTTATAACAAGTCATGCGGGCGCGGCGGCCGCCCGAAACCGTAATCCGGTGATCGGCATGCACCAGCTATGGACCATTTACTACGCGCTCCAGACCGGCGATGAGAAGACCGCGCTTTCTGCCCTGCAGAGCGCAGCCGCCCCGATTCTGGAGAAGCAGGACAGCGTAGGCGCAAAATACTCCTGCCGCGCGTTAAATTATTTCCTGCTTCAAATCAAGCTGGAAAACAGAGTCCTTGATGATATTCATATCCCCGTTTTCAACAGTAAAAATTTCCAGTACCTTTTTAGGACGGAATTCCCGGCCTGTTTTCGGGAAATCTGCGAACATATCAATCTTGAGAGAGCCAGCGAAGCGAAGAAGGGGAATAACGAACTGGTTGATTTCATCAACAGCCACTACAATGATCCGCAGCTGGATATCACGATGGTAACGGATCACTTTGGCATTTCTGCGCCTACCTTGCAGAAACGTATGAACGCCTTCGCAGGTAAAACCTTCTCTGCCTATGTAGAAGAACTGCGGATGAATAAAGCGCGCCAGGCGCTGCAGGATTCCGATATGTCCGTTCAGGAGATCGCTGAACTTGTAGGCTACGCGAATACGAATTCCTTCTATAAGGCTTACCGGCGATGCTTCGGGGAATCTCCGCGCGCCCTGCGTTCATAGGGACGCGGCAGAAGCAGAGTATCCGTCAAAAAGGGCCGGGAACCTGTTTCCAGATTCCCGGTCCTGCGCGCCGTCGTCGTCCGGCGTCATTCTCCCTTCGGAAGCGTCATCCGGAGCACTTCCAGCAGGCTCCCTCTAAGTCCTTCCGGCATGTCGATTCCGTTAAGCTTATCCGCCGCACCCTCCGGGCCTCCGTTTTTTTCCTCCAGTACAGACCAGATCTGATTCTTCAAGGCGTACTCCGTCTGCGCCCTGTTTAAGATCCGGCCGCAGAAGGCGTCCACGTCATTTTCCGCAATCAGCGGCTCTCCCTGCGGAAAAACCACCGTAACGCCGCGGGTAACGGGAAACTCTTTAAGTTCCACCGTCAGGGTATGGGATTCCCTCTGATAGGAGCAGACGACGTCCTCCATCATCCGCCCTTCTGACAGGACCTCCGGCGCCGCGTTCCTTACGCCCCCCAAAACCAGCTTCCAGCTTCTCTTCTCCGGCAGCACGGATAAATTTCCCCGCGCCGGCGCGATGGTAAACGTCCGGATGTCTCCCGCTTTTAAGGCAAGCTCCGTCACAGCCCAATTCTCCGGTCTGTCCTCGGGACTGTCCCCGTCGTCTTCTCTCAGCAGAAACCTTCCGTCCGCCGCGGGAAAAATACGCACTTCCATGGCCGCCGGGTTTTCCGCGGAATTGCTGTACCGCTTCATATCTGTCATGGGCACAATGGCGCCTGCCTTCATAAGTACGGGGATATTCTCAATCCCCCTCCACATGCGCAGCATCCTTCCGCCGTCATAGATTCTCCCGTCGAAGAAATCCATCCATTTTCCCTCCGGAAGCCATACATCCGTCCAGGCGGCTCTTGCTTCCTTCTCCATCGGACGGGTGATCGGCGCTGCCAGAAGCTCCGTCCCGAAATAGTACTCATTGGGCACCTGGTACGCCTCCTCCCGTTCCGGCTCCTTATAATACATCGGCCAGATCAGCGGCTGATCCTCCGCGCTGGCCCTGTAGTTCATCGTATAAAGATAGGGAATCAGGCTGTGGCGCAGCCTAAGATACCGTCCCATTACCTCCCTCGTCGCCGCGTCATGCTTCCAGGGTTCTCTCCCGTAGAATGGCCCCTTGGTGCTGTGGAGACGCATGATCGGCGAGAACACGCCGAACTGCACCCATCGGGCCACCAGCTCGTCGTCCCTTACGCCCCTCATATGACCTCCGATGTCGTGGCTCCACCAGCCATAACCGATATTGCTGGCCGTGCTTGTAAAATAGGGCTGATAGGCAAGGCTTTCCCAGGAAATAACCGTATCTCCGGAGAATCCCACCGGGTATCGGTGGCTTCCCACCTCCGCGTAACGTGAAAACGTGATGCGGCGCGTTCCTTTCCAGGAGCTGTCCAGATAATGGGCATGGTTCAGAATCCAGAGAGGATCCAGTCCCGGCAGTCTGCATTTCGTCCCCTGCTGCCAGTCCAGCCACCAGAAATCCACTCCCTGCCTCTCCAGGCTATGGCAGAGCACTTCAAAATAAACCTTCATGAAATTCCGGTCAGACGGGTCAAATTCCACCGTCTGCCCGCCCGCGGGATCGATCTTCAGCGCTTTCGCCATCTCAGGATACAGCTCCTCATAGGCTCGGACGCCGTCCGCCGGATGGACATTGAGGCTGACCTTCAGGTTCCTGTCATGGAGCCAGGCCAGGAATTCCTCCGGATCCGGAAAGAGCTCTCTGTTCCAGGTATATCCGGTCCAGCCGCTTCCGTATTTGGGATCCACCTCGTCCACCAGGTGCCAGTCCATGTCGAGAACCGCCACGCTAAACGGCAGCCGCTCCGCCTCAAAACGCAGCATCAGCTCTTTATACTCGTCCGCCGAATAGCGATGATAGCGGCTCCACCAGTTTCCCAGGGCGTACCTTGGAAGCAGCGGCGTCCTGCCGCATAAATGATAGAAATCCTTCAGACACTCCAGGTAACGGTGCCCATATCCCCAAAAATAGAGATCGATACAGGCCCTCCGCTGTTCCACCCAGCCGTCCTCCGTCATAGGCATGGAAGCGCCATCGTCAATGACGGAAAAGCCTTCGCGGGACAAAAGCCCCGTCCCCAGTTCGATTTTCCCGCAGTCTGCGGGATCCTTGACATAGATATAGCGCTCCCCGTCCATTCCGTCCAGCGTGCGGTAAGTCCCTTTCAGGTCGCCCGGCTCCTGTCCGTAACGCCATCGGCTGCCCTCTACAGACTTCACGTCAATCATCAGACCGTCCGCCGTAAATTCCTTCTGATTATAGTACAACACAAGCTCGTCGGTTTCAAGAATCAGCCAGGGCGTCCCGCCATCGCCCGCCTCTTTCCCGGCTTGCGTTTCCACGAGTTGGGGTCCTTTCGACTCCCCCCGTTCTGCGGGCTTGGCCCCTTTTGGCTCCCCCCGTTCTGTGGGTTTGGGCCCTTCCAGGGCCCACGCTGTCTCAAACCGCGGCGTTTCAAAATCCCGGTTTACCACCGCCTGCGTCGCCCTGTCCTCGAAATATCCCTCGCTGCTGTACTCCAGACGCAAAAGCGACGGCGTAAGCACCGTGATCCTGTAATTCTCTCCCTTAACAATCCCCTTCTGATCCATTAAGCGGTTCTCCTTTCCCAAAGCCGTCCATCCAGCCGTCAGTTCCTCCGGTAAACGATCCATCCGGCCGCGTCGTACTCATAATCGACCTGGACCCCCTCGCATGTTCCGATATCCGCGACTTTTCCGTCCTTTAAAGCAACGTTTCCTTTTTTATACTCCACTCCGTTCCAGATGATCCCATTGCTGATCAAAATCGATTTTAGCCCAGCTCCCATCTCCGGCTCCTTCTATTTCCACTCCGGACACGATATCCTGCTCCAGTCGAACAGCACGCCAAGCGGAAAATCGCGGTCATTCGCCAAGCGGTCAAAGATCTCCTCGCAGTCCATCGGCGACGCAATGGTGGTGATGATGGGCGATACCTGAATCCGCCCTTTTTCCATCATGCGCAGGAGCGCCTGGCAGTCCGCTTCGTTGGTCCAGCAATATGGATAGCTGTCCATCTTCGGACGTACCATATTGTGTGCGCCGATCAGCGAAACGCCCGGTTTATGTACCTGACGGTAGAAATCAATCGGGCAATCCGACACGCGGGTGCAGCCGTTTAAGGCAATGCGCCCCTGCCGCGCCACGCAATCCAGCGCCTGCATGAGCGCCTGAGAAGATCCGGTCACCTCCACAATGGCATCGACGCCTTTTCCGGCCGTCACCGACTTCACCTGTTCCGCGAAATCCCGCTTTCCCGGATCAAAAACGTAATCCGCTCCCAGCCGCAGAGCAAGCTCACGGCGGACGGGATTGAGATCCGCCGCGATCAGCGGGCACGCGCCCATCCATTTCGCGCATTGCAAGGCGAAAAGCCCCAGGTGGCCCAGTCCCATAATCATGGCCGATTCGCCAAATTCCAGCCGTGTCTTCCGCAGGCCGCCAAGCCCCATAGCGCCGACGATAGCAAACACGGCGTCCTCATCCCTGACATCTGCCGTAACCGGATAGATATCCTCTTGGGGACGCACACTATACTGGGCATGCGTCCCATGGTACACCAGCACCCTGTCCCCCGGCTTTACTTTCTCTACCGCGCCCCCGACCCGTACAACCATTCCCACCGCGTCGTATCCAAGCCGCCGCGGGAAACCCGAACCCGTGTTGGGCAGTCCCAGAAGATTCGCACGTTCCGTTCCGGCGCTAATCAGTGTATAGTGCGTTCTGGTCAGGACTTCATTCTCACGGATGTCCCGTTGCTCATAATCCGTCAGCTTCGCTTTTCCGATCGTCACAAATTGGATCTCTTTCATCAACATACCGCCATTTCCTCCTTCTTAAACATCGTCTATTCCCCTGGCCTTCCTCCGTCTAAGGCGTCCATTCTCCAGTCAAGGGTGCGGAACGCCTCCGCCAGCTCCTCCGCCGTATCCGCGGCGCCGACGATCTTGATCACATCCGGGCCTTTCGACTCCAGATGCCGCGCAAGGCATAAAAGCTCTTCCGCGCGCATCGGGACGAAGGTATGACAGGAGATCAGTACCTCACACCCATGTTCGTGCGCAAATGAAATCAGCTCCTTCTGTCTGGCAAGCGCCCGTCCATCAAGCGTCACCTCCCTCGGGTTCGTATGCGCGAAAATCATATCCTCCGGCGCATGTTCCCGGTCGAATCGCTCCTTGGAGGGCCGGTCAAAAGAGAGCTTCCGTCTCCTCATACGCCTCCTGCTCATAATTCTGGCTATAGCTCAGCGCCATGACCGGCAAAACAGAATCGTTTATGATCCTTCTTATGGACTCCACATTCTTGTATTCCGCGTCCAGACATGAAAGGTGCAGGTCATATCCCATCGCTCCGTCAATCCTGGCATTTTTCATTTTCGCAATCGCGTCATACGGCGTGCGCTCCCTCACCACATCGACAATAAACGGCGATGAATGCCCCGCAAAACTCCTTTTCCCATGTTCTCCTCCTTGTTTTCCGGCTGTCAGGTGCGCCTCCTCCGAGAAGCGCACACACTTCATCGCCAATCTTCCAGCTGCTTTCTCTTTCGGCGGTCCCGCCCAGCTCGACGACCCTGCCGGATATCTCCAGGCCCATCCATTCCGGACAGCCGGGCGGAGAAGGATATTTTCCCTGCCTCTGCAGCAGATCCGCGCGGTTTAAAGCCGCCGCGTGAATCTCAATCCGCATTTCATCCTCTTTCACCACCGGATCCGGCACATCTGACCAGACCAGCCCTCTTTTCATTCACAAGCATTGCCTTCATATGGAATCTCTCCTTTCAAGACCCGCCCGCAAACCCTGGCCCGAAATTCGGACCTGCTTCCGCAGACATCTTCCTGTCCGAATCTGCGCGCATCTTCGCAGAACGTTTAGCAGACGGTAACCATTCTCTCTCGCACTATAACAGAACGTCCGCGGTCTGTAAATGTTCATATTGATATTCTTGTGCTTTTCGATACTATCATTCCGGAGTTCTTTTCCGTCCGGATGTATTTACATTTTCTCATCTCTGATATAAAATGATGACAAAGATTACAAATAAATACCGCAGAATACAGAAAAAGCATTTCTGCGCACACATTTGAGGCTCAAGCAGAAAGAGCTGCAGGAAAAAGAGAAGATATGCAGAATTTTTTATATGATATGATAATCACCGGGATCTACGCGTTTAACCGCATCCGTGTCTCACAGGGGCAGACCGCCCAAAGACGCGGCAGGGAATATTCCGCTTTTGCCATCAAGACCCATGGCTGCACGATCTATCGCATGCGGCGCGCGAAATACGTCTCCGATCCGGGCCACGTCATTTTTCTCCCCCGGGGCGCGTCCTATTCCTGGGAATGTCTGGAAGAAGGAGAATGCCTGATGATCGAATTCGACTGCGAAAACTGCCCCGACTCCATTTTAAGCTCGCCGGTCAAAAGCAGCATGGAACTGGCCGCCATCTTTTCCCGTCTGGAGAATCTGATGCTGTTTCGGCCCCACGGTTATCTTCCGAAATGTATGACCGGTCTGTATGAAACCATTTCCCGAATCGCGGAAAATGAACAGACGGATTATCGCTTCTCGTCGAAGAAGGAACGGATCCGCCCTTCCGTCGAATACATGGAGCAGCATTTCAGCGACGGCGGCATTGACATCCAGACGCTCGCACGCCTGTCCGGTATAAGCGTCGTATATTTCCGCAAGATCTTCACGGAAGTTTACGGTATGCCTCCGATCCGGTATCTTAACATGATCAAAATCGAAAAGGCTAAGGGGCTTTTGATAAGCGACTACAGCACGATCGAGGATGTGGCAGAATCTGTAGGGTACGGCAACGTATATCATTTCTGCAAAATGTTCAAGCAAATGACCGGAATATCCCCCGGCAAATACGCGGCGTTTAGAGATATGTCCGGTCACTGTTAAAGGAGAGGCCGCTCCGCCCACACTTATTCCATTCCAATCACAGCGCCCCTGCTCCGCGGGCTCGTCCGACGCTTCGGAAGCATGCCGCTGACACCCTTTCTGCATGGAAATATGAACAAAGCGTCACTGGCGCGTTTTTTGCATACTGACGTAAAACAGGCGCCGCCGAAAATGTATTTACAGAACCGGGTCACGGAAGTATAATAGAAATGACAACACCAGCGAAACCTAATCCTACGGAGGAAAAATCACAGTGAAAGTAGTAATCTGGGCCGGCGGCCTGGGCTCCCGCATCAGCGAGGAAAGCCACCTGCTGCCGAAGCCGATGATCGAGATCGGCGGCAAACCGATCCTGTGGCACATCATGAAGATCTATTCCCATTACGGCTACAACGACTTCATCATCTGCCTTGGATATAAACAGGAGATCGTCAAACAGTTTTTCGCCAATTACATCGCCAACAACTACGATGTAACCTTTGACATGCGGGAGAATAAGACCGTCATCCACGAGACAGCCGTGGATCCCTGGTCCGTGACTCTGGCCGATACCGGCCTGATGACCGGAACTGCCGGCCGCCTGACGCGCGTCCGCAAATATATCGGCGATGAAACCTTCATGGTAACCTACGGCGACGCAGTTGCCGACGTGGATCTCCCCGCCCTGGAGCGGTTCCACCGCTCCCACGGGAAACTGGCGACCGTCACCACCGCTACTCTGGCGCAGACCAAGGGCGTCCTGAACGTGAGCGCGGACGGCGATGTGATGGCCTTCCGCGAGAAGAAGGACGAGGACGCCGCGCTGATCAACGGCGGCTTCATGGTCATGGAGCCGGGCATCTTCGACTATATCGAAGGCGACGCCCAGATGGACTATGATCTGCTCAGACATCTGGCGGAGCTGGGGCAGGTAAAGGCCTACCAGCACACCGGCTTCTGGCAGTGCATGGACACCCAGCGGGAGAAGAAAAAGCTGGACGAGATGTGCCGCCGCGGCGATATGCCGTGGAAGGTGTGGTAACCGCTTCCGCGGCTGGCGGCAGCATTTCCATATTTATAGGAGACCGTATACCATTTCCTTCAAAACGGCCGCTTCGCTCTCACGCAGCGCGCCGCGATAAGCAAGTCCGGCCGGATTCTCCCCGGTAAGCGTCACAAAATGGCAGAGCGCCGCCGCGTATGTACCCGCCGCGGACGGATGGCTCCCGTCCTCGTTGTACAGTTCTATCTCCGGATGCTTCGTATAAATCTCATAGAATACACGCCCGACTGGCGAGACAGGAAGCCCTAACTCCCTCCCCAGCCTCTCGTACGCCTCGGCCAGGGCTCTGCTCATGCTCTCATTGGTTCCTATGAGGCCGTCCGCCCCTGTCCTGCGCCCCCAGGTTTCATACAGAATTGCCTGCGCGCCGTTTGAGGCAAGTTTTTTGCAGAGCGCCGCCGCTCCCGCCTTAAACCGGTCATAGCTTAAGATCGGAGACCGGCTTTGCTCCTGAAGGAACGCGTAATCATATTTTATCTGCGCCAGCTTGGTCTCCAGCAGTTCGCCATAAGGATCCTTAAGATCCGCGAACTGATCCAGATAATATCCGCCGCTCGTCACCTGGTCAACGGAAAATGAATAGCCCGCGTCGCCGGAAAGCTGCTGAAAAACATCCCAGAGACTGTTATAGTACGTGTAGCTGTTGCCGATAAACAAAACGGAATAGGTTCTGTTTTTCTCCAATTTTAACGTCATTCGGCCCGCTTCCTCCTTAAAATCTTAAAGATACTATATCCCCCTGTCCCGGTAAAGTCAAGACGTATCCTTAAACCGCAGCGGAGCGAACGCCCGGCCTGCTGTTCACCTGCCGGGGCGGCCCTAAAGCCTTAAAGTTATTTTTTTAGGTTATTTTGCGATTTAAATCCGGGCTAACTTCGATTTAAATTTTGCGATTTAAATCAATAAAGTGTTGACATTTCGATTTCTCTGTCTTAGAATGAAAAAGTTCACTACTATATTTATGATACGAGGATACCGCTATGATCATCATCATGAAACCTGGCGCTTCCGAGGAAGCGATATCAAAGGTTACCAGGCTGATCGAGTCCAAGGGCCTTCAGGCCCACCTCTCCCACGGCGACGAGGTCACCATCGTCGGCGTCGTCGGCGACAAGACGAAGCTCAACGGCTCCAACATTGAGATCTCCGAAGGCGTGGACAAGATTGTCAATGTAACCGAATCCTACAAACTGGTCAACAAGAAATTCCATCCGGAGGATTCCGTGATCCCGGTGGGGAACACCACAATCGGTCCGGGCAGCTTCACCGTCATGGCAGGCCCCTGCGCCATCGAGAACCACGATATGCTGCTGGCGAGCGCAGAGGCGGTGAAGAAGGCGGGAGCCACCTTCCTGCGGGGCGGCGCATATAAGCCAAGGACATCGCCCTACTCTTTCCAGGGGCTGGAGGAAGAGGGACTTCAATATATGAAGGAAGCCCGCGAATCCACGGGACTTAACGTCATCTGCGAGGTCACAAGCCTGCGGGCGCTGGAAACCGCCGTCAAGTATGTAGACATGCTGCAGATCGGCGCCAGAAACATGCAGAATTTCGAGCTTTTGAAGGAAGTGGGCAAATCCGGTGTGCCGGTGCTCCTAAAACGCGGCCTGTCGGCCACCATCGACGAATGGCTCAACGCCGCGGAATATATCATTTCTGAGGGAAATCCGAATATCGTGCTCTGCGAGCGTGGCATTCGGACCTATGAAACCAGCACGCGGAATACACTGGATCTGAGCGCCGTTCCGGTGATCCGCGCCAAGAGCCATCTGCCGGTGATCGTGGACCCGAGCCACGCCACAGGCGTAAGGGCTTACGTCGAGCCTCTGTCCAGGGCGGCCGCCGCGGTCGGCGCGGACGGCATCATGGTAGAGGTGCATCCATGCCCCTCCTGCGCTATGTCGGACGGACCGCAATCACTGACCTTCGAACAGTTTGAGACAATGATGCAGCATCTCCGCCCGTACGTGGAACTGGCGGGCAGAGGCTGATTTTCAGGAGGTTTCGGATATGGACACAACGAATCCCACCGTCAGAACGGATTCCATTTTCGGCTTCATCGGCCTGGGCCTGATCGGCGGGTCCATCGCCAGAGGCATCAAGCGCAAACGCCCCGATGCGACGATTATGGCCTACATGAGGACGCGCGCGCGCCTGGAGCAGGCCAAGGCTGACGGCATCGTGGACGTGCTTCTCAGCGGAATCAGCGAAGAGCTTCGGCTGTGCGATATCATTTTCCTGTGCGCGCCGGTGGAATGCAACGCCGCTTATCTGAAGCAGCTCCGGCCGTACTTGAAACCGGGCGCCCTCGTCACGGACGTGGGGAGCACGAAGACCGATATCCATGCGCAGGTTACGGCCCTCGGCATGGAGGACGTGTTTATCGGCGGACATCCCATGGCCGGCTCGGAGAAAACCGGATATGAGAACTCGACCGATCATCTGCTGGAGAATGCCTATTATATCGTGACGCCCACCGCTTCCTCAAAGGAGACAGATGTGCGGCGTCTGGTCACAATAGCGGAAACAGTCGGATCGATCCCGATCATCCTGGATTTCCGCCGTCACGACCAGATCACGGCCGGAATCAGCCACCTTCCCCACATTGTCGCGTCCAGCCTGGTGAATCTGGTGCGGGACGCCGACGCGGACGACGGCATGATGAAACGGCTGGCCGCCGGCGGTTTTAAAGATATCACAAGGATCGCCTCCTCCTCTCCGGAGATGTGGGAGCAGATCTGCATGACCAACCGCGGAAATCTGACCCGGATCCTGCGGCAGTATATCCGATCCCTGGAGCAAGTGGCGTCGGAACTGGAAAACGCCGACAGCCAGGCGGTATACGATCTGTTCGCCACCTCGCGCACATACCGGAACAGCTTCTCCGAGAAAGCGCGCGGCGCCATTGCGCCGGAATACTCCTTCACCGTGGATATTGTGGACGAGGTGGGTTCCATCTCGACGCTCTCCGTGATTCTGGCGTCGAAGGGAATCAGTATCAAGAACATCGGAATCAACCATAACCGGGAACACGGCGAAGGCGCGCTGCGGATCGAATTCTATGAACAAAGCGCCATGGAACAGGCGTGGGAAGTGCTGAAAAAATATCACTATGAACTGATGCGTTAAAAGGAGGATATAACCTTCATGAAATTTACTAAATGCAGCGGGTTACGCGGAGAGGTTATTGTGCCGGGGGACAAGTCGATTTCCCATCGCAGCGTCATGTTCGGGGCGATTGCGAAAGGAACGACCGAAGTCCGCCATTACCTTCAGGGGGCAGACTGCCTGTCCACCATCTCCTGCTTCCAAAAGATGGGCATCGATATCACAAATAACGGCGGCACCGTGCTGATCCACGGCAAAGGTTTGCGCGGGCTTTCACGTCCGGCCGGCGTCCTGGACTGCGGAAACAGCGGAACCACCACGCGGCTGATTTCCGGGATTCTTTCCGCTCAGGATTTCGACGTGACGCTGTCCGGCGACGCCTCGATCCAAAAGCGTCCGATGAAACGGATCATCGATCCCCTGTCAAAAATGGGGGCGCAGATCACAAGCCTCAACGGCAACGGCTGCGCTCCGCTCCGGATCAGCGGCCGGAAACTGCACGGTATCTCCTACACATCGCAGGTTGCTTCCGCGCAGGTGAAATCGGCGATCCTGCTGGCCGGGCTTTATGCGGACGGGGAAACGCGGGTGACCGAACCCTATCTTTCAAGAAATCACAGCGAGATCATGCTGCGCTATTTTGGGGCAGATGTGCGGACAGAACCGGCGCGGAAAGCGCCGGCTGCCGGAATCACGGTGCGACCGGCGCGGGAAGCGCTGACCGCCCCCGGCCGGTCAAATCAGGCCGGCGTCACCGCCGTCATACAGCCGGCCGACGAGCTTACCGGCAATCTGATCGAGGTTCCCGGCGACATCTCCTCCGCCGCGTTCTTCCTCTGCGCCGGACTGATGATCCCGCACTCAGAGATTCTGCTGCGGAACGTAGGCATCAACCCGACGCGGGCCGGGATTCTCGCCGTCGCGAAGGACATGGGCGGTGATATTTCCTTATTGAATACAAACGGTGCGTCACCGGCGCTTTCTTCGCATGGAAATACAATCGGAGCGTCACCGGCGCTCCGCTCGCGTGGAAACGAAAGCGCCGGCTCCGGAGAGCCGACGGCCGACATTTTGGTGCGTTCTTCCGCGCTTCACGGCACGGTCATCGAGGGCGCCGCCATACCGACGCTGATCGACGAACTGCCGATGATCGCGGCAATGGCATGCTTCGCGGAAGGCACCACGGTTATCCGCGACGCTGCGGAACTAAAAGTAAAGGAATCCAACCGCATCGCCGTCATGACGGAGAATCTGACCGCTATGGGCGCCGATGTCACCGAAACCGCGGACGGAATGATTATCCGCGGCGGAAAACCTCTGCACGGCGCCGTCGTCGACAGCCATCTCGATCACCGCATCGCTATGACATTCGCCGTCGCCGGCTTATGCGCCGAAGGCGAAACCGAAATCCGCGGCGCGGAATGCGTAAATATCTCCTATCCGCAGTTTTATGAGGACCTGACGCGGCTGATGCGGTAAAAGGATCAGGCTTTGCCGGAACTTTTTGCGCTCCCGCCCGCGCCGTCTTCACGCGCCGGCGGCGACGCCATCAAACGGCGGAAGGTCTCATGCAGCGCGGCAATGTCAATCGGCTTCGGGATATGCATATTCATGCCGCTGTCAATTGCCCGCTGCACATCTTCCGTAAACGCATTCGCGGTCATCGCGGCGATCGGAACCGTCCGCGCGTCCGGATGGGCGCTCGCGCGGATCGCCCTCGTCGCGTCATAGCCGTTCATCCGCGGCATCTGAATATCCATCAGTATCATATCGTAATATCCCGGTTCCGAATTCACAAAACGCTCTACCGCCTCGCTGCCGTCCTGCGCCAGATCAAAATCGACACCCTCAAGCCGCAGAATTTCGCCCAGGATCTCCGCGTTGATCTCATTGTCTTCCGCCGCAAGAATCCGCTTTCCAACCAGAAGGTTCTCCGCCGTCTCCACCGCAATCTCGGTCTCCGGCTCCTCCGTCTGTTCGGGAAGGGCAAACTCCATGTCCACCGTAAACGTGCTGCCGGCGCCCTTCGTACTCTTCACGGAAATCATTCCGCCCATCAGCTCCACCAAATTTCTGGTAATCGCCATTCCCAGGCCCGTACCCTGCACCTTGTTCGTCAGCGAATTGATCTCCCGCGTAAACGGCTCAAAAATCGTCTTCTGAAATTCCTCGCTCATCCCGATACCGTTGTCAGCGACAACAAAGCGCAGATGCGCATAGTTCGACGACCGCTGCCCGCAGTCCGAGACAATCAGCTCAATCGTTCCGCCCTTCGGCGTATATTTGACCGCGTTCGTCAGCAGATTAATCAGAACCTGCGTAAGACGCAGCCGATCCGCAAGAATCCGGTCAGGCACACGGCCGCGCACATGAATTGCAAACTGCTGCTCCTTGTCCCGCGCCTGCGGCAGCATGATCGTTGAAATTTCATCCAGAAGCTCGCGAAGCGGCACCCCCGCCACGTTCAGCGCCATATTCCCGCTCTCAATCCTGCTCATATCGAGGACGTCATTGATCAGCCCCAGCAGATGGCGGCTCGCCGAAGTGATCCGCTGCGCATACTGACGCACCTTGGCGGGATTTTCCGCCTCGTTCTCAAGCAGGGTGGAAAAACCGACGATCGCGTTCATCGGCGTGCGGATATCATGCGACATATTCGCAAGAAACATATTTTTCGCCGCGTTGGCCTGCCGCGCCTGGATCAGCGCATCCTTTAAAATGGCGTTCTGCTTCTCCTCACTGCGGATAATATTCTCAATGCTTCGGACGCCCATGACCACGGAAACGGGAACCCCGTCCCGGCGCTCATTGACGGTAAACGCGACCACGCACCACTCTTCCCCGCCCTCCGGCTGCTTCCGTATATAGCGGTATTCCACTACATTTTCATCCATCAGAGCCTTCTGAATCTGCTCCGGCTGGAGACTGTTCCGTATATCTCCCTGCATCCGGCTGTCCGTCTTCTCAAATGCGACGCGCTTCGTCAAAAGCTCCCTGTAATTTCCCCTCGCGGCGGCGTTATGGTTATCCGGATAAATCATGCGGTAAAAATCACTGACCAGGTCGAGCATGTACACCTCCCTGTAGGAGGAAGCGGTGCTCTGCAGCGCCGTGCGCAAAAGCTCCTGATCGCGGAGATCGCTGATCAGCTCGTTCTCGCGCTTCGTGTGATTGATCATCTTGTCGGTCACGTCGCTGATAAATACATAGAACACGCCGCCGTACTCGTCGCTTCTGACGTAATGTCCGAAATCCTCCACCCAGCGCACTTCGCCGTCCCGGCAGATAATCCGGTATTCCACATAATCGAGATTCCGCTGGCTCTTTACGATCTGATCCTCAATGCTCCGCTCCACTCCGTCAAGATCATCCGGGTGCACCATGCCGCGGAACGTATTCCCCGTCAGCCCGCGGAACTGCTCGACCGTCTCACATTTATACAAATAAAGGACCTCATTATTGACATAGATAATCTCTTCATTCCCATCCGCATGATAGATAAAGAACCCGCCCGGGATTCCGGACATAACGTCTTCAATTTCAAGGCTGCTTATTCGTTCCATTCTGCTCACCCCATATATCCGCATGACTGTAGACTGCATGTGCCTATTATCCAACTTTTTCGGATAAATTTCAATGCTTTCCGTCACGGTTTGGGCGATAATATTTTCATGCCCTCTATACGGTTCAGCCGATAATTCTTCAGCGCCGCCTTCACGTTCTCCGCATGCGGTTTGCGCGATAATAATTAATCAGGCAGCCGGCCATGAGAATCTCCCGCTCCTCGCCGGTCAGCTGATCCAGCGTACATAAAATCGTGCGGACGCAGCTTCCGTTCCCGTCAAGCACCTGCGCCGTCACCTGTTCGCCGCCTTCTTTCAGAATTCTTCGGATATCCTTTAAAAACAGATACGTCCCTTCCGGAAGCTCCAGCTTCTCCTCCGTCCGAAGCGGAAGCAGGCCCCAGTTGATCAGATTCGAACGGTATCGCTTGGTGGCGTATTCGTTCGCCAGATTGGCAAAGCCGCCCAGCACCTTCTGGGAGCTGGCCGCCTGCTCGCGGGACGAGCCGTCGCCGATCTGGTCGCTGACCATCAGACCGCCGAAGGTAATGCCTGCCGGATCACAGCGCTCAGACTCGGCCAGAGCGGCCAGGACAGCATCCAGTTCGGCGTCGCCGGATGCGGCGGCCGCGGTTCCCGCACAGCCGCTTCCATCTCCCTCTGCCGGGCTCACCGCCCCAGCCGGATTCACCGCGCTTCCGCCCATTCTCCGTCTCTCCAGTTCCCGCACCGTCTTCGCGCGGTTCACATACTCCGCGTCGCGGCTCACCATCATATATCCGGAAATTTTCTCCGGATTGGAGCGGAAGGAGGATGCCTCGCCGGATGGGATCAGCTCATCGGTAGTCACGGAACCGTGGTAGGAACCGGTCACGCGAAGGAGAAGATGTTGCTTAAGCGGCTCCATCTCCGGCCAGTCCGCAATATTCGGCCCCAGGACCAGCTTCTCGGAGGCGTCGCCTTTTCCAAAATTATCAAATACCTGATTTTCATAGATCTTCCTGTTGAAATGATGTTTAAGTCCCCGGTACTCCACATCCGCCAGCTCCGTGGCCGCCGTCAGACGGCCGCCGCTGCGCACCGTGGCCGCAATCGAACGGGCGTCCATTAAGCAGGCCGCCGCCATCTGCCCCTGCCCCGGCTTGGAGCCTTCCCGGTTGGGATAATTGCGGGTCATATGGCGGATACTGACCTGATTATTGGCCGGCACATCGGTAACGCCGAAGCACGGGCCGCAGATAGCCGGGCGCAGGGTCGCCCCGCAAACTGCCAGCTCCGCCGCCACCCCCTGTTTCATCAGATCCTCCATCACCGGAAGACTGGCCGGATTAACGCCGAGAGACAGGCCGTTCCCCGGGATTCCGTAACCCTTCAGGATATCCGCCATCGCCGCAATATTTTCAAAAAGCCCGCCGCTGCAGCCGCTGACCAGAGCCTGATCCACCCAAAACTCCCCGTCCCTCATATGGGACATGATGGAAAATGGTTCGCCGTGGCCGCCTTTGATCCGGTTCCCTTCCGCTTCCACCTCCGCCAGAACCTCCGGCATTCTCTCCTTAAATTCCCGGATCGGCATAGCGTTGCTGGGATGGAACGGCAGGGCAATCATACACTCTACGGAAGACAGATCGATCTCGATCATGGCGTCGTAGTACGCCCCCGCTGCCGGACGCATTTCCACATAATCCGCTTCACGGCCATGTCCCGCCAGATACTGCCGGGTCTTCCCGTCCGTACACCAGATGCTGGAGAGCGCCGCGCTCTCCGTGGTCATCACATCGATTCCCATGCGGTACTCCATGGACAGATTCGCAATTCCGTCCCCCACGAACTCCAGCACCTTATTCTTACTGAAATGATTCTTAAATGTGGCGGCCACAAGAGCCAGCGCCACGTCCTGGGGCCCCACGCCCGGCCGCGGGGCGCCGGTCAGCTTCACCGCGACGACGGGCGGGTACTTCACATCGTAGGTGCGGCCCAAAAGCTGTTTGGCGACTTCGCCGCCTCCCTCGCCGATGCCCATGGTTCCCAGCGCGCCGTAGCGGCTGTGGCTGTCGGAGCCAAGGATCATCTTTCCGCCGCCAGCCATCATTTCCCGCATATACTGGTGAAGGACGGCCCTGTACGGAGGTACGAAAATGCCGCCGTATTTCTTCACATTTCCCAGTCCGAAGACATGGTCGTCTTCGTTGATCGTGCCTCCTACGGCGCAGAGCGTATGGTGGCAGTTGGACAGCACATAGGGCACCGGAAACCTCTGAATCCCGCTGGCACGCGCCGTCTGCAGGATGTTCACATAGTTATTGTCAGGAGAGACCAGCGCGTCGAATTTCAGTTTCAGATTCTCCATATCGCCGCCTTGATTGTGGGCTTTTAAGACGCCGTAGGCCATTGTGCGGGTGCGCCCCTCCGCCGCATCCAGGCGGCCGGCGAACAGGGCGGCGGTTCTGGCCGCGGTTCTGGCTGCGGACTCTGCGGTGGACTGGGCGCAGCTTTCAATCACCCGATAGTTTTCATCCAGAAATACTCCGTGAGCGGTTAATCTGACCATTCTTTCTTCCTCCATTCTTCTGCTTCTATCTCCGGCTTTCCGTATAACCTGTTTTCCGTATAATCTAATTTGAACAAAATCGCTGCGCGATGGCCTGCCGAGGCTGTTGCATAGCGATTTTTTATCTTTATTAAAAAAGCAGTAGA
>CANRHU010000012.1 GCA_947630485.1 uncultured Lachnospiraceae bacterium
CTGCTGTCTTGCCAGGGGCATGTGGCAACAGGGCTATAACCAGATAAAAAATGTCGTAGAGGAACTTACTCCACGACAATGCCACGGATTTCCTTTATTTTCCGGCATTAGTCACGGATTTTGACGGCATTAGCTGACGGCTAATAATTCTGAAAGCTTCTGCATGTTTTTCCGCTTCATCTCCATCGAAGGGTGTACATACCTGTTCAGGGTGATGTTCACATTTGCATGCCCAAGCAGTGCGCTCAGACTTTTCACATCAAAGCCCAGTTCCATGCACCTGGTCGCAAATGTGTGGCGCAGCGCGTGAAAATTAACATTCCGGATTCCCGCATCCTGAAGGCTCCTCGCGAAGTGCCTCTCCAGTGCCCGCGGTTCCACATAGGCCGTCTCGCTTCCCGTCAGCAGGTATCCCCCGCGGCCCCTGCGACGCGAGGCGAGGATCTTTGCCAGTTCATCCGGGATCGGGATCTGGCGGGCCGAGCGCCGGCTCTTTGGCTCGGTAACGACGACTTCCGTTTTCCGTTCCGGATCGTCCGCGACCTGTACCCGCTGCATCGTCCGGCGGACCGAGATCGTCTGGTCCTCCAAAGAGATATCTTCCCATCTTAGCCCGCATACCTCTCCCAGCCGCAGGCCTGTGTTCACACTGACCAATTCACCTAAGCTCCGGTCGTCGGGATCGGAGCGCAGGGAACGGCACAGTCTGTCCTGCTCCTCCCTGGTCAGGATGGGCGTCTCGCTTTCTTCCCTTTTTACAGTGACCGACGACAGGTCGAACGCCGGCCCCTCCCCGTACCTGCCGGCATACCGGCTGACCTGCCGGATGACGGACAGGATATCAGAGACTGTTTTGGGTGAAAGGCCCTGTTTCTTCCTGCCGCTTGTGGAACGGAGCCGGTTTAGGAACAGCTCCAGCGTCTCCCTGTTCAGTTCTGACCATCTCAGGCCTTCCAGTTCCGGGAGTATATAGGAATTGATCAGGTTCCGGTACTTCATATAGGATGACTCTTTGACCTGATGCCGTATGGAGGAAAGCCATCTCCGGGCATAATCGCCGATGCAGCCCGTTCCAGTATCGGCTTGCAGGTCCCTGCCGGGGCTGACAGCTGGCCCGTTCGCGGAAGGGACTTTTTCGGGCAGCTGACCGCCGGCTGTGTCCCCAATTGGGGGCCATTCGATGATTTGGGCCCCTCCGCCCTGTGCTGTACGGATATATTTCTCCAGTATCCCAGCCTGTTCCCCGGTCAGGTCCACGGACTGTCCCGCAGGGATGAACAGGATGATTCCTCCCGGCAATCCGGCCGGTTGTTTTTTCCCGGCATGCTGAAGGATATCCTGACGGTCGCCCTCGGCCGCTGCGGCCCCGTATCCTTCAACAATCCGGATCACGGACAGTTTTTCCTTCACCTCGCGGTAGGTTTTCCCATACGCATACCGGAAATGGTATCCCCCTCCTTCTTTCTTCCCGACAATTCGCCGGCCTTCCCATCTTCCGTCCCTTCTGTGGTAAATATTCTCGCCCTTTCTTGACATATTTGCGGCTCCTCCTTTTCTGCTCCGTATCCTGACGGCAATTGTGACGGCTTAAACCTCCCGTAGCGGGCGTACCGGAGGCCCTGTTTCGCGAATAAAGCCATTTTAGCCCACCGTGCCAGCGCTGGGATTTATTGTAATTCGGACAAAAGTATTGACAAACAGTGATTCTTTTTGTAAAATGGGCTTCGATAAATGCGGATTATGGCTTGTTTGGCGGTCGTGGAGTAAGTTCCTCTACGACAGCAATCAGCCGCCAGATATCGGTTACTAGGTTTATATGCTGCGCTTCGGAGGAAATTATTATACCTCTGATGGCGTGAGCAAGGGAGACGATATGGATCCGTGTTAAAACAAAACCTGGATGGGACTCGTGAGCCTCGGGAGACGTTTCTGCTGAAGGGGGTTATAGCGGCCACAACAGTCCGGGCTGTCCGGTAAGGGCAGGGCGGAGTGGCGGAGCCTGTCTGTCCGAAAGGACAGAGGGAATGACGGAGTCTGCCCTTTTAATAAGAAGGAGCAGGACAGCGAAGCCCGTTCTTCTACAAGGAAGGAATACGGCGGAAGCTGTTTTTTTGGAAAGACATGGAAGATACGGAAAAGGAGTGGCTTTGGCTATGCTGTGGTACGCAATACAAAGTTATACGGGGAAGGAAGAACAACTGGCGGAGATGATCCGCCGCGTGGTGCCGGAACGATACTACGGGGAATGTTTTGTGCCTTATTTTGAACGGCTGCGCTGCTGGCGCCAGCAGAACCAGGTTCACATCCTGCGGCTGTTCCCCGGGTACCTCTTTATCTCTACAGATAATATTGAGGCTGTCTTCCAGTGCCTGAAGATGGTTCCGGCTATGTCGAAGATATTAACGGCCGGGACGTTTGAATTCACCCCACTGTATGACAGTGAGGCGGAATTCCTGGAGGGGATATTGGATGCCGACCATATCGTTCGCCTGACTTACGCGGCGACGGACGGAAAAGGCCGTGTCACATACCTGTCGGGGCCGCTTGAGAAATGCGGTGGCCGCATTCATGATTATAAGTTCCGTGACCGTTACGCGCAGGTACGGCTGACGATCGCTGGGCAGGAGAAGACGGTGCGGATGGGGATCATCTTAAATGACGATGTCCGCAGGGAGATGGCCTACGGGAAGGTAGAAGCGCATATCCCCACACCGGAGAAATACGCTCTTGGCAATACGGGTACGGAGCCGCTGGCGCTCTGCCCGCATGGAAATGGAAAGCTGGCCGTTATGCTGCAGCCTGGCGACCGGGTGGCGGTGATAAGCGGCGCTTTCGAGGGAATTGTGACTGTAATCCATGAAGTGAGGAACAGCATGGTCTCGATAGTTGTGCATATGTTTGACCGGGAGATGCCGGTGGAGCTATCGGTGGGAGAAGTGAGGAAGCTGGAAGCGGGGGGGTAACGTCCCTGAGGGAGGTTATTTGAAGGGCGCCTATCTGAAAGACGATGCGGTTCCTATAGCAAAGGTCATGAATACAGAATTTAAGTTTGTTAGTGATCTTTTCGGCCATAACTGTTAACCTCCTTTGTCTTATTTTGGCCAATAAGATAATAATAAAACCAGCAGTTATGGCTGAAAAGATCATTAACAGGGGAAGCAGATTGTAGGAGGAGGGAAAACAGGTGCTTTGGTACAAATTGAAGACCTGGTACGGCGGGGAGGAAGCGCTGGTGAAGGAGATCCGGCGAACCGTCCCGCCTTATCTGTATCAGGACGTATTTGTAATCTATAACGAACGGGATGTGAGGCGGCAGGAGCGGGTCCTGATCGAGCAGAAGCCGCTTTTCCGCGGCTGCGTCTTCATCACCTGTGAAGGGACGGAGTCGCTGTTCCGCCGCCTGGAGAAGATCCCGGCTATCAACCGGCTGATTGCAACCGGGTATCTGTCCATGTTCCCGCTGATGGAGCAGGACGCGGAGTTCCTGGAGACCATTTCCGGGAAAGACCATGTGGTGCGCGCCTCTTACATCATGAGGGAGTCTGCGGAAAGCGTTTATTACCGTGTTTATGGGCCGCTGGAGTACCTGCTGGATGGCATTGAGAAGATCCGTTTTTCCAGCCGGTGCGCAAAGACGCATAAAAAGCTATGGGGAGAAGACACGGTAATCCCGTTGGGGATTCTGTTGGATGTGGACGTGAACGCGCAGACTTTTTATAACGGGGTTGAGACGGTGACAACTCCGCCGACGGCGGATCATTATACGGTTCTGGAGGTCAGGAAAGACGAGACGGGGAAGAATACATATCGGGTGTGCGAAAGTGTGACGATGATTCCGTGGGGAGAGGGAGCTGGGAAGCCGGAGCAGATGAAAGAGTCAGATAAGATACATTTAGCGGTATAACGGAAACGTATATGAGAAACGGGAAAGAAAAGGATAAACCAGATGAAGAAGGCGTTAATGACCGCATCCATGGCATCCATGCTTGACAATTTCAACCGAAGCAATATAAAGATTTTGCTGGAACTAGGTTATGACGTAACCTTGGCGGCGAACTTCAGCGGAAAAGAGGATTCCAGCCCGTTGTCCAAGCTGACAGCGTTTAAAGAGGAGATGGAGACACAGGGCTGCCATGTGGTGCAGATTGATTTCAGTCGGAAGATTGCGAACTTCCCGAAACAGCTGCGTTCCTACCGGCAACTGCGGGCGCTGGCCACGGGACAGAATTTTACGCTGGTCCACTGCAACTCGCCCATCTGCGCCGCCATGACGCGTCTGGCATTCCGAAAAAAGAAAAAATCCCATGGAACCCGGGTGATCTACACCGCCCACGGATTCCATTTTTTTAGGGGAGCGCCGGTTAAAAACTGGCTGATCTATTTTCCTGTGGAATGGATCTGCGCCCACTGGACGGATATCCTGAATACGGTCAACCGGGAGGATTACGGGTTTGCCAGGAAATGGCTGAAGGCTGGACGGGTCGTCCGCCTGCCGGGCGTAGGGATCGACCTGGAGAAGTTCAAGCCTGGGGGCGCGGAACGGGAGACAGTCCGAAAGTCGGTTCGAAGGGAGTTGGGTATCGGGAAAGATGAGAAGGTGCTGCTCTCAGTGGGTGAACTGAGCCGAAGAAAGAACCAGGAAAGCGTGATACAGGCTCTGGGAATGATTAGAAACAGCGGCAGTCCGAAGCGATCTGTACCGCATTCTGGGCAGGGTGCTTTCGCATCGAATTCCATACAGGAGGACCTGAACGGGTTGCGGGTACCTGTCCTGCGCTATGTGGTCTGTGGCCAGGGAGAGAGGGAGAAAGAACTGCAGGCATTGGCATCAGAGCTTGATCTTACGGATCAAGTGATATTCCCTGGTTACCGGGAGGATATTCCGAAGCTTTGCCAGGTCGCTGACCTGTTTATTTTTCCATCCCTGCAGGAGGGGCTGCCGATGGCACTCATGGAGGCAATAGCAGTGAAGACGCCGGTGGTCTGTTCGGATATACGTGGTAACCGGGAACTGGTGCCGGAGAAGTGGCTGCGATTTGATCCGAAAAACCCGGAAGCGATTGCTGCCTGTATCTGCCAGGCGCTTAGAACGGATATGAATGAAATCGTAGAACGCCATTATCGGGACATACGGAGATACCAGCTTGAAAAGGTGGAAAGAAAGATGAGAGAGGAATACGGCACGGCAACTAAAGCAAGCACGTTAGACAGCGCGGGCGATAAAGCTGTTGCCGGAGAACAGAGACGTTGATCATGCCAAATATAAAGATATTTGTATGCTGCCATAAAAAAACAGAGGTTCCGGAGCATCCGCTTCTTATCCCCATCCAACTGGGAGCAGCGCTGACCGGGGAGCGATTTCCAGGGTTCCTTTCTGATAATGAAGGTGAAAATATTTCAAAAAAGAACCGTTCGTACTGTGAGCTTACCGCGCAATACTGGGCGTGGAAAAATGTCATGGTGGATTACTATGGTTTTTTCCATTATCGGAGATACCTGTATCCTGAGCCGGACGCGAAACTTCCCTATCGGATTGAACGCAGACCGGATGGACAGCTTCTGGATAGACTTGGATATGGGAAGTTTTCTGAGATGATCCGCAGGTATGATATTATTCTCCCAATGAAGGAAGATATGCATATCCCTGTCCGAACCCACTACGCTGGTTCAAGATATCATCATCGGGAGGATATGGACCTGATGGAGCGGATCGTGAATGAACGGTTTCCTGAGATGACGGCTGCCATGGACAGATATCTTTCCGGAAGCAGATGCGTTTTCGGAAACATTTTTATTATGAAACGTGAGGTGTTTTATGATTACTGCGGTTGGCTGTTCCCTGTTCTGGAAGAGTTTGATGCTTTAAGTGATACCTCAGGCTATTCGCTGCAGGAAAAACGGGTGGATGGATATCTGGCAGAACGACTTCTGGGAATCTATGCGGAGTTTTGCAGGGGAAACGGGGCACTTAAGACAGCAGAGTTTCCGCGGGTTCTTTTTTATACGGGAACAGAATTTGTGAGAAAACGTCTGGTTGGCGCTGTGCTTCCCCCGGGGAGCCGCAGGAGGGCCGAAGTAAGGAGAAAGTGGATGGGATAGAAAGCATGGATGATAAGCTGCGCAGGCTTCAACTGTACGAGTTAGAGATGCTCAACACATTCGTAAGGATATGTGAGAGGAATGGCCTGCGGTATTATCTTACCGGAGGAACGCTGCTGGGGGCTGTCCGGCATAACGGCTTTATTCCCTGGGATGACGATATAGATGTGGCAATGCCAAGGGAAGATTATGACCGGTTTGCCCGGATCGCGGACGGGGAGCTTGGGTCAGAATATTTTTTTCAAAGCGCGGATACCGACCCGTATTATTTTCTGAGTTATGCGAAGATCCGGAAGAATGGAACCACAGTCTATGAAGAAAGATTCAAAAATGCGAGGTTCCATAAAGGCGTATATATCGATGTTTTCCCATTGGATCCATGCCCCGCTCCTGGTCTGTTGTGCCGGTTCCTTTTTAATATTATGGCGGTGATGAACCGCAGGGGAACGGAAGACAGCGGCGAGGAGTGCGTGACATACAGGGAGTGGACCGGAAGGTTGGGACATGCATTATTGGGTATTCTTTCTCCGCAGGGGCTGGTAAGATTCCGGAAAAAGCTGCTGCGTATATCCGGCAGGCTCAGCCGCGGAAAATATGTGGCAAGTTACTCTGGGGCCTATGGATATTTGAAGGAGGTCTATCCCGTGAAATGGTATGAGAAAGTGGATTTGAAATTTGAAGATGGGACATTTTCAGCCCCGGCTGCTTTTGATCTGATTTTGCGGCGGTATTACGGGGATACATATATGGAAATTCCGTCTGAAGGTAAGAGAAAACGGCATATTGTATTGGATGCATAGCAACCTTTATATTGTCAGGAATGCCGGCTGGGGTGCATCTGGATTACAACCGAGAATAAGCCGAGAATGCAGCCGGGATCCTGACGGTGTAATTGGGATTGTGATGATTTAGGGAGGAAAGTATTTGTTCAGAAGATTTATCCGGGATATGCGGAAATATTATCGGTATTCCATCGTTGCCGCCCGCTCTGAACTGCGTGCGGAGGTCGCAAATTCTTATCTGAACTGGTTATGGTGGGTGCTGGAGCCTTTCTGCTTTATGCTGATCTATACATTTATGTTCGGGTATGTATTTGGTGCGAAGGAACCGTATTTCCCGGTGTTTATTTTTATCGGGATCTCCATGTGGGATTTCTTTAACCGAATGGTGAAGAACAGTGTGAAGATCGTAAAGAATAACAAGGCGATCGTATCGAAGGTCTATCTGCCGAAGTACATCCTGGTGCTGACAAAACTGTGGGTGAACGGCTTCAAGATGATAATATCCTTCGCAATCGTTATTGTGATGATGGCTGCATACCGGGTGCCGGTCACCTGGAATGTCCTCTATTTCGTACCTGTACTGGCAGTACTGATGCTGCTTTCATTTGGATGTTCCTGCTGGCTGATGCATTACGGAGTGTTTGTAGAAGACCTTTCCAATGTACTGGATATTGTTCTTCGGATCCTGTTTTACCTGACGGGGGTGTTCTACAACGTAAGAAAGAGGATCCCTGCCCCATATGGAGCAGTATTGACAAAATATAATCCGATCGCGTTCCTGCTGGAGTCCATGCGCAATTCACTGTTATACGGTCAGACACCGCATCGGAAACTGATGCTTGGCTGGCTGGCGGTGAGCCTCATCTTGTGCTGGACCGGGATCCGAAAGGTATATCGTAATGAGAACAGCTATGTGAAAGCAATCTGAAGGATAAAGGACGTGAAACGGAAACATGAAGGAAACGGCCATCGAGGTCCGGGATCTGTGTGTCAGCTACAGAAAATTAAAATCCTATTCGATCAAGAAGAACCTGCTGCATTTAAAGCATGAGAAGGGGGATATGTTCGAGGCAGTGAAGCATGTCAGCTTCCAGGTTCCGAAAGGCAATATCCTCGGCATTGTGGGAAAGAACGGCAGCGGAAAATCAACATTGTTGAACGCTATCGCCGGGATATTCGCTCCGGACAGCGGGGAGATCGACCTGAAGGGGAACTCGGTGTCGCTTCTGTCCATCGGTGTCGGATTTCAGCGGGAGCTTTCCGGCCGGGAGAATGTCCTGCTTTCTGGAATGCTGCTGGGATTCTCTGAGCGAGATGTGCGGGAGAGGATGGATGAAATCATAGAATTTGCGGAGCTTGAAAACTTTATCGATGCGCCGGTGCGGACGTACTCCAAGGGTATGTATTCCAGACTGGCGTTCTCCATTGCGGTGACCCTTGAGACTGATATCATGCTGGTTGATGAGGTCTTAAGCGTAGGCGATGCGAAATTTAAGAAGAAAAGTTTAAAGAAGATGAAACAGCTGATCGCAGATGATGACAGGACAGTGCTTATTGTGAGTCATTCTTCCGAAACATTAGCGGAATTATGCGACAAGATTTTATGGCTGCATAACGGGGAGGTTCGGATGCTTGGGGATACACAGGAAGTGCTTCAGGCATACGAGGAATATATAGGATGAATATGCATGAGGTTGAGAAGGACGAGATCCTATGTGCATCGGCGCAGGTAGAGAAAGCGGATCGCTTTGCGGGGAAATCGGGCTGCATGGAATATTTTATCGTTAACGGCTGCCCGTTTGGGGATTTTGTTTACGGAGCATTTTACGCGGCCCAGTCCGGAGCGAGGCAGCTTTATGTTCTTGAAAGCGAAAACGACAGGGTCGGGTCTTTCTCTGCGGATTGCAATGAGACGGTTTATGAGGATTTGATTGGCGCTGATGCTTGTTTTAGTAACGCGAAGATCTACTTTTTTGTGGATCTGCGCAGTCCGGAATATAAGGATCCCTGTGCTTCAGAGAGGATTATCAGGAAGCTGGACAAATGGCTGAAGATTGCAGGGAATGGAACGGATTGCCGCTTCCTTCTGCTTCCGATTCTCAAGTCGCCGGATCACCTGCCGGAAGGGATCACTTCCCTGGCGGAGAGGGAGTATGACTGCTGTCTGCTCCGCAATGAAAGGGATTTCAGTGAAGAGCTTTATCTGGCATTGGAGGGGAAGTGTCGTGCGGCAGTAAGACGCGGCGGGACAGAAGTCGTCCTGCTCCGTTTTGGTAATATTTTCGGGCCCGGCATTGATCTGAGCGACGCATTCCCTTTTGCGGAAAGCATCAGAGCTGCTTTTAGCAGTTCCTGCGTGGAACTGGATCCAGAGGACAGCGCAGACATCTATTCATACACATACGTTAGAGATGCAGCTGTGGCAGTTGCAATCGGCGCAGGAGCAGCGAGAAACGGAAATGTATATCATGTATCAGATTTCGCATTGAGCCGCTGGCAAATCAAGACGGCGCTTCAGGCTGCTTTCCCTAGGAAGCTTTCCCTGAGTTCAAAAGCGGGAAGGTCGGGGATGATATCTTTCCATACGCTGAACTCGCTTAAATTGAGAAAATGCGGCTGGACACCATCCGTTGACTTTCTGGAGGCAATCTACCGAACAGCGGTCTCCGTTTATGGAATTCCGTATGATATCGGGCGGGGGCTGGAGATATATTCCGGACGGCTAGGCAGAATTAAGGGGATCGAACTTGGCATGCTGAAATTTGTTGACAAGGTCTGCCGCGAGAATGATATCCGGTACTTTATTACCGGAGGAAGTCTGCTGGGAGCCGTGCGCCACCATGGCATTATACCGTGGGACGATGATCTGGATGTCGGCATGCTGCGGCCGGATTTTGAAAAATTCCGTAAAATCTGCCCGAAGCTCATGCCGGATTTCTATACATATGAGTCGCATCGGGAAAACAGAGATTGCCATTACTGTTTTGATAAGATAAGGCTGAAGGGCAGTTATTTTTCCACAGACTACTCCAGCCATTTCCAGATTCCGGACGGGGTCTTTCTGGATGTGCTTGTGTATGACCAGACTTCAAACCTGACGTTCATGGCAAAACTGCATATCCGACTGATCCGCATATGGACAGTGCTCATCAGTATCAAATGGATCGGAAGGCCGCGAAAGAATGTACACTACCGGTTCAGCCGGCTGGCTCTTCCGATTATGAGACGGATCTCGTTTTCTGCGTTCCATTTCTTCTTTGAACGCCTGCTGCGGTGGTATGAGAAGAAAAAGGATGCAAAATATCTGATCGACAGTGTCGGTCAGAACATTGGGAAGGGACCCTTCCCCAAAGAATGGATGGCTGATGTGACGTACATCCCGTTCGAAGACATGAAGGCTCCTGTACCGGCCGGCTATGACGGATTCCTGAAGCATTTGTATGGGGAGCATTATATGGACATTCCGCCTGTCAGCAAGCGTGCAGTCGGCCACAGAATCGCCAGGATCGATCTGGGCGGGTATCTGTACGGAGACGGGACATCCCGCAGATCTGACCTGCGGGGAGAACTATATGAACCGTTATAGGATAAGAGAGTGTGTGGAGAAGATACAAGCATGACAGAAACAGCAGGACAATGTAAGGAGCCTAAGAACATAGGATTTGTGATTGCCGGAGGAATTGGCGCGCGGATGGGCGCGGCTATGCCGAAGCAGTTTATCCGTGTTGTTGAGAAAGAGGTTATTTTTTATACTCTGGAAGCCTTTCAGCAGAGCAGGGAAATCGACGCGATTGTGGTGGCATGTCTGGCCGGGTGGGAGGATATCCTGATATCCGGTGCGGAACGATATGGGATTTCAAAAATGCTGAGCCAGCCCCGCAGCGGTATTGTAAAAGGCGGCGAAACAGGGATGCAGTCCTTGAGAAACGGGATGCTCTTTATGCGGGAACATTATCATCCGGACAGCATTGTTGTGATCCATGACGCAGTGCGGCCGCTGGTCAGTCAGAAAATCATATCCTCCAATATAGAAGGCGTAAAGGAATATGGAACGGCCGTAACAGCTGTTCCGGCTTCTGAGGCCTTGCTGGGAATCGATAAAAATACTTCTGACCGCGCCGTTACGGTGGTGGACAGAAATCTGGTAGCGCGGACCCAGACTCCCCAGTCGCTTCGGTTATCCCATTTTGTATGGGCGCATGAAGAAGCGGTAAAGCGGGGCATACATAATACGGTAGCGACATGTACCCTTTTGATTGAATTGGGAGAGGCAGTACATCTTGTCCCGGGGGAGACCAGCAATTTCAAGCTGACGACCCAGGACGATATCGAACTGATGGAAGCATATATACTTCTCAGGCGCGGAGGCGGAAATGACAGGCGTTCAGAATTTGGATCTTAACAGGGTATCAGAATACCGGCTGGATTGGGACAGATTTGACGGTGCGGTCGTTCTTGTAACGGGAGCAACCGGGTTTATCGGTTCTTTTGTTGTCCGGGCGATCCTTCTGAATGCGAAGGTAAATCAGAGGGAGACAAAAGTACTTGCACTTGTCAGAAATGCGGAACGTGCAAGGGCGCTTTTTGGCCCGGAAGAAAAACGGATCGTCTTTCTTGAGGGGGATGTGACTGTTCCGATTCGGTATCATGGACACATAGATTACGTCATACACTGCGCTTCCAATGCGGCCCCGGACCGATACATGAACGACCCAACGGGCACCATGAAGATCAATTTCTGCGGAACGCTGAATTCTCTGGAATGTGCAAGAGCCTGCGGGGCCAAAAGATACCTTTACGTTTCCACCATCGAAGTGTTTGGAAGGACGGAAGGGGGATCTCTGCTTGGGGAGGACAGCTTTGGATATATTCCGTCTACAAGTATCCGCTCCTGCTATCCTGAGAGCAAGAAATGCTGCGAGACATTAGCCGTATGTTTTGGGAAACAATACGGCATGGATGTTGTAATCGGACGGCTTTCCTACATATACGGCGCGGGAATGAGCAGGACGGACACCAAGGTATGCGCGCTTTTTGCCCGAGCCGCTGCTAATGGTCAGGATATTGTCCTTAAGAGCCGGGCGGGTCAGAAACGATCTTATACATATATAAGCGACGCGGTGACAGGACTGCTTACTGTTCTTTTGAGAGGGGAACAGGGGAAGGCCTATAACATAGCGTCGCCGGAATCGGTCGTCACTATCGCTGAAATGGCGGAAATGCATTGCCGGCTTTTTCCGGAAAAGGAAATACAGGTCCGCTTCGAACTTCCCAAGGAGGAAGAAAAGCAGGCCTTTTCTTATATAGGAGATGCGGTCATGGATCCCCGAAAGCTTATGGCTCTGGGGTGGAGGCCTGAAGTGGACCTGGAACAGGGCATTACTTTGGCAGTGCGGCATGAAATGGAGAGAAACGATGCGTGATGATATATACTGCCGTTTGAAGCGCAGATGCAGACAGGCGTCTGATCGTTTGTCAGGCATCTGGGAGCATGCTTCTCCTGGAAAAAGATGCTGGCTTTATCTATGCATCTATACACTTGCTTTTTTGACGGCGTTTTTGATTGGATACAGTCCGTTCCTGCGCGCTGGGAAGACATTTGTATGGTCGAATGACGGGACTTATCAGCACCTTCCCGGGCTGGTCTACGAAGGCAATTATCTGAGAAATGCCGTGATGAATATACTTCATGGGAATTTTGAGATTCCCATGTTCGACCTATCGCTGGGGCTGGGCAGTGATGTCTTCGGATATCTGGAATTTGATCCGCTGACGTTGCTGGCCATGTTTTTCCCGCTCCAGTACATGGAAGGGCTGTATGGATTTCTGGCAATATTCCGCGTGTATCTGGCAGGACTTAGTTTTTCTTACCTGTGCAGATACTTTAAAAGACCGGCATCCCATGCGCTGATCGGAAGTATCGTTTACTGCTTCAGCGGGTACTCCTATTATACAGCTATGCGGCATCCGGGTTACATTTCCCCGATGATAGAGCTTCCGCTTCTGGTGGCCGGGCTGGACAAGATTTTAAAGAGAGATAAGTCGTATCTTTTTATTGCCGCTGTTTTTTACGCCGCGCTGTGCGGGTATTACCACCTTTATATGATGACCATTATGTTGGGCGTTTATGGGCTGGTACGGTTCTTTGACCTGCGCAGAAAAGGACGCAAGATACGGTTTATCGGATTCGTCCTGCGGGGAATTGGCAGTTATGTGTTAGGAATTGGTCTTTCTGCTGTTGTGTTTATCCCGGGAGTTGTTTTCTTTTTGGATGGAAACAGGGTTGGGTTTTCAAATTATAATCCCGCGAATTACTCGTTGGGATATTTTAAAAATCGTTTTCTGCAGTTGTTCGCGCCCTCAACAGGCAGCGGATGGACCTGCCCTGCCCTGGCAGCCATCGTGATGTTCGCGCTGGTTCTGCTGTTTCTATTAAAGGGCAGGCGGATGTTAAAGATCATGACTGCGGCCGCCTTTGCAACCTGGCTGACCAGCGCCGGGGGAATGATTATGAATGGATTCCAGTATCCTTCAAACCGATGGACATTCGGCCTTGTGCTGGTCACAGCTTTCTGTGTCGTGGAGATGCTCCCGGAACTTCTGGAACTTAAGGGGAAACGCCTGCTGCCATGTATGGCTATGATCTGCGTCTTTGCTGGTGTCATCTTCTTCTTTGCTTCGGGAAGAAAATTTAAGTATTCAACAGTGGGGCTCTGCTTTTTGGTCCTCACGCTATTTTGCCTTACGTTTCCCATTGAAATGGGAGAGGAGAGAGACGGAGCTGGTACGCTGCATGCCAGAATGATGCGGACTGTACTATGTCTTTGCCTGGTTATACTGAATGCCGGTGTAAATGGGATCTATATGTTCGCTGCGGACCAGGCTGACTATATTGCTGAATTTCATGACGCTGGTTATGAGACGGAACGCCTGGAGACATCATTGGAACGGGAGATGGAACCGTATCTGGCGAATAACCCGAGCGGACGTGCGGACAGCTCTATGTTTACCAGAAACACAGCAATGGTGTGGCATATTCCTGGGATGCTGACCTACAATTCGTGTGCCAATGGAAATGTGATTGAGTTCTGGAACGCGATAGAAATGGCCGGGAATGACACCTTGTTCAATATTAAATCGACGGATCAAAAGACGATTGCCAATACGTTGTTGTCAGAAGAATATCATGTAGAAAAGACTGAGAGAACGCAATATGTGCCTTATGGATACGGAAAAATTGAAGAGACGGCTGACAGCGTAATTTATAAAAATCGATATGCCCTGCCATGGGGCTATACATACGACACTGCGATATCATATAAGCAGCTGGATGGATTGAACGGGATTCAAAAGCAGGAAGCCATGCTGCAGGCGGTGGCACTTGATGATACAGAATACGTCTCAGAGGAAAATCTTGTATTTGAGGAACAGACAGTGCCATATGAGACCAGCTTTGAAAACTGCGGATGGAACGACGGAAAGCTGGAGGTTCTCAAAGCCAACGCCGTGATCAGGATGAGGTTTTCTATTCCGTCCGGTTCGGAGGGGTATATAAGACTGAAAGGGTTGGATATCAATGATTCCGGGCTCGAATCTTTTAATGTAAAGGTAGCCTGCGATGATGTTACCAGACAGACATATGTCCATTCCGACCTTTACACCTGGTACTACGGAAGAGAGAATTATCTTTTTAATCTCGGTTACAGTGATGAGGAACGGAATGAACTGACGATTACGTTTCCATCCAAGGGAACGTTTAAGCTTGAGAATATAGAACTTTATGCGCTTCCTATGGACAATTATCCGGAATATGTAGAGGAACTACGGGAAGAGTCCTTAGAGAATACACAGTGGGGAGCCAACAAGCTGTCCGGAACCATAGATCTCACCAGTGATAAGATCCTCTGTGTCAGCGTGCCCTACAGCAGAGGATGGTCGGCAAAGGTAGACGGTGAAAGCAGGAAAATCTTCCGTGGCAATTATATGTTTATGTGCCTGCCGCTTACGGCCGGATATCATGAGATAGAATTCTGTTATCGCACGCCGGGACTTATAGAGGGAGCAGCAATCTCGCTGGTCAGCTTGAGTGTTGTGGTTGGTATGCTGGTGCTGGAACGGCGGCGAAAGATATCTCGGGTTTATTCAAGAAAATGTAATGAGATAGGAGCAGATAATACATGAAGAATCAGAAAATACTGCCTATTATATTTCTTCATATCCTGCTGTTTATATACTCCTTGGGAGGAATCTGCAGCAAGATGGCAGCCGGATTTCCCTTTCTCAGTATTCCGTTCATCGGCTGTTATGCCGGCCTGATCGCGATATTGGGGATCTATGCGATTGGGTGGCAGCAGGTCATCAAAAGGCTTCCACTCACTTTGGCCTACGCGAATAAGGCAGTGGCAACGATATGGACATGTGTATGGAGCGTTCTGGTATTTCATGAGCGTATTTCGGCGGGAAAAATGATAGGGATACTTGTCATTATTGCTGGTATTGTGCTTTATGCTTTGGACGAGGAGAATGAGAATGGATAAGAAGGTTGCACTTTATGTTTTGGTCATGTTGCTGGGAGTATTTATCAGTTCCGTATCGCAGGTTATGCTTAAGAAGGCTTCCATGAAAGAATATTCATCATGGATCCGAGAATATGCGAATCCGTTGGTGATAGGGGCTTATCTTATTTTCTTTATGGCTACCTTTTGTTCCATTTATGCGTACAAGGTGGTACCGCTTTCATGGGGACCTATTATTGAATCGACGGGGTATTTTTTCGTGACAGCGTTTGGAGTGTCTCTTTTCGGTGAGAAAATTAATTCGCGGAAAAGAATATCGCTTTGTATGATTGTTGTTGGAATAATGATTTTTTCATTGTCGTAATATTTTAGAATAAATTATACATTTTGTGCTAGTTCGACGGAATTTAAAAGTGTTTTTATGTGGATGCAAAGATATATGACGCATAGTGATAAAGTGAAAAAAGAGGTGAAAGTTATATGCTGCAGGGAAAAAACGCAGTTATCACAGGAGCCCGAAAAGGAATTGGGCGAGCAACAGTTGAGACGTTTGCTAAAAATGGTGCAAATATTTGGGCATGCGCACGAGAAAAAGATATGGCTTTTGAATCAGATATGGAGACATTGTCAAGACGTTATCAAGTATGGATTCATCCTATATATTTTGAAATAACAGATGAAACACAAGTTAAAGCTGGCATCCAAAAAATAGCAAAAGAGAGGCAATCAGTAGATATTCTTGTAAATAATGCTGGGGAAGCAAAGTATGATAGTTTTATATTAATGCCCTTTGAGCGTCTAAGACATATGGTTGATGTCAATTATATTGCTCCCTTGTATCTAACGCAATTAATAGTTAGACGTATGACTCGGAATCCTAACGGAGGGAGTATTATATTCTTGTCATCTGTGGCTGGGCTGGGGGCAGAATTGGGAAATACTGCATATGGGGGTAGTAAATCTGCGATTGCGCATGCTACAAAAGTGCTTAGTAAAGAATTAGCAGAATATAGAATTCGTGTTAATGCTGTTGCACCAGGGTTAGTTAATACAGACATGAAAAAGGAGGCAGATGAGTTATACTGGGAGAATATGATTAAGCAAATCTACATAAAAAGAATGGCTGAACCAGAAGAAATAGCAAATATGATTTGCTTTTTAGCAAGTGATCTTGCTAGTTATGTTAATGGTCAGGTAATTCGTGTCGATGGAGGTATGGGATGAAAGGGAAGGATATAAGAATATTGGCAACAGAAGTACGAAAAGATATCATTCAGATGACATTACAAGCGGGAGTAAATGGTGGACATATAGGTGGCGCTTTATCTAGTGTCGATATTCTGGCAGTCTTATATGGGGCTGTGATGAATGTATCAGCAGAATATCCGGATGATACGCTGCGTGACAGATTTATTTTGAGTAAGGGGCACATTGCTCTTGCTCATTATGCAGTTTTGGCAGAATGCGGGTTTATTGCCCGTGATGATATGTTGACTTTCGAGAAATCAGGAGGAGAATTTCCGACTCATGAAGAAATGAATATACGAAAGGGGATAGAGATTTCTGGAGGAAGTTTGGGATATGGTATGTCTATAGGAGTTGGATGTGCATTAGCTGCTAAACGTTCCGATGCAGAGTACAGGACATATGTATTGCTTGGGGATGGAGAATGTAATGAGGGAAGTATATGGGAAGCTGCTATGGCTGCTTCAAAATATAATTTGGATAATCTTACAGTCATAGTAGATGTAAATGGTCAGCAGCTTGATGGTTATTCAGCGGATGTTATGCCGATTTATGATATTGTACAGGTCTTTCAGGGATTTGGTTTTCATGTCGTAGAGATAGATGGTAATGATATTGCACAATTAGAAGGTGCATTTGCGGTTAGATGTTTAGGTAAGCCGATAGCAATAGTTGCGCATACGATAAAAGGGAAGGGAATACCTGAAATAGAGGGAAAAACTGGGTGGCATCATGCCAGTATTAATCAGGAGCAATATGAGAGTTTTGTTAAACAATTGGAGGAGGCAAAATGATTGAATATATACCGGAAAATATATTGAGATGGACAAGATTGGGAATGCGTAAGTCGTTTGGGGGCATGATGGAGGATATAGTCAGAGACTATGAAGATATCGTGATTTTAGCGGCTGATGTAGCAAGTTCAGCGGGTCTGTCAAGATTTCAAAGTATATTTCCCCATAAATTCTATAATATAGGAATTGCTGAACAGAATATGGTTGGTATTGCGGCCGGGCTTGCAAAAGAGGGTAATAATGTATTTATCACTTCTTTTGCACCATTTGTTGCACTGCGTGCGTATGAAGCAGTGCGTGTATTAGTCGGTTATATGGATTTGAATGTTAAAATAGTTGCGCTTGCCAGCGGTTTATCGTTGGGAAGCCAAGGAAATACACATTATTGCTTGAACGACCTGGCGATTATGCGTACGATTCCTGGAATGCTGATATTATCCCCTGCTGACTGTATTGAGGCAGCGAAGTGTCTGGAGTTTCTGGCAGGCTATAAAGGGCCGGCCTATTTGCGACTGACAGGTATTGATGGTACTCCTGGTGTCTATAAAGGGGATTATTGCTTTGAGCCAAAGAAGAATGCTCTGCTCCGAGAAGGGACAGATGTGATTATCTTGGGAACGGGAAGTATTCTTAATGAGTGTGTGCGCACGTCTAGAGCGTTAAAACAAGATGGTATTTCAGCTGCGGTAGTGGATGTCCATACAGTAAAACCACTAGACACTGATTTTTTGAATCAAATATGTAGGAAGTACCAGTTGGTGGTTACGGTAGAAGAACATAGTGTGCTTGGCGGATTAGGCGGTGCAGTTGCAGAGTATATGGCCACGGCAGGAAAACACCCACATCTTTTGTCGATTGGGATTCAGGATGTTTTCCCGAAAACGGGAGATTATTCTTATGTGCTGCAGCAAACTGGATTGTCTGCGTTACAAATTAAGGAAAGAATTAAACAGAGATTAGAAACAGACTAGGAGAAAAAATGATATCAAAAACAGCTTTTTTATTTTCAGGTCAAGGCGCTCAGTATGTTGGAATGATTCAAGATATTGCAAGTAGTTATGCTTTGGCGCAAGGGGCATTTTTAACTGCAAATAAGGTCCTTGGAAGGAATGTTGCAGATATTACTTGGAATGGACCAAAAGAGGAACTGGATAAAACAGAAAACACACAGCCCTGTTTAATGGCCGCAGAGATTGCAATCCTGAGAGTACTGTTTGAAAAGGGAATAAAGGCAGATGCAGTGGCTGGCTTTTCACTTGGAGAATGGGCTGCTCTCGTGGCAGCGGAAGTGCTGCCATACGAGAGAGCCATTGAGCTTGTGGAGAAAAGGGCGCGGTATATGCAGGAATCGGTTCCCCTTGACTGTGGAGGGATGGTTGTTGTACTGGGTAAGTCAAAGGACGAGGTGGAAAGTCTTTGTAGCGAAGTGAGAAAAGGCTATATAGTTCCATCAAATTATAATTGCCCAGGTCAGATTTCGTTGGCAGGAGATAGGAAGGGTCTGAACGCTTTTATGAAACTGGCAGGAGAAAGGGGAATTGTTGCGAAGGAACTTGCTGTCAGCATTCCTTCCCATTGCGCACTGATGAAACCGGCAGCAGAAAAACTTTCCGTGAGAGTGCTGGAGAGCAGTTTTCAGGATGCGGTGATACCGCTTTACTCGAATGCTACAGGTTTGCCGGTTACATCTGCAAACGATATAAAGGACAGTTTGATTAATCAATTAACAATGCCGGTTCTATTCGAGCAAACGATCAATCATATGTTAGAGAACGGATTTACAAAGTTCATAGAAATCGGACCAGGTAAAACGCTCTCTGGATTTGTAAAAAGGTGCTCTAATGCCATGAATATGAAAGTTTCAATATATCGCACCGATAATGCAGCGTCGCTTTCAGAATGTTTGAGGGAAATTATAGATGGAGATTGAAAGCTTTGAATCTCGATATATGCAGTCAAAGGCCTATTTGGTTATAGAAGGATCTAGGGGGGTCATCGTTGATCCGGCGAATCAGGGCAGGCTTTCTGAATATGTGTATAAAAGAGACATTACGATTGACTATATATTTCTAACACATGAACACTGTGATCATATCATAGGAGTTGAAGAAGCTAGGAGTTTTTCTGGTGCACCGGTCATCTGTACGAGAATATGTGGTGAGAACATTGCAAATAGCCGTAAGAATTTCTCACGCTATTTTGAGGCATTTGCATCTGTGCAGGGGCGATTCAGAATAGATCCTGATTTACATGTGGAACCATTTATTGAAACTGCTGATGAAATATTTGACAATAGAATGCGGATATGTTGGATGGGACACGAGATAGAATTAAAAGGGACGCCGGGACATTCTCCCGGCAGTATGTGCGTATTAATAGATAATAAGATTTTATTTAGCGGAGATACTCTTTTAAAAAACGACTACACGATGTTCAAACTTATGGGGGGAAGTCGAGAGAGTTTTAATAAAGAAACGGAACCTTGGCTGAGGAGTCTTAATAAAGAAATAATCGTATATCCAGGACATATGGAGGAGTTTGTGCTGGGTGAACGATTAAATAAAACAATTTAAATGGAGGAAGAGAAAATGAGCAATTTAGAAAAGTACAATCAAGCGTTTGTGGACAACTTCGGCGTAAAGGAAGAGGACCTGCCTGGTCTTGCCTATCAGGCAGTAGATGCATGGGATTCTGTTGGGCATATGCAACTGATTGCGGCTTTGGAGGATGCGTTTGATATCATGTTTGATACAGACGATATTATTAACTTCAATTCCTACGAAAAAGGAAAAGAGTATATGAATAACTATGGGGTGGAACTGTAAGATGCCGATTTTTGATCAATTGGAAAGATATGATGGTGCCGTTGCATTAATCACAGAGAATGGAGAAATTACATACAAAGAGCTTATTGAAAAGGCAGATATGGTAGGTGGTTTTCTCGCAGAAAGAAGTCTGGCTTTCTGTGTGTGCTCGAACCGGATGGGAGCTGTTATAGGGTATGTAGGCATGCTGAGAAAGAGGGTTGTGCCTGTGATGGTCAATTTTGCCATTGACAAGGATCTTTTCGCACAGCTTTTTAACATCTACAGACCGCAGTTTATTTGGCAGCCTGCGGATTTTGAGTCTGAGGGCGGGACGTTGTTCCACATGGATGGTTACGAATTGAAAAAAACAGGATTTTCTGACTTGCCGAAAATGGCGGATGATCTAGCGCTTTTGCTAACTACTTCTGGCAGTACCGGAAGTCCGAAATTGGTTCGCCAGACCTACGAGAATATTAACGCTAATACAGTTAGTATTATGGAATATCTTGGAATAGAACAATCAGAGCGGGCGATTACCACTCTTCCAATGAACTATACCTACGGTCTGTCCATTATACAGTCCCATTTATACGCCGGAGCGTCAATCGTCCTGACAGAAAAGAGTTTTATGCAGAGGGAATTCTGGAATCTTTTTCGGAAATCTGAGGCTACTTCCTTTGGAGGAGTACCGTATACATATGAGATGCTAAAACGATTGCATTTTCTTCAGATGGACCTTCCGAGTCTGCATTACATCACGCAGGCTGGAGGAAAGCTGGAGCGGGATTTGCATCTTGAGTTTGCTGAAGGTATGCGAAAAATGGGCAAGCGGTTCATCGTCATGTACGGTGCTACAGAAGCCACTGCGAGAATGGCCTACGTTCCTGCTGAATTTGCGGTGGAGAAGGCAGGAAGCATCGGTATCGCTATTCCTGGCGGCCGTTTGGAGTTACAGGATGAGAGTGGAACTCAGATTACGCAGAGCGGCATCGTGGGGGAACTTATTTATTATGGTCCAAATGTGACTTTGGGATATGCGGAATCTCGAGAAGATCTAGCCAATGGAGATGAAAGGCACGGACGTCTTGAGACCGGAGACATGGCAATGCGCGATGCGGATGGATTCTTTTACGTTGTTGGTCGGAAAAACCGCTTTTTGAAAATTTATGGGAACCGTGTGAACCTGATGGAGGTGGAACAGATCCTTAAGAAGAATGGATTTGAGGCTGTCTGCGTCGGCAAAGATGATCATATGCGTATTTATACTACCAACAGAGAAACCGAACGGCTGAGGGATTATATTGCTGAGAAGACAAGGATAAACCGGACGGCGTTTACAGTTATTCGTATTGATGCAATACCCAGGAGTGAGTCTGGAAAGGTATTGTACTCAGAATTGCAATGAAAATAGGAACCATTTATCCGAAACGATTCCTAAATTGTTGATGTTGGTTGTAGGGTACTAAGAAAATAAGTAAATCTGCATGATATAACAGAAAGGATAGAAATGTGGGAAATACATTATAAAGATGAATTATTAAGAAAAAGAGCAGAAGCATATATTGGTGGAGGCGAGAAAAAAATTATCCGTCAGCATGAGAAGGGCAAACTTACTGCGAGGGAGAGGCTAAAGATTCTATTGGACGAAGAATCCTTTGTTGAAATTAACACCTTGATTCAAAGCCATGAAAGAGATACCTGTCTACCAACAGAACATATTCCTGGGGATGGTGTAGTAACAGGTTACGGAGCTGTCAACGGAAAATGCATATGTGTTGCCGCGGAGGACTTTACTGTACATGGAGGTACACTGGGGGAATATCATTCACGCAAGATTATTGCTATTATGGATTTGGCGATGAAAATGCGAGTACCATTTGTAATGCTTAATGATAGTGGTGGGGCTAGGATTGAAGAAGGTGTTTGCTCATTAAACGGCTATAGCGGGATTTTTATGAGGAACACAAAAGCTTCTGGCGTTATTCCGCAGATTGCTGTTATTATGGGACCCTGTGCAGGAGGGGCTTGTTATTCGCCGGCCATCTGTGATTTTGTATTTATGGTGGACAGGACAAGTTATATGTTTATAACAGGTCCCAAAGTAATCAGTGCAACTACTGGTGAAACGATTGGCGAGAATGATTTAGGAGGTTCGGATATACATAGTGAAATCAGTGGAGTAGCCCATTTTCATTATCCGGACGATAAAAGTTGTTTGATGGGCGTTAGGAAGCTTTTAGATTATTTGCCGATGAATAACCAGACACCTATTCCGTTTCAAAAATCGTTTTGTGCTCCTAGAAATTTATTGGAAGAATTGGTATCGGATAATAAAAGGAGACCTTACGATATACATGATGTAATCCAGAGTTTGGCAGATGATTCGAGCGTAATGGAAGTACAGAGGGACTTTGCGAGAAACATTGTAGTCGCTTTTGCAAGGATAGCAGGACGAACATGTGGAATTATCGCAAATCAGCCGGAAAATTTGGCTGGATCGCTAGATATTGATGCGAGCGATAAGGCGGCACGTTTTGTACGATTCTGCGACTGTTTTGGAATTCCGCTGGTCGTTCTAGTTGATGTTCCAGGCTTTTGGCCAAGTAAAAATCAAGAATATGGGGGAATTATCCGACATGGAGCAAAGCTTTTGTATGCATTTTCAGAGGCGAGCGTTCCTAAGATTACTGTAATACTGCGCAAAGCATATGGCGGCGCTTATATTGCCATGAACAGTAAAGGAATGGGAGCTGATATAGTTTTTGCTTGGCCGATTGCGGAATTAGCAGTAATGGGTGAGGAAGCAGCGGTAAATATAATTTATCGCAAGCAGATTGAACAGTCTAGCGAACCGGAAAAGGAATGCGAAAGACTTGTAGAGGAGTATCGGAATAAGTTTGTTTCTCCGTATATTTCGACTTCAAATGGTTATATAGATGAAATCATTCTACCCGAGGAAACCAGGGAGAGAATTAGTAGCGCGTTGACAGCGCTGGAAAATAAACAGCGTAACCGTAGTGATAAGTCTCATGGAAATATTCCGTTATAATATGTATTTGTTGAGAGGGCTTTGTGGTGAATACATTTTGATTATAGTAAAAAAGCAGAACGAATAGGGCAGATATATGAGATGAGGATTAGTGGAGTAGCACCAAAGAGAATAATAAGGAAAAAGCTATGCTTAGGCAAAAAATCAGGGACGGTAAGCAGAAATACTATTATTTTACTAATGTGTATAGCATTTACAATAATTGGTATGCTATTGCTGCGAAACGAGATAAATGAGGATGACTGGTATATTGAGGCTACAGCAGACGGTCTGTTTGGAAATAATAATCGGAGCCTTATGACTCTCTGCGCAAATTATATAGTGACAGGCATTATTTATCTATTGTCTTTGACAGGTATACGGCTTTTTTGGCTTCACTGGATATTCGTAGTATTTAATTGTATATCTTCGTATTTAGTTTGCAAATTAATTATGTTATTAGTTAACAGGAATGATGGATATGTGTTTTGTTTTACCTTTTTGTCACTAATAACGCCTTTGGTCTATTTTTATATGCAAACAACTTTAATTGCCGCTTATGTAATTGCTACAGGATGTTTATGGTTATTTTATGCATTAGAATATCGCAAATCTGTAGGTCATTTTGTTTTTAGTGCAGCATGGATTATTTTAGGAGCATCTGTTCGAATAGACTGTTTTGCCTATGCTATTGTTTTTATGGGAATATTATGGCTTAGCAAGATAATAAAGTACTTGAACGATCATAAAACAATATTAAGTAAAAAATTTATTGGAGACACTCTTTCAAAGTATTTTACTCCTTTTTTGCTCATCCTTTTTTTGTTAGCATGTGTTCAATGGTCGCAGGGAGTTTTGATGGAATGTGCAAATCCAGGCTTTAGTGAGTGGAATACGATCCGTTCCCAAGTAGATGATTATATAATACCTGACTATAATGAATGTATCAATGATTATCAAAAAATAGGGATGAGTTATAATGATTATCTTTTGTTGAGATCTTGGAATAATCAAGACCCAGCGTTTTTCACGGAGGATTTGTATAAAAAAATATTAGAAATTAGAAAGATAAAACATAGTGCAGAAGTGAAGGAACAAGGTTTAGTAACTATTTCTGTTCAATCACTTAAGTATATGACGGGTTCTATATATTTTTGGGTAGGAGTAATCCTTACGATTTATGCATTTGCCTGTTTGGGTATTTGGTATGGTATTACATGTGTATTTGTCATTTTGGGTACTTGGGGACTAACGATTTATTTTTCATATATTGAAAGATTGATATGGAGAGTGGAATGGCCGTTATGGATATTTATGATAATTTCGATGTTAATAGTATTTTTGACACCCTCTTGTCAAAGGCCAAATGTAGCTATACTTAAAAATGGTAAGAAAAGGACATGTGTAATCCTGTTTACGTGTATGGCAATGCTTTTAGTGCGGCCTTGCAAAACGATACCTAATACCAGAAGTTCAATCACATGGAATCCATATTATGGGACATCCATTTTTGATAATTATAAGGAACGTTACAATAATAATAATAATTACGGACGTTATCTTTATGCGCAACTGTCAAACGATGTCCTTCCGTATTCAGAAACAGAAGATACCATATTTACTTCCTATATTGATGAGAATAAGGATAAACTATATTTTGTCCTTTTTGACGATGCATGGAAGCAGCAATTTCCGTTGACAGACAGAGATTACTGGCATACAGGGGGAATTGGAGCTGGTGAAAATTGGTATTTTTTAGGGCAGTATTTGATCAATTTAAGACCAACGCAACAAAGGCTGAAGCAAAATGGAATTGATAATCCATTTGAGGAGATAGTGAATGAGAATGTTCGAATCGCAGTTAAGGAATCATTGTCTCAGTTATATCCTAGAACAATTGAAATCAACAGATATTTAAAGGAACATTATTATGATGATGCCAATTTTTCAGTGACGTCAGTTGTTAATCATACGATTATTGGGAGATATATGAGGAACTTTGATACAAATATGATGCTGCAAATGGATGGGGGGATGAAAATAGAATATAGTTACAGTTCGCCATTTGAAGGCATGTCACAGATTTGGCTTTCTGATTTTCAGATAAGTAATTATACACCGTTTCAAGAACCGGCTTATTTGGAGATAATAAATCCAGAAGGGGAAACATTTACTTGTGCGACAATGGATAACAGGGATGGGCGTTTGACAGCTATATTCTATAATGACGTTATTCAAGGAGACAAGAATTATACTATTCGTTTTGTATATGAGCATTATGGAGGATATTATTATATTAATGCAGGAACGTTGAAATAAAAGAAGGAGGAATTTAAAACAGAGATGATAACAAGCATATTCCATGATATTAAAATAAAAGGCATTGCTGCAGCTGTTCCAACACAGAAAATAGATAATATGGAGTATATTGAGCGATTTGGTGAGAAAGATGTACTTAAAAATATTCAAATGACGGGGATTAAGGGAAGTTACCACTGTTCTCCACAACAAACAATCAGTGATTTAGGATATATAGCGGCCGAACACTTATTGAATAAGTTGAATATAGAACGACATTCCATACAGGCTCTGATATTCATAGCATCTTATCCGGATTATTTTTGCCCGGCTACATCTTTTGTGCTTCATAAACGATTAGGTCTTCCGATTGATTGTGCCGTTTATGATATTAATTTAGGGTGTTCAGGATTTATTTATGGGATGCAGGCCATGTGCTCGCTGATGCAATGCAGCAATGTAAATCGTAGCTTGATAATTATAGGAGATAGTACAAGTAAGACGGCATCGCCTTTAGATAAAACATGTATGTTGTTTGGCGATGCAGGTGCTGCAATTCTATTGGAAAAATCGAAGGAGGTAGAAAACATTACTATAGGCGTGAGAAGCGATGGTAATCGTTTTAAGGCTATTATTGTGCCAGAGGGAGCATTTCGACGATGCGGTGGAAGTCATGAGCGGGTGATGTGGGGCGATGGAAATATCCGTTCTGATTATGACTTGTATTTAAATGGTGCAGATGTATTTAGTTTTTCCATAACAGACGTGCCAAAGATGATTCTTGAGTATATGGAGATAACGAACACGAAAGCCAATAACTATGATTGTCTTTTGCTTCACCAGGCCAACCTATTCATTATGAAGCATGTGGCGCGTAAAGTTGGGTTTTATATGGATCAGGTGCCTGTATCGTTAGATCGATATGGAAATAATAGTGCTTCTACAATTCCTTTGACGATTTGTGATCGATATGGCGGAACGGAGAACACTTCTATACATGCGTTGGCGAGTGGTTTTGGTGCAGGGCTTTCTTGGGGAGTAATGAACTTGGATTTTGATACAGGAAGTATTCTGCCCATTATATATACGGATGATTATTATAGAGAAGGAAAAGTGAGTCACACCTAATTTGTAATTCTATATTTTGCCGTTCTTCTTTTAGAGGTTCGTGAGAGCCGAGATGCTGCTGTGGCTAAAAAGTTATAAGTTGGTAAAAGACATAGAAAATGTCAATACCTAAAGTGTTATTAATTGAGAAATCGAAAAGGAATAAAGATATTTCTGTTTGAGCATAGAAGCTTAGGCAGTAGAGAGGAAAACTTGAACCTTATAGAGAATTTGTAAGAACGGAGTAAGGATTTTCAGAACATCGTATATTTTCCCACATTTTTCATAAGAATTTTTTGAAAAATGTGGGAATTTATAAAAAGGAATCTCGGAGACCGCATAAAATAAGGCTTAGAGATTCCGAGAGTTTATTGAGACAAAAAAAGAGGAGGAATTTGTTATGACAAACGAAAAGAAACTGGTATTATTAGAAGAAATGTTGGAATTGAAGCCCGGAACGCTAAAGCCAGAAACGGTACTTGAAGATCTGGATGAGTGGGATAGTATCGCGAGGATTTCCTTTATTGCATTGGTTGACGACGAGTTTGACAAGGTGATAAAAGGCGCCGCTGTGAAGGAGCAGAAGACTGTAGCTGACTTAATGACGTTAATGGAGGTAGAATAGATTGTGATAAATCCGATGGATTTGAGTGGAAAGCATATCTTGATTACTGGGGGATCTTCTGGGATCGGGCGGCAGTGTGCTATCCAAGCTAGCCGCCTCGGTGCTAAGGTGACAATTGTAGCAAGGAATGAAAAATTGCTTAAGGAAACGATTGAGATGATGGACAGGCCTGAGAATCAGGCCTGTTATTCGTTTGATTTGAATGAAACAGAGCAAATAGACGAGTTTATTAAAATGATTATTGAGGAAAGAGGAAGCATTGATGGATTTGTCCATGCGGCAGGGATTGCGACAGTACGGATGCTGAAGCAGACGAAACCGCAGTTTGTGGAAAAGATGTTTCGTATCCATACTTATGCGCTTATTGAACTGGTGAGATGTCTTTCTCTGAAAAACAATTTGAATGACGGTGCCTCTCTCGTGACAGTGTCTTCTACAGCTGCAAAAGTCGGGAATATTTCCCAAGGTGCATACGGAGCCGCTAAGGCGAGTATGGAGGGATTCCTGAATCCAATCGCACTTGAACTGGGCTTAAGGGGGATTCGTTTCAATGCGGTCGCGTATGCTTTTGTGATGACGGATATGACAAGAGAGTTTTTGGATTATGGGGATCAAAAGGTATTAAGTGCACAGTATCTTGGGTTCATCGACCCTGAGAGTGCAGCAAACGCTGCGATATTTCTGTTAAGCGATGCCTGTAGATATATTACTGCGACGGTTCTTCCTGTTACGGGGGGGTACGGCGGTAACGTTTTAGAGGTGAACAGATGGCAACAGCAACTTTCAATGAAATAGAGATTGTAGAATTGTGTGCGGTACGGAAATGTATTGATTCTTCGTAATTCTGTGTTGCTGCTGTTATGTCACTGGATATACGCAAAATTATGCTTATTTCTGTTGTAAAGTTGCGGAACAGTCCATTAATCATAAGAGGTATAAAAGTATATAAAAGACGACTTTTAACATATTAATATAGTAAGTGAGGCAATATATGAAAGTATCTGTTTGTATTCCCTGTTATTGTGCAGAACGACTTTTGAGGCCGCTTATAGAAGAAATAAAGAAGGAATTTGAGAAAAGGCCAGAATATGATTATCAAATTGTGTTGGTGGATGATGGTTCTCCTGACAGAACTTATGAAACTATTAAGGAATTGTGCAATCAGGATAAGAAAATCGTTGGGGTTGCACTTTCCAGAAATTGTGGCCAAAATATTGCGAGTCGAGCTGCACTTCCGTATGTACAGGGTGATTGTGCTGTATTTATGGATGACGATGGGCAACACCCAGTATATGCTATTTTTGATTTGGTGAAAAAGATAGAGGAAGGCTATGATGTGGCTGTTGCTAAACTCGAGCATAAGCAACATAATTTATTTAAACGTATTACTAGTGATTTGAACGGATGGATGTCTGAGTGGGCGGGTGTTAAGCCCAAAGGTATTTATTTTTCAGGGTTTTATGCATGGAGCCGTTTCGCAATTGATGCGTTGTTACAATACGGGAGCCCATTCTTTTCTAGCGTTGGGTATCTAACTAATGTGACAACTAGGTTTGTAAACATCCAAGTTGAACATCAAAAGAGAGCAGAGGGACATTCTGGATACACATTAAAAAAGCTTTTTTCTCTTTGGGCAACAAACCTTACCAGTTTTTCGATGAGACCATTGAGGACAGCCTTCTTTTTAGGCTCTGTTCTTGCGTTTGCGGGTTTTATGTTTGGATTCTATCTGGTGTTGCGAAGATTCATTGTGCAGTCTATAGTGCCGGGGTACACGACGATCATGGCGTTTTTATTACTAATAGGTGGAGTTATCCTGATTTTCCTTGGTATTATTGGCGAGTATGTCGGGCGCATATATATGACGGTTAGCGATTTACCGCAGTATTTGGTTCGAGAGGATATTAATGCGAATCTTAGCAAATTATAAGGTATTGTATTTACTACGGAAAGGTTGGATATGAGGTATAAGAAGACAGACTGGGAGTTTAAAAATCTAGGGACTAGTTCATGCGAAATTACTATGGAAAGGAATGATACAATAGAAAAACTTATGGAAATGGAGAAGGGCATTTTAGAAGAATACAGAGTACTTAAAATGCCAACAAATATGCCGGATATTCTATTTTATATTCAGAGCTTGGGTTATGTTTTTATAGAGACTCAGATATCACTTTCTTTAAAAAAAGAAGATTTCTCTCCGATATCCATAAAGAATGCATGTTATGAAAAAATTCAATGGAAAGAGATAAATTCTCGAGAGGATTTGGAGCAACTGGCTTTTATAAAAAAGGGAGATACATTTGTTACAGACAGAATAGCAATTGATCCATATTTTGGACGAAAAAAAGCTGGGCTGCGTTATTTTAATTGGATGCAGGATATATGTGCAAGAGGTGGCAGTATCGTTTTAACAAAAGTCGATGGCCGTATTATTGGTTGTTCAACAATGGAAATGTTTCCGAGGGGAGTCTGTTATCTTTCTTTGGGTGGAATGATGGCATCTGCGGATGATGAAGCATACTATGCATGTATGGATGGTGTCGAACGTTATGCATTGGAAAAACTTGGTGTGAAACGGCTGGAAACGGCGGTATCATCGAACAATTTACCTATTATTAGAGTTCTCGAGAAAAAAGGATACCGCGTTAAGGGGATGAATTATGTATATGTTAAACATGATAAAAAGATTGAGTAGAAGGACTTACATTAAATATTAGTATTTAGCTGATTAGATAAGAAATCTTAAATTGAGGATAGATGGAGGATCAGCGTATATGACTTATGATGATATAATAAGTTTATTGCCTTATTCATTAAAACGCGAGGAAAAGGAACAGTTGCTTACAGAGCGACTAATGACATTGACGGAACATCATAGACAGAAATGTCCAGAATATAGAGCTATTTTGAATGCAATGCAATATAATATGGACAGGGTACAGAGTTATAGAGATATACCCTTTCTGCCGGTACGCCTTTTTAAAGAACTTTCATTGAAAAGTGTGCCCCAGGAAGATATCGTAAAGACCATGACGTCCTCAGGAACTTCCGGTCAGGCGGTTTCACGCATCTATCTTGACAGAACAACTTCTGCGAACCAACAGAAAATCATGGTGAAGATCGTTTCAGATTTTACTGGTTCCTCAAGGATGCCGATGATAATCTTGGATTGCCCTTCTGTGGTGAAGGATCGTAGGATGTTTTCAGCCAGAGGAGCAGGAATTCTGGGTTTTTCTATTTTTGGAGCGAAGAAAATTTATGCGTTGGATGATGATATGAAGTTAGATGTAAAAATACTCGCAGATTTTCTGGAGAGGTATAAGGATCAGAATATTCTTCTGTTTGGATTTACGTTTATGGTTTGGCAGCATTTTTATAAAGAACTGATGCGGCTGAAAGGGGAGGGGATTTCTTTTGATTTATCCAGAGGAATATTGATTCATGGTGGTGGTTGGAAGAAACTGATCAGCGAGGCGGTAAGTCAGGAAGAGTTCCATGGGCGGCTCAAAGATGCGTGCGGCTTAGAACGGATACATGATTATTATGGCATGGTAGAACAGACTGGCTGCATCTATATGCAGTGTGAATGCGGCCATTTGCATGCCAGCATTTTTTCCGATGTGATCATGCGAAGGCCGTTGGACTTTTCGGAATGCGACGTAGGTGAGAAAGGAATCATCCAAGTTGTATCAACAATTCCGGAATCTTATCCAGGACACTCACTTTTGACAGAAGATGAAGGCGTGCTGCTGGGAGAGGATGACTGCCCATGCGGAAGAAAAGGAAAGTACTTTCAAGTAGTCGGCAGGCTGAAAGACGCAGAGATACGGGGGTGCAGTGATACTTATGCAGCAAAATTCCAGTAATACTTTAACTAATAGTTCCAATTCTTTGAGAGGGGTTACATGGCTGATAGGAAAGGCTGATTATGTTGAGGGAGGAAAACTGCCAGCTACATTGCCGCCATTCGCTTCAGAGATGATGGATTTTCTTAATGAAGTGTCAAGGGAATTAATGGCCGAGTGCGAAACGAAGCAATATCCGGATGTGGTTACGTTTGCTTTCTGGATCCGTAAAGCTTCTACATTAAAGTTAAAGGAGCGGTTTTATAAGGAAGATGGAAATATCTGTCTAGGGAGGGGTATGGCTTTTCATATTGCACCTTCGAATGTGCCGGTGAACTTTGCGTATTCTTTGGCAGCCGGCCTTTTAACAGGGAATGTGAATATCGTGCGGGTCTCGTCAAAGGATTTTCGGCAAGTGGATATCATTAGTCAAGCGATAGGCAGAGTATTGAATAAAAACGAATATCGTGTTCTAAAGCCGTATATCAATCTGGTGCGCTATAGCAGAGATAAAGGTATTAATGATTATTTTTCATCCATCGCTGACACACGGATCATATGGGGAGGGGATAATACAGTTGCGGAAATTCGCCAGTCCCCATTGCCCACGCGTTCAGTAGAAATTCCGTTTGCAGATCGATATTCCATAGCGGTCATTGACAGCAACGTATATCTTAATATGTCAGATAAATTGCGCATTGCAAAAGATTTTTATAATGATACGTTTCTTTCTGATCAAAATGCATGTACAAGTCCAAGACTGGTAGCTTGGTTGGGAAGTCGGAAAGATCAGGCGAAAGAAGAATTTTGGGCAAATCTTCATGAATTAGTAGAGAAGGAATATAATTATCAGTCTATTATGGGCGTAAATAAGCTTTCGAGTAGTTGTTTGGTTGCCGTAGCATATGCGGCAGTAGCGTCCGAGCAGCCAGGTGTGTTAATTCAGCATATGGCAGATAACAGGATTGTCAGAGTGAAGATACCTAAAATTATAGATGGTCTTATGGATCTGAAAAATAATTCCGGCTATTTTTTTGAATATGACTGTAATGATATTTTAGAATTAAAAGATATATGTAACGACAAACGCTGTCAGACATTAGCTTACATTGGAGATAGAAAAATGTTAGTTCGACTTTTACAATCCGGCATATGTGGGATAGATCGTGTTGTGCCAATCGGAAAGACCATGGATTTTGACCTGATTTGGGATGGTTTTAATCTGTATGAACGCTTGACACGAATAGTGAGTGTTGGTTGATGAGGTTTATATTGTGAATTTCCGTTTTATTGGAGAGGTTGGGAGATATATCAGAATGGATGGAGGAATTTTCCATGCAGCTATTTTGCTTTACCTATGCCGGTGGAACTGCGGCTTTCTTTGATTTTTTGAAAAATCATCTAGATCCGTCAATCGAAGTTGAAGAACTGGAGTATGCCGGCCATGGTGTCCGCCACAGTGAACCATTCTACTCAGATTTTTCCGAACTGGCTAGAGACATGTATAAACATTTTCTTTCTTTGTATAAAGAAGGAGATGAATACGCGCTGTTTGGCTACAGTATGGGAAGTATTTCAGCGGTAGAAACATTGAAACTAATTTTAAAAGAAGGGGGGATAGCGCCACCCGTCCATGTATTTTTAGCAGCCCACGAACCATATTCCAGGCAAGAACTAGCGGGATTTAGTGATGTAACTATTGATGAGTGGATACGAGAACGGACCATCCAGTTCGGAGGTATTCCGGAAAGTCTGATTCACAATAAGAGTTTCTGGAGAGTTTATTTGCCTATTTATCGGGCGGATTACAGGATTATTGGTAAATATGATTTTCAGCAGTCGAATTTTATAACAGAAGCACCTGCGACAGTCTTTTATTCTGAAACGGATACTCCGTATTCAAGAATTAAAGACTGGAAGCATTATTTCATAGGAGAGTGCGGCTTGATTCCTTTTGAAGGGAATCATTTTTTTATTTATGGGCATGAGCAGGAGATTGCGGATATGATAATGAGAAAATTAGGAATGGAGAAAGTCATTCGATCTTGAGAGGCATCTATGGAAAAAAGATATATTGTAGGAAACCGTAAGGTAGCAATCATAGGGGCTGGTTATGTCGGCTCATCCATTGCTTATGCGCTTGCTCTGCGGGATATTGCCAGGGAGATTGTCCTGATTGACATTGCAAAGGATAAAGCAGAAGGCGAAGCGAAGGATATCCGCCATGGTCTGTCGACTCTGGGAACGGCTGATCTGTATGCTGGCGACTATTCTGATTGCAGTGATTGTGATTTGATCATTATCACTGCAGGCAGAAACCGCAAGGCTGGGGAGTCGCGCCTGGATCTTGCAAGCGAGAATGTGAAAACGATGTATGCGGTCGTTGAGATGATAAAACAGTATTATACGCGCGGTGTGATTTTGATTATTTCCAATCCGGTTGATATCTTGACGCAGAAAGTGAGCGAATGGATGGAGATACCCAATGGGATGGTATTCGGCTCTGGGAATATTCTGGATACATCCCGCTTCATCCGGTGCATTGCGGATTATGTGGGTCTAAGTACTGGCGTGATAGGCGGTTACCTGGTAGGGGAACATGGAGATGGGCAGGTTCCGGTATGGAGCAGGGTGACGGTCGGGGGCATTCCGATTGAAGAGTACTGCAAGGAGACTTCGCTGGCATGGAATGATGAGGTAAAGGTCGCGATCAGCAACAAAACCCTGCATATGGGAGAAGAAATAATAAAGGCGAAAGGGAGAACGCACTACGGAATCGCCACCTGCGTCTGCTATCTGGCGGACGCAGTTCTGAATCAAAGACCGATGATAGCGTCTGTCACGTCACCGCTTATGGGAGAACATGGAGTGCGTGGAGTATCACTTTCAGTTCCCTCAGTAGTTGGACCATCAGGTGTACAGCAGAGAATTCGAGAACGGTGGGAACCGGATGAATATCGGTTTTTTTTTGACGCGGTGGAGAGGGTAAGGAGCGTTTTGAATAATATATAAAGCCGGGGACATTGTTTTGTGTGTTTCTGGCCTTTATGTATATACATTACGAAGAAATAAGGAGAATAAACACAATGATTCCATTCAACAAAGTATCTATTTCCGAGAAAGAAATCCAATGCGTTATGGAGGCGCTGTCAAATCACAAAGCGTCTGGAGACGGCCCATTTACCATGAAAGTATATGAGGAGTTTCAAAAAAGGATGGGAATAAAGCATATGCTTTTGACTACATCAGGAACAACCGCTCTGGAGATGGCTTCCCTGTTGATTGATCTGGAGCCGGGCGACGAAGTAATTGTACCGTCGTTTACATTTTCGTCTACTGCGAATGCATTCATGCTCCGGCGGGCGAAACCAGTTTTCTGTGACATACGGCGAGATACGATGAACATGGATGAGACCAAAGTGGAGGATCTTATAACTGACAGGACGAAAGCGATCTATACAGTGGATTACGCAGGGATTCCCTGTGAGGCGGATCCGATCAATAAGATCGCGAAGGATCATAGGCTTTTTGTCATTGAGGACGCTGCGCAGGCGGTAGGCTCCACGTATCACGGGCGTTACGCAGGTACATTGGGAGATTTTGGGTGCTACAGTTTTCACGAAACAAAGAACTACTCTATGGGAGAAGGGGGAGGCATTGTCATTAATGATCCGCAGTATATGGATAGAGCGGAGATTATCCGTGAAAAGGGAACTAATCGCCGCCAGGTTCTGAAAGGTATGGTGGATAAATATACCTGGCATGATATTGGTTCTTCATTCCTGCCTTCGGATGTATTGGCCGCGATCTTGTACGCGCAGATGTTTAGGTATGATGAGATTATGGAAAAACGTATGGCTGTATGGAACACATATCAAGAGGGGCTTAAAGACCTGGATCGCCAAGAGTATCTGCGGTGTCCGATCCTTCCTGAGAATATTACCCATAACGGGCATATGTATAATATTATTCTACCGACTGCAGAAAAGAGGGATGTTCTTGTAGACGAGTTGAAGAAGCGACAGATTTATGCGTATATCTGTTATGTTCCGCTTCATTCTTCTCCAATGGGACGCAGTTTGGGATATGATCCGCAACAGTGTCCGGTGACTGAGGATTATGGAGACAGAGTGCTGCGTCTTCCGCTCTATGCAGATATGACGGTGGAAGATGCCTGGAGTGTGGTTGAAAACATAAAAGATATATTATGCCGATGAAAAAGGAGATATCATGCTGCGATTAGGAATCATAGGATGTTCGGATATTGCGTACAGGAGGTTCATGCCGGCTGTGGAGTGCATGGATGAGGTGGAAGTGAAGGCCGTGGCAGAGGAATATGCGCCGCAGAAGCTGGAGCAGTTTTGCGGCACCTATTCCTTAGAGGGGGAGACAAGCTTTGAAAAACTGTTGGACCGTAAGGATATAGATGCGGCATACATTCCGCAGCCGCCTGCTTTGCATTATCAATGGGCCAGGAAGGCTTTGGAACGCGGCAAACATGTCCTGATTGAGAAACCGTCAACAACCAGTAGTACAGAGTCTGCGGAATTGGTGAAGCTGGCGGAAAGTCGGGGATTGGCGCTTCATGAGAATTATATGTTCCAGTACCATTCGCAGATCAAGAGAATTCAGGAAATAATAAGGGCCGGGCGGATCGGAGAAGTTCGTCTTTTGAGGGCTGACTTTGGTTTCCCGTTAAGGCCGAAGGGGGATTTCCGATATAGCAAAGCGCTTGGAGGCGGGGCGCTGCTGGATGCCGGCGGATATACATTAAAGCTGGCATCTTTATTTTTGGGTCCATCTTTGAAAGTCAATGCCAGCCGGTTAAATTATCTGCCCGGATATGAGGTGGATATGTATGGGAATGCCGTCCTCTCAAATGATGATGGGGTGGTATGCCAGGTCGCTTTCGGTATGGACTGTGCTTACCGATGCAGTTTTGAGGCATGGGGCAGCAGGGGGAACCTTAGGACCGATCGGATTTTTACGGCGCCTGCGGATTTTGTTCCTGCCATAGTGATTGAGACCGCCGAAGGGGAAGAGAAGATTTCTTTAGAGGCGGACCATCATTTCAGACATTCCATAGAGGAGTTTTGCAGAGAAGTGAGTGATGGAAAGAAAAGGGAGAATATGTATGCTGAAATACTGCTGCAGTCAAGACTGGTAGACGCGGTTAGAAATTCAGTGAGTTGATAATAAAGAGTCAGGAGACAGAAGATGAGTATTACATACGATATCATAGAGTCATGGAACAACACGACCGGTACCGTCAATTCCATGGAGGAGCTGAAAAACTGGATTGATACAAGAAACAATGAGATAAAAGTCGACATCCGAAAAGTTGATTTTTCTTACCACGGTTTCTGGTATTATGATGAGAAGGATGGCTATATCCGTAATCTGAACAACAGTTTCTTTCAGGTGGCCGGGTATCAGGAGATCGAGAATGACCAGATCATCTGTGAGCAACCGATCATTATTCAGGATGAGATCGGATATCTGGGGATCATATGTAAGAAGATCGGCGGCAGCCTGAATTTCCTGATGCAGGCCAAGATCGAACCGGGGAATATCAATAAAATCCAAATATCCCCGACGATCCAGGCGACCAAGAGTAATTTTACACGCATGCATGGAGGGAATGCTCCGGCTTACCTGGATTACTTTGTTCAGCGCGGGCGTTACACGGTCATTGTGGATCAGATCCAGTCGGAGCAGTCATCGCGGTTTTACAAAAAGAGAAACCGCAACATTATCATCTATGTGGACGATGATGTGGAACTGCTGGAGAGTCACAGATGGATGACATTGGGACAGATCAAGGAGTTTATGAAAGAGGACAACCTGGTCAATATGGATACGCGGACGGTCCTTTCCTGCCTCCCATTCCCAATCGCAAACCTGAGTACGGAAGAAAAGGAACGGGCAGAAAAGTGCTTCCATGATAAAGCGTTATACGCTTCCATGAGCATTCCGACGGATTATGAATTGATTTCCAATATCTATACGACGATCAACGATTATAAGATGTACCGCAGTGAGCGGACACGCCTTGTTCCTCTTAAGAGCCTGAAGAGCTGGTGCGTGTCCCCGAAAGAGATTTACTGCAGGAAACCGTATGATTTTAAAGTGATATACTGCTATATTGAGATTGAAGGGCGTGAAGTGAAGTACTGGGAGCAGCCGTTGTTTGAAGCGACCAGTCCAGCGATATTTGGTATTTTTACCTGTGTACGTGATGGAGTCAGGAAATTCATGGTCCGTACAAAAGTGGAATTGGGGTGTTTCGACGGGGCCGAGTTAGGGCCTGTGATCCAACTGGAACCGACAAATCCGAGAAATGAGTTGAACAGCCTGGAAAGGCTGTTTTTGCGTAAATTGGAGAAAGGAACAGGCATAGTGAAAGACGTTATGCTTTCTGAAGAGGGAGGCAGATTCTATCACGAAGAAAACCGAAATGTTATTATTGAAATAGATTCAGGGGATACAGGTGCGCTTCCATCGGGGTATTTCTGGGTGAATTATTCGACGCTGAATGCGATGGTTCAGTTTAATAATGTGTTAAATATCCAGTTGAGAAATTTGCTGGCTTTATTGGATATTTAGGTGAAAGGATTTCTTTATTTATGAGGATTGTCTTTTACATAACGAATCACGGGTATGGACATGCGTCAAGGAATGTTCCGATCATTCAGGAATTGATACGGCGTCGGGAGAAGACGGAGATCATAATCAAATCAGATAAGATCAGGGCTGATTTCCTAAAACGGAATTTGGTGAATTATGCGGATCATATCTGTTATTTCGACGATTGCCATGAAAATGGTTTTCTGCTCAAGGACGGCCGAATGGAGCCGGACATAGAAGGAATGGAAAGGGTTATTCGGGAAGATCTGCGAAAATGGGACAGTTATGTTGCGAGGGAAGTGGAATTCCTGGACGACTGGAAGCCGGATTTGGTTTATGCTGATATTGTGCCGTGGGCGCTGAAGGCAGCGAATATCTGCCATATCAAAAGTCTTCTAGTGGGCAATTTTCTCTGGTCTGAGATGTATAAAACTTATTTTGAGAAAGATATATGGGGACCGTATGAAGAATGCTATAGGATGGCAGATCAGGCCATATGGTATGAGTTACATCCTGAATCGCTTTATTGTTACTGTGTCCACTATGGATGTGTATCTCTGGTTTCAAGAGCGGTAAACCATGATACGGTAGAATGGATAAAGGAGCAACATAAGAAACCGTTGGTGTTTGTAAGTGTTGGCGGTTCAGCAGCTTTGGGAACAGAAATTGATGTGGGAGACCTTCCTTATGATTTTGCAGTAACTGAGGGCATTAAACTGGCAGGTGATAATGTATATAATTTGCCGGCGGACATGATAAATACACCGGATTATATTGCGGCCAGCGATTATGTGATCGCGAAAGGCGGATGGTCCACAGTGGCGGAGATACTGCTTCAGAGGAAAAAGTGTGCGCTCCTATTTAGAGGGACTAATCCTGAGGATGAGAGTACGAGAAGTGTTTTGGAAACAAGAGGGCATTGCATAACGGTTAATGAAAGGGAATTGGGCTGTATGGGAGCAATCCTTGCCAGATTGGATGGGCTAGTTGCTGGTTCTTATGACATATATACAGATGATACAGGGAAGATATGTGACTGGGTTGTGAAATAGAAGAAAGGTATTTCTTCATTAGAGATAATTGGAACCAAAATAAAAGTTTAGGAGGGCGATTTAAATGAACGATTTGAATGAAAAAAGCACACGGATCACAATAAGGGATTTATTTTTCTATATTCTTAGAAGGTGGCGTACCATTGTTATCTTAGGGTTTGGATGCGCGTTTCTTTTCGGAGCATGCAGAGGGATAAAGCTATTGTCGATGGTACAGAGCAATGAATATCAGGAAAAGGTGAAAACTCGCTATGAGGATAAGCTGAAAGACCGGGAATCTAAGGAAAAGAAAAATGACCGTGAGATTGCGCAACTAGAGATGGAGTTGGACGAGAAGAAAGAATATCAGGAGCAGTCTCTGCTCATGGCGATGGATCCGCAGGACAGTTGGATTGCGTCAGCAGATATATATTTATCGGATGTTTCCGGGACATCAGCATCGGTTTTGTCGAGTATATTCCAAGCAGCGTTGAACAATGGAAGTATCACTCAGAAGCTGGCGGATATGCTGCATGTGGATGAAAAATATATTCGCGAGTTGGTCAAAACCCAGTGTCAAGAGTATACGACAGAATATCCCAGGATAGAGCAGGCATACATGCTTACAGATCAGGTAGTATTGCATATAGGCTTGATTGCCGGGGACAAAGAAACGGCACGTGATCTTATGGGAGGAATTGTGGGAGCGTTTGAAGATTTGCGGAGTGGGATAACAGGCAGTGGGATATCATTTGATCTGCGAGTGTTAAATGAGGCCTATGTGAACCGCATCGTGCAGGAACTTGAGAATTATCAGTACAGCGTCCGTGATACAATCGAAAGCATCACGGATGAATTGGATTCCTGCCGGAAGGAAAAGGATGAACTGGAGAAGGACGTTTATAAGGCCCCTTGGTCTGTAAAAGAGATCGTTCTTTCCGGATTTAAATTTTTCCTGCTGGGCGGATTTATAGGCGGATGTTTAAGTCTGGTAATTCTGCTGGTTGCCTGTTTGTATACGGATAAGATACTCTCGCCGGAAGAGCTTCGTAAGCGGACTGGTCTGAATGTGATTATGGTATCAGAACTGGGAAATAAACACTGGGGAGCTGTAATAGATAAATTCATTACCAACCATGAATTAAGCAGAGAATTGTTTTTATTAAAATCGATGCGGCGATTAGCTCTACTGGATAATGATACCGAAAGATACATAACATGGGGAGATCAGGGTAAAGAAATCCTTAACACGCTGATTCCTGTCAGTCAGCAAAAAATAATTTTGAATATGGATGAAATGGAGTCCTGGGATTGCCTGCTGCCTGAGAAGGGAGCGGGAGAAGATGGACATACAAAGTATGTTTTGGTTGTTAAAAGGGGAAAGACTGCCTATCGGGAGATAGATAATAAACTAGAAGTAATTCGGCGGCTTGGTGGACAGGATATTATGTTTGTGGTTCGTGTGTAAATAGGTTCAATTTAAAATGATGGCGCCAAAGAGGAAAATATGAATAACAAAATGCATGTCTTGCGCAGTCTTTTGTTTCGTTTTGTCAAATTAATAAATGTGCTGTTGATAACAGCGCCATTTATGTTTTGCTGGTATGCCTATTATGCAGAAAGACTGTATTCGCCGTTTTTCCGCCGCGGCAACTGGGCGATTGTTGCGTTATTTATGGTCATTTATATTGCATATGTGAAAATATATGATGCCTTCGCCGTGTCGACCAGCAGGATTGGAGAGCTCGTCTACAGTCAGATATTGGCGGCGGGATTTGCCGACGCGATCCTGTATGTTATCACCTATCTGCTTACAAAATTTGTTCCGAGTCCGTTGCCGCTGCTGGCTGCTTTTGGCGTGCAGATGGTTTTAGCGGTTGTATGGTCCATGGTTGTCCACAATGGATATTTCGCGTTATTCCCACCACTTCGTTCTGCAGTAATCTATGACCGGCGGCCGGAACTGGAGACCCTGGTTACACGCTATCGGATGGAGAAGAAATTCAATGTGGTGCTGGCAAAAGACGTCAGCGCTTGTCTTACGGATCTGGCGATGCTGGATGAGATGGAAGCAGTGTTTCTGGGTGGTATTCACAGCCATGAGCGGAATATTATTCTCAAGTATTGTCTGGAGAAGAATATCGATGTCTATGTGATTCCGCGTCTTGGCGATACGATCATGAGTGGGGCGAAGAGGACCCATATGTTTCATCTGCCGATCCTCCATGTGGGATGGTTCCATCAGCCCGCAGAGTATTTGATTATAAAGCGGCTGATGGATATGGTAATCTCTATAGCAGCCCTTGTGGGTACTTCTCCAGTGATGCTTGTAACGGCACTTGCGATCCATATGGAGGATAGTGGACCTGTGCTTTACCGACAGAAACGCCTGACAAGAGATGGAAAAGAGTTTTGCCTTTTAAAGTTTCGTTCTATGCGGGTGGATGCGGAAAATGATGGGGCAGCGGTATTGAGCGGAGGAGAGAGCGACAGCCGGGTCACGCGTGTTGGGCGTGTGATCCGCAGGCACCGAATCGATGAGTTGCCGCAGTTTATCAATGTGCTGAGGGGAGATATGGCGCTGGTAGGTCCACGGCCAGAGCGGCCGGAGATCGCGGCAGAGTATGAGAAGGCACTTCCGGAGTTTGGCTTGCGCTTGAAGGGAAAGGCCGGGCTGACAGGCTATGCGCAGGTCTATGGAAAGTATAACACGCAGCCGTATGACAAGCTGCAGATGGATTTGATGTATTTGTCCCATCCGAGTATTGTGGAGGATCTGCGGATTCTGTTCTTGACGGTGAAGGTTTTATTTATGAAGGAGAGTACAGAGGGGTGGAGTGCGCCCAAAGGAATAGATGAGGATAGAGAATAAAAAAAAGGTTATTGCTGTATGAGAAAACAGAAGGGAAGCATTTTTGAATGAGGGCCCAAACGTACTGTCCTATATCACCCGGATGGGGAATAGTGGTGAGGGCGAACGAGGCCGATAATCTTTATGGAGATGGAGTGGCGAGTAAGGGGATTATGGAATCAGTATAGGCAGTAACAAAAGAAAAGAATAAGTTAAATAACTAACGGATGTTCCCTATGGTCAGGTGAACGGATCAGACACCAGAATAACAGTGCATGAAGGGCGAAAGCTGAACTGGGATGGAGACGACTGAGAATGATATGTGAATCGCCGGTACCTTCTTCTTTTTTATGGCGGTTGGAGATAAATCTGAGAGACGATTTTGACGAGATATGTTATCATGCCCTGCGGCGGGCAGGATATAAGGATGCAAGTCGGGAGAAGGCAGTATATCAATATTATAATTTGTGTAAAAGAAGCGTAGAAGCGAGGCCCCGGAGAGTTGTGTATTCCAGGAAATTTGAGTGCCCAGAGTCTTACCAGTTAGCGTTGGAGGAATTTGAAGAGAAAGTCAAAAAGGGCAGATCACTAAAGCCTTTTATGAGTGATAAGTATCGGGAACTTAATTATGATGATCTGCTTCTCAACACGGAGAGAATCATTAATTATCAATAAAAATTGGAAACTAACCGTCTATTGATAAGAAAGAGTCTATATAAGAGAATACAAGAGGGGCTATAATGAGAGAACGTGCTAAAAATTTTTTTGGGAGCAGTGAAGGGAAGAACAGCGTATGTGTTATGGTGTGGTTGCTAGAATATGTCCTTCTGGCATGGCTTGTTACCTTCCTGCCACAAAAAATAATTGAAATGACTATTTTTATCGGATATGTATTAGCACTTTTTTCGATATATTATTGGGTGGTTTATAGACGGAATATGGAATTCTGTTTGTATTCTCTTATAATATTAGAAGTAGTTTTGAACGGATTGGATCAGCCTCAAAGATACGAAAGTATCATAAAACTGCCTTTTTGGTCGGCATATATTATTTTACTGTTTTACTTTCTTGTAAGGGTATTTTTAATGCAACATATATATGTTCTGCTTCGTGACATATGTTTGGGATTCATGGATTCTGTTAGGGAAAGAACTGAACAGAAGGCCAGGGAGGTTTTGGAGAAACAGGAAAACCTGAAAGAGATACAGGATAAGAGAGCTGAATATATTAAAAACAGGAGTCTGATTAGACGTGATTTTTGGAGTTCTGTGAGGAACGGTATAATTGAAACTTTTTATAGTGTAATTGACTTGGGAGTAGCGATATCGCAAGGATTATTCGGAAGACGAAAGGCGGACGAAGTATCAAAGGAAAAAGGCGAAAGAAATACTTCTGCAAGAGAAAATATGGAAACGGCGGAATCTGTTCAGCAATCTACGGGAAAAGATAATCCATATGAGATTATACTTGAAAGTGAAGCAGAGAATATTGAAAGAAAAGTAGATAAGACTACCAGAGAAATAGATCCTGATGATAAACAAGTTAATGGCAAGACTGTATCAAGTAAAGTTACGAGCAGCGATAAAGATCGACAAAGTACAGATGATAGGACTCCATGGTGGTTTTACGCGTCCATGTTTGTAGTATTTTCTATTTTTATAGCTTTATTTGTTCTATTACTTTGTTATCAATTTGGTAATTTTCCTGTAGGAGAAAATGATGTAGAGGGGGTATACAATTTTGGATTTCTTAAAAAAGTCGTTCAAAATCTGCAGCAAGTATCCGAGCCGTCTGCTGTGACGGCCAATTTGATTGGTATTGTCCTTATCGATACTGTCGTCCTCATATTCTTGTTGATTCTAGCGTTCATCGTTTTTATCGTGGTGATTCAGATCCTTAAATCCGGAGTTAAGATGGTAAAGGGTTTGAGAGAAACCTTAAAGGGTAATGCAAACCCGGATTATTCTAGTACTGTATTTTATGGAATCATTGTCCTTTCTATCAGCTATCTGGTGTTTAGGCTATACCCTTTTAGTGTGGACAGTTTTAATGAATTGTTAGTAAGGGGAGATATTTTCATATATCCTATTATGCTGGCGATTCTGATTCCTATCATTACGATGATTATGGATGTAATAAATGATCATTTTATACAGGGCTTTTTGAAAGAGGAACGTGCAAAAGAGGTAAAAAAAATATTTAGTGATATTGCCATAGGAACTTTGGTTGCGATACTGACGTATATTAAGTTTGTTACAAAAGACTTTTTAATATCGATTCAAGAACTGTCAACAGAAGAGTTTGACTCCAAATCAACAGAAGACGAGGAAGAGCAAGATGCTGAAAACAGTGACAATAATAGCGGTAATCTTGATTGCAATAAACTTGATATGGGTGACGTTGAGACAGGAGGAACAGAAGAGTGAGTTGGACTCTCGAAAAGTAACTTCACTACGCAAGCTTTTTACCTCAACAGGGCTATCAACAGCGTTGCTTTCTTTTGTAACCACAATGCATGGACTGCAGCTGTATATTTTTCAGGATAATTTTATATCTGCATTTGTTCTGTCTGGCGCTGTTCAAGGGGCGCTTTTTGCTATCAGTACAAATTTTTATGGAATTATAAACAAGTTTTCAGGGAAACTTTCAAAAGGGACTTTCATGATGATTTGGTTATTGCTTCTGCTCTTTTCCAGTGGTTTTAGTTATGTGGGTATCAGCGGGACAGCTTATTCAGAAGAGGCTTTCAGGGGGGATGCAGAGCAGGTAATGCTTCAGTATTGCTTAAATACTGATTATGAACTCCTTGAATATGTCGGTGGATTAGAAAAGGAATATCAGGATAAAATGTACGTTTATTTAAATACATTGAACGGTGGTGAGAACGGATTTGTCGTGTCTGAACAGGATAGACAAATCTTGGAGGCAGAAAAGAAACAATTGCAAGATTATCAAGAGATATCTTCGATAACTACAGCGGATGGGATAGATGTGGATATTTCTGAAATTAGCGATATTCTGAATACAGATATGCTTCGTATTTACATTGATTCTATTTTATCAGGACAATATGGGAATGATTTGGAAACCTATAAAGGAAAGCTTCGTGAAGTAATAGATAATGCGGAGGATGTAAAGGATAATCTTGATGAGCAATATGAGCATGAGATTAAATTGATATCAGGTGATCCGGATTCTGAGAAAGAAGAGGCAAAAGTAGGGTATAATGGGCGACTATATCAGTTCCATGACCTAAGCAATCCCAATTATCTTGATTTAAAGGATAGGTTAGAAAAGGCTGAGGAGAATAGAGATACTTATAAAGAATTGAGAGATATCCTTGATAAATATATTAACTATCTGAAAGAATGCGAAAGTTTCATAGAAAAAGACTTCGAGAAAGGGGCTGAAAATGCGATATATCAGGATACAAATCGGCTCAGAGAAGTATTTAATATGGATGATATAAATACAGATTTAGTTATGTCATTATCCGAAGAAATCTATAATAAATTGGTTGAGAATAATACGCCAGCGACGGATCCTAAAATCTCGGAGTATGTTAGTTTTAGGAGTGCGGTAAAAGGCTATGAAAATATCATTGATCAGAAGGAAAGGTTGGATAGTGAAATAGCAATTCTAAGTGAATATAGCAGTGAGCTGTTGTTACAAAATAAGGAAAATGTGAATATGCAGTCGGATAAAGATGTAGCTTTGGATACGGCGACAAATATGGATACATCATGGAGAAAAGAATGGGGTGATCATCTATTCCAAATTCAGTCGGTATTGCAGCATCTCCCTGAAAAATCTGAAAGAAATCTTCAGATGCCCAAGGAAAAATCAGAGTATCTTGAGGAGTTATTTGATAGAAGAAGGTTGTATTTGACAGACATAAATGAATTTGACAAGGCATGGTCGCTCCTTTTTTCTGGTTTCCATCCAAAAAAGAACAAACTAATGCTGTATGTTTCGGTAATCATTGCCTTTGGGCTTGATCTGATTTCCTTTGCTATGGGGTGTATTCTTTCAGTGTTGAAAGTAGAGGAGAAGAGAAACGCGGAACAGGTTTCTGCGAAGGAATGACTAATCTGCAAAAGGTGTATTTTATATTATACAATAAAAACATCTAGGTAATAATGACGAAAGTCATCCACACAGATAAGTCGGTATATTTTGACATGTGAGTTCTATGAATTTGTTATTAGTAATTAAAAATTGTAGTAGGACTAACTGATATTACAAGTGCTTGTTTGAGGACGGTGAAAATACGGCTGAATGATAAATTATGAAATATTTATTCTGGAATACGCATAATAACATTGATATCAATCAGATCTTGTGCGACATGATTGTCGAAAACAGCATTTCGGTTGTATTATTAGCGGAATACGTTGCGGACATAGGGGATCTTATTGAACAGCTCAGCCTGAAAGCGGTCCCAATGCAGAAGTGCCTTACAACAGGCTGTGAAAGGATTACTATTATGTGCAGACGCGGACTTAACATGGAGCCCGGCCAGCAGTGGGATCATGCTTCCATACAGATCGTTGAAAATAATATTATACTGTGCTGTGTGCATTTGAACAGCCGGATTTTCTCCGGGCATGAGGCCAAAAGGGAGATATACATAGAGCAGATCGTAAGAGAAATACTGAAACTTGAAGAGACGCAGAGTAAGCGAAACACAGTGATCGCCGGGGATTTTAATATTAATCCATACGAAAGCAGTTGTGTCAATGCAAGGTACTTCCATGGGATACCGGTTTATGAAGAATCCAGAAGGGAATCAAGAGATGTTGCCGGGCAGGAGTATTATATGTTTTATAATCCGATGTGGAATTTCCTTGGGGATTTCCATGAACCATATGGGACGTATTATTGTAATACCGGGGACGCTGTAAATCCGTATTGGAATATTTACGATCAGGTGCTTATAAGGCCCGCCCTGCGGAAGAGATTTGCAGATGAGGAATTGAGGGTGTTGACAGGGACGGAACGTATATCTTTGCTGGACGTAAACAGACATCCTGACCGCAGCATCAGTGACCATCTGCCTATTATGTTTGAGATTAAAGAGGAGTGAAGCATTATGGATAGGAAGCTTAATATCGCTGACAAACTGGATTTCTCTGAAATTGATTTAACGGAACCGGATAAGGTTATAGAAGACATTTTAGGGCAGTTAAACGAGGAAACGCAGGGAATTGTAACAGGGGAGATATCTGCTTATAACGGCCCGGTTATGTCATATACCACAATAGTTGGCTCAATAGGAAACGTTATTGGCAGCCTTACTCAGGAAAAGCATGTTGATATTCAGGATGATTTGGGTAAGAGGGGAGTTGAGATTAAAAAATTTGAGTGTTCTCTTTATACAGCAGCGTATACAAAATACCGTTATCGGATGTTTTTTATGCAATAGGGGATTGCACACTACCCGGTACAATTCATCCTGGAGGAGAGTATTGCACATTCGATAGGTGGTAATGGGGCAAGCTATATTTTTACCTGCAATAGACGTGAAGAGGTAGAAGACCTGATATTTAAGATCCTGTATTCTAAAAAAGTCATAGGAGTGATGCAGGAGTTGATCAGAATCGATCAGGCCAAAAAGGAAAGTGCGGAATCGGCCCAGATACTTGATACATCTGCAGAAGATGAATGAGCCTGCTGCTTCCCGAAAACCATATACGCATCGCAGCAGAGCACGTGGCGGTCTGCAGCGTTGGAAAGAGCGAGATATATGAATCTGCAAGGGAATGAATAGGATCCAGTCAGAAAGCGGAGGATTTTGATGGAATACCAGGTATATGAGAATGAATGCAATAAAATAAGGGAGACCAACGCCGGTCTCCTTGAACTGTTTGAAAAGAACCTGACCGCCCAGGGGCTATCGGGGAGAACCATCCGCAGACACATGTCCAATGCGGATATCTATATCAATGATTTCCTGCTCCACTACGACATTCATCCGATGGAGGACGGTGTACATATGCTTAACGGATATCTGGGCGACTTTTTTATCCGAAAGGATCTTTCGTCAACTCCCGGCGCGATCAGAACTGCCGCAGCCAGTATCAAAAAGTTTTATCGATGCATGCTTGAGCATGGAAAGATAAAAAAGGAAGACTATGACCGTCTATGCTGGGAAATCCACGATGAAATGGAATTATGGCAGGAGGAATGTGCTGCGTTCAATGCCTTTGAGGGAGAATAGGGATCTCCTTTAGGGCGGCTGTAACGGGGGAAAGGAAAGCTATGGATATAAGGTTCAGATGGAATATGTTCATCACATCGTTTCTTCCCCTGTGGGCAGCGATCGTTATTTCCGATCTATATGACATATCCGGATATATCATATGCAGATGGGGACGTCTGAGAGCCCCCTCTTTCGATTTCCGGGAAGCGGTCGGCCGTTTTATATGTATCAATGGGCTGATGGTAGGAACCGTCGTGGTGGTTACGATTGTAGTCATTGCAAGCATATGGGATCTGAACCGGTTTCTTAAGACAAAGGAATCGGAAGAGACGCCGCCGATCGGAATACTGAGACGTGTGCGGAAAGCGAATAAGCTCTCCGCTGAATACCTTATAGCCTATATTCTTCCAATGGTGGCATTTGATTTCGCGGAGCTCAGGGGAGTTATCCTTTTTCTGCTCTACTTTGGTGTATTGGCCTTTTTGTGTATAAGAAACAGCAACATCTATACCAATATTTATCTGGAATTGGTGAAGAAATACCGCATGTACGAATGTGACGTGGAATGTACGATAGGCAGTAAAAATCATGTCTATGAAAACAGCCTGGTCATCAGCCGAAGGGATCTGACGGCCAGGGTCAACGGTGAGATCTGTTATTGGGATTTTGAGAATGATATCTATCTGGATTTAGAGAAGTAACCTGTAAATCAGGGGTCCGGATTCCAAAGATGAGAGGAGTGAGGAACGGATGGATAAAGATCAGCTGCAGTCCTGTATTGAGAAGGCCGATACGCGGACGCATACATGGAATCTTTACTTTTTTAAAATTGACCGCAGGAGCAGTAATCCATATACTGTCCATAAGGTCAGGTTTAGTAATCGAAATTATCTCTCCAGCTATGTACAGGCGTTAGTGAAAACCATCGGCGGGTACCAGATGAAAAGAGTCGATGAAGTGAGGGATTATACCGGGGAGAACTCCAGGGTGGCGTGTGACAGACTGGATCTGAAGGGGGAACTTGTAGGAGGCTGCTGGGATATTTTTGAAGATGACCTTGTACACGCTTCACCAGAGAAGATCCGGGGGAAATATAATGGATATGCGCTGGTTGCAACCCCAAGGACAGAAGAATACACAGCCATGACAATGGTGAAGATGGCGAATCCCGTGATCGAATTATCAGATAAACGGAGTTCCGTTTTCCGCTTCAATGAGGATGACGAGCTGGATATGATGAGCGACTGTTTCTGCAGACTGTATATGGATGTTGACATGATCGTCATTGAGGGCTATGCGTATGCATTCAATTTGAAAGTGGAGACATTTTTCAACCTGGAGAAGACAATGCAGAAGATCAAGGACCGCGCAATCAGCAGACTGGGCGCATATGGGGCTTTTTCAGATGAGGAGCAGTTTTACCAGTATGCAAGGTCGTATTCGTCGCCGCGGACATTCCTTACGTTCCATAATGAACGGGCAATGAAGCTGTCCAACCGGAATGGGAGAAAACAGGTGGCGGATTTATTGAAACTGAAATTGGATGGAAAGGACAGGCTTTGTTTTGATAAAAAGGACGACGTGTCTCTGCTGATAAAATATATCTGCTTTAAGATCTTCAAAGATGATGAAACGAAGGGGCTTCTGGAGGCTACAAATGTGAATAAGGTGGTCCGATAAGTGAGAAAAATTGAGAGCCCTGTGTTACAATCTGTGGAGAGATATCTATTTTGAAAGAGGACTATGATATCATGAAAAGTATACTCATCCGTTATGCAGACAGCCAATACGCGGATTCTTACAGGAACGGCGATCTGTATATGTCATCCTTATCAACTTTTCGGGACTTTAAGAAAGGCCTTATTAAGTATGAGGATGTTATTTCCGGGAAAGTGACGAAGGAAGATATTGAAAAAGCGAAGGCTTTCCGGGAGATGAACCAGCAGGATTTCCAGGAAGGGGTATCGTCGCAGGTCCCGCGGGAATGTGCCAGGAAGTTCCTGCCGCATGATTTTGCGGATGCCCTGAAGTTTGACGTGCGGTTCCGTCTGGAAGCTTATGATTTCTGTAACCTTCTCTGCTTCTTCCGCGTGGACTGTATGGATACGAAAGAAAAGGTACTGCTGGATGAAGATAATATAGCCAATATAATAAATTCAAGAGGACGCAGCATCAGTGCGGAGCAGATCCGGGGAATGTCGCCGGAAGAATTTTATCAGCTGTTGGATACCTTCTTCCCGTTGAATCCCCAATTGTCGTCGAGCCAGGTCCATGTCATCCATCTGCCGGACAGCCGGATGGACTCCTTTGGGGATATGGCTGTACTGATCGAAGATGAGGAAGAATTTATCAGCAGGGTTATCCGGGCCGTAAGACGTCAGGGCGGGGATGTTATCACGGGTGATATACGGTATCACCAGATCCAGGACCGCTCCAATCCGGAAGGGCTGCAGATGTCGCATCATGTATCACTGATAACATCGGGAGACAGCGGTATATTTGACATGAAGGAGCTGACGAAAGGGTGCCCAGATATCATCTGGTATGGATGCCTGGATAAGTATACGATATTTGAAAACCAGAAAGAATGGCGTGTGTGCTGGCTCCCGGAAGAAAAGAACCGCGAGGCGAAGATACTCCATGTAGGGTGCCTGGACGATATCATTGAACTGGTTCCGAGGGAGAAGCTGAGAGGGCGGCTTATGGAAATGAATCCGGGCTATTTCCCCGGCTATGTCAGTCAGCCCAGAATGAATTTCAAAGGGACTATGAGCTATGGACAGTTTCGGCGAAAGATAGAACGTATTGATGGGAAGTGCAGGATGATAATGGAAATAGGGTAGATATTATGTATATAGGATATCATTGAGCCGGATGAAGGACTGCAGAAAACTCTGCCTCCTGAATCCGGCTTCTTTGTACCACAAATATTTAGATTGTTACGGTTTGAAATTTATACTGATGCAGGCATATGTGTTTTCAGAAAGGAAGTTTCAGAATGAATCCGAAAAAGCATCCGGATTATGATCCGGTGGCGCTGTCGAAAGAGATGATAACCCAAATGGCGGAAGCGTTTGGGAGATATGATGACCGAAAGGGCCGAGCTCGGCAGCGTATGACCCTGAATGAAGCAGCTGCTCTGTTTGGTATCACATCCCTGAAAGCGAGAAAGATCCTTATCACTGCGGGGGTATATTCTACTGCTGTTTCGCGGGAGGTTCAGGATCTGTACAGGAACGGGAGAAGGGTCGCGGAGATCGGGCGTATGCTGAATTTGAGCAGGGCCTCCGTCCATTCTTATCTGCCGTATTCAAAGATGATCTATAAGATGGACCGTCTTTCGACGACAGCGGAAAGAGAACTGCTGTACCGGAAACGGAAGAAGGCGAAGGCGGCCCTCGCACATGCGGTGACGGAGGAGAATCTCTGGAGCGCCCTGGAGATTTTTCAGCAGTATCCTTTTCATTTGACGCAGGCGACAGACGAGACAGGGAACATGAAATTCACTTATCGCCTGTCTGTATCGGCAGCGGGAAGTGCTGGAGCAAGCCTAGTCCTGGAACCGGATGGAATGACGATATCTATGAAAGAGATCTTTATGGTTTTCGACAGAATCTTGAGATTGCAGGACATGACAGGGAACCCGGGTCAGCTTGGAATACCAAATGACAGTTACTTGTACGCGATACTGATGGGGATTGGATTGATCCATCGTGAAGGAGTATAAATCCGGTGATGCGATTTACTGACCGGCTTTTCATTCGAAGTTGGTCGATGTAAAACAGGGGTGAACAGAGTAAATTTATCCCCTTGCGGTTTCCCGGCATTTCCGATATACTGAATATAGAGGTTGTGTGCGCGTAAGATGTTCAGATATGTCAGAACGGGAAGGAGGATGGGAAGCTATGTCTCTTAAGAAAAAACCGCTCCCAATCGGGACAGAATTTTTTGATGAGTTAAGGGAAAAAGAGTGTTATTATGTGGATAAGACCGGGCTGATCGCGGAACTTCTGCGCAGTCAGGCTAAGGTGACGCTGTTCACGCGTCCACGCCGGTTTGGAAAGACGCTGGCGATGACGACGTTAAAATGCTTCTTTGAGATCGGAGCGGATCTATCGCTCTTTGAAGGATTGGCGATTTCTCGGGAGAGGGAGCTGTGCGAGCTGCACATGGGGAAGTACCCGGTGGTGTTTGTGTCGCTGAAAAGTGTGGACGCGGCCAATTTCACCAGGGCCAGGGAGCAGATGGGAAGCGTGATCGCGGAAGCGGCTGACCGATTGGATTTCCTGAAGTCCAGTGAGCGGCTTAATGATGAGGACAAGGACAGTTTCCGCGCACTGCGGCATTACAGCATGTCGGAACAGGCGATGACGGACGGTCTGCGGACGCTTTGCCGTCTTTTAGAGAAACACTACGGCCGCAAGACGGTTTTGCTGATCGACGAGTACGACGTGCCGCTGCAGAAGGCGTTCTACGCCGGGTATTACGACGAGATGGTGCAGCTGATCCGCAATATGTTCGCGCAGGCGCTGAAGACCAATGACAGCCTGGAGCGGGCGGTGCTGACTGGATGCCTGCGGATCTCGAAGGAGAGTATCTTCACGGGGATGAATAACCTGCGTGTACTGACGATCGCAGATCCGCGGTTCAGCAGTTATTTCGGATTTACCGACTGCGAGGTCAGACAGTTTCTGGAATACTATGGTCTGTCGGACGCATGGGACGTGGTTCGTGAGTGGTACGATGGGTACCGGTTCGGGGATCAGGAGATCTACTGCCCGTGGGACGTCATCAACTATATGGATCTGCTCCAGGCGGATCCGCAGGCCCCGCCGCAGAATTTCTGGGCCAATTCCAGCAGCAACGACGCGGTGCGGGAGTTTGTGCGGCGGATGGACGCCGGTTCGGCGCGTCGGGAGCTTCAGGTGCTGGCAGACGGCGGTATGGTGAAGAAACGGATCCACCAGGAGCTGACGTACCGGGAGATGTATACGACGGTGGAGAACCTGTGGAGCCTGCTCTACATGACCGGATACCTGACGAGCGCCGGGAAACCGGATGAGGACGGGATACCGCTGACCATCCCGAACCGCGAGATCCGCGCAATCTTCGCGGACCAGATCATGGAGCTGTTCCGGGAGAAGACGAGGAACGACGGGGAATCGCTGAAGCAGCTGTGCGGCGCGTTCGCAGCCGGCGATGCGGCCGGGGTGGAGAAGGCATTCAATGGCTACCTGCGGCGTGCGATCAGTATCCGGGACACGTCGGTAAGGAAGGCCCGGAAGGAGAACTTCTACCACGGGATCCTGATGGGACTTCTGGCGTACAAGGCGGACTGGATCGTGACCAGTAACCGTGAGAGCGGCGACGGCTACAGCGACATCCTTGTGGAAGCTGAGGACGGCAGTCTGGGGATCGTCATTGAGGTGAAATATGCTGAGGACGGCGACCTGGAGTCTGCGGCGCAGGCGGCGCTTGCGCAGATCGAAACGAGGCACTATGATGAGGTGTTTGCAGACGAAGGCATTGAGAATGTGCTGAAATACGGGATTGCCTGCTACAAGAAGCGGTGCCGGGTGGAGCTGGCGGATGGATAATGCTGCTGGCATGAAGGCGATATACAGGGCAATGGGCGGCCTAAGAGACTAGTAGAGACGTCTGCGGCCATTGCAATTAAAAAAGCCAGTAGGGTTTACACATTCTCCCACTGGCTTTTTTAATGTTAAGCGTTGACTTTCACGTTGTTGAATGGATTCACTTCGATAACTTCTAGCCTATGATAAAGGGCCTTTCCTGAGACATCAGATATCTTTGACTGTCTGGAGATATTTCGTATGATCTTTTTTCCTTACGACAAAGCAATCTGTGCCGTAAAATTCCAAGATCTTTTTCATCCGCACTGTGTTCATTGCTGCCCGATAGCTCAGCACTGGAATATCCGGAATGGGGCTTTCGAGGCGTTCCTTCTCACACTCTGCGTCTTCATATAGGTTTGTGAATTGGCGTGAAGGCAGACCATCGGTCAGAAATTCCATGTAATTACCCATGTCCCTGACAGTATAGGATATCTTATCACGCTCCAAGGCCCACGACATGTATGGGGCCAACTCTTTGCTGACACGTCTTAACATTATGCAACCTCCTATGTCTTATATTATTTATATAATTATTATGGCTACGGGAGAGGGGGAGAATCTGGATAAATTTATATTGCATTCCTAAACACAGAAGCAACTGACCTGTTTTGAACAACATGTAAGAAACGTGCGCCAGTATGATGCACTCATCGGTTTATGCTCCTGCCAAACAGTCAGTTTCAACCCGATAAAAAAGGCCGGGGCAAGGAAACGGTTACGAAAGCGCATGTTACAAAAAACTACCGGTATAACACATACTATAAAAGGATTCCGCCAGGCGAACAGGCTTATCAGCCAGAGAGGAGGGGAGTGGGTATGTGGAATATGGTCGCCGGTAAGTCCGATTTAAAAACTACAAAAATAAAAATAGGGGCAATGAATACCCCGGAAAGGAAATGTTATGATTAAATTTATAGGTATTAGTGGCCGGGAATGGCAAATCAAAACAGCAACCGCTCAAGGCTATACATTTGTGAGGCACGAAGATTTAAAAGCGATAGCTGACAAGGAAGGAGTGGAGGTCGAGCTTGATAATCTGGGCGAGGACGGCACAAACGCCTACGCTATGTGCTGGACCAACATTGGTATGCATTTTGGTATGGTATCAGCACCGTCAATGCCGCAGGCTTTTAGGCAGGCTTATGACGAGGCTATAATTGACCTTTATGGGCTGAATGCAAAATCCTATGACGAGTATTTAATCTGGCGTACAGCGGAAGCGAAAAAGGCTTAGATGTCTGGAATACGGGCCCACAATCACTGTGGGCCCGTATATGCCCCATCAAGATCATGTGCGGTGGTATTATTGGAATGTGTAAAACTAGATACCCGCGAAAAGGAACAATTACTGGAGTTAACTGATATCCAGCGGACCGGAGGGAAAGAGACACCATTTTGGCTCATTTAAAGGGACAGCCATGTAAATATCGGGAGATCGGTTTAGACGGCGTATATGATATAGGAGCTGTACACCGGGGTGGAAATCCCGGGTATCAATGGATATACGGCCATACGGGAATATCAGAATAACGCGATGAAAAAGGATCTCGCTATGAGGAGGAAACGGATCATTTTGCGACTCTCCCAGATGTTGTTCCGGAACACTCTCACATTAAAGAAAAAAGCCAGGGATCCTCGCCCTGGCCTTTTGCCATTATGCATGAGCAGTTTTTGTTGTTCTAACAGGATAAACATTGATGAGTCTGAATAACGGCTGTCCGTATTTGGTCAAGATTACAATGAACCCGTCTGAGTCTTCCACATTCCCACGATTAAACGTCGAACACGTGATGCCTGCCACCTCCGCAGGATATTCCGGGCAAAACAGCGTCAGTGTTGTTGCTGTTCCATTCTGTACCCAGTCCAGGATCTCGTCGGCGTGCGCCTGTAACGCCTCGGATATCATCTCTGCAGTATCTTCACCGTCGGTTGAATCCAGAAATGATGCGGCGAAGGTGACCTTCTTGCAGTCCTCGCCGTATGTTCCGAGCCTTTCCCGCAGCCCGGACCATGTCTTATTCAGGTGTCGTTCAACGCAGTCGGCAAATACCCACCTTCTAATGTTTCTGTCAATGTGTTCTTCGATCATTTCGCTTGTAATCATTTGCTTCTGCTGCCAATGTGGCAGTACCTCCTTTTCTTTTGTTTTTTCAGTGGTGTTCTGGAACCCACCGCACACCTCATTTTTTTGTGATAAAGTCAGTTTGACATTACCGTAAAATCAGATCGCCATGATTTTGTGAAAGTATTTTTTTTGATCTGTCCCTAGGACGACAAAGCAGTCCGTGCCGTAAAAAGTCAATAGTGCCCGCATCCGCACGGGATTTCGGGCAGCACGATATGACAAAACTGGAATGTCCGGCGTCGGGCTGGCACGGCGCTCCTTTTCACATACGGCATCTTCCATGATATTCCTGAACCGTCGGCTTGATATATCCATCTGGAATTCCGTATATTGTCCGATCCCGTGGATGTCTTTGAACGTATAAGGAATTCCATCACGCTCCAATACCCAGGCCACATACGGGCTCAGTTCCCTGCTCACAGTTCTCAGCATTTTAAAAAACCTCCTTGTTCCTTGTGTTGTTTTTAGTTACATCAAAAGTATGAAAATGCGGACGGTCTATGACCACCCCGAAAATCTATTTTTGCGTTGAAAATCTTATTTTTGGCATTATAATTTTAACTTTTTGTGTTTGCGTATCCGCCTTATTCTTCGGTGCGCTTTATTGTTGTCTGTATAATCGGTGATTATAATACCAGTTCCTCAGACGATTACTATTTTACCCTGTTGATATAAATAGTTCGATGCTATTTTCTCGCCCCTGACAGAACATGATGTACAGTACATATGCAAATACTATGGGAAGCTGGTATTAGATTCTATAGGGACTTAATTTGACAAGTTCAGCTTCAAAGGCCATATGACAACTGCGCCTTGTGTCTGTACGTAAGAGCCAGTGTCACGTGGTTTTATCCGTAGGCGCTCTATCATACATGACGCTGCATCCGGTGTTATAGACTTATTAATGATGAGAGTGTCGGTGTGTATCCATGAGGTATAGGAACCTGCCGGGGTCGTCCAGAAAGCCAAGGCTATCAGGGCCGCTACCTGTTGGAGGGGTTTTGTCCTTTTTGTCCGGGGGTATGTAGTGTTGAAGCGTGCGTATCCGTGAGGGTATAGGAACCTGCCGGGGTCGTCCAGAAAGCCAAGGCTATCAGGGCCGCTACCTGTTGGAGGGGTTTTGTCCTTT
>CANRHU010000013.1 GCA_947630485.1 uncultured Lachnospiraceae bacterium
GGCCCGTGCGTTCAAAAAGATGACGTGAACGAGATACGGCAGAAAATACTGGATGCGGACATGATGGTGTTTGTGACACCGCTTTACTATTATGGGATGAGCGCTCAGCTTAAAACAATGATCGACCGGTTCTGCGCATTCAACAGCAGCATTCAGCGAAAGCACATGAAGTCTGCACTTCTGGCTGTTGCCTGGAATAGCGACACATGGACGTTTGAGGCGCTGGAATCCCATTATCATACGCTTGTGAGGTATCTGAATCTGAAAGATCAGGGAATGGTCTTGGGGAAAGGATGCGGCACGCCGTCTATGACGCGGCATTCCAAATATCCGCAAATGGCGTATGAACTCGGCAAAAAATTGTGACAAGGAGGTTTTAAGGTTGAGAAAACGGTTTTTACCTTTCTTCCTTACATTCCTGATACTGTTAATGGCATTCACAGGCTGCAGTACACAGAATGAAGCAGCAGGCAGTTCCGAAAACCAGGATCAAACATCGTACAGTGTAAATCCGTCCGTAATGGATTCTGAAAAGATTGCTGATTCAACCGACAGCGGAAATGACAGCCCGGAGAGCAGTGTGGACAACAGCCCGGAGAGCAGCATGGACAACCCCCTGTCTGGTGAGCAAACGGATTCCGATTCGGATGTTCCGATCGTCTATTTCACATCCGACATCTCCCCGGAGGGGCTGATGGCGGTTTATGAAGCCCTGGGATGGACGCCCACCGGCAATGTGGCGGTAAAGCTCTCCACCGGCGAACCGCCTGCAAGCAATTACCTTGACCCGCAGCTCATCAAAGATGTGGTGGAGGCTGTGGGCGGTACGATCGTGGAGTGCAACACCGCCTACGGCGGCTCACGCTCCGAGACGGCCATGCACTATCAGGTAGCGGAGGATCACGGCTTCACCGAGATCGCGGATTTTCAGATTCTCGATGAAAATGGTTCTATGACGCTGCCCGTAGAGGGCGGCAGCGTTCTTACGGAAAACTATGTAGGCGCCGCGTTTGCTGACTATGATTCCTACCTTGTCCTCTCCCACTTCAAGGGCCATGCTATGGCGGGTTACGGCGGCGCGATCAAGAACATTTCCATCGAGCTTGGCTCCAGTGAAGGAAAGGCGTGGATTCACAGCGGCGGTACAGGAGGCAGTATGTGGAGCGGTGAGCAGGATGCCTTTCTGGAAGCTATGGCGGAGGCGGGAAAATCCGTGTCCGATTATCTTGGGAATGGCGAGAGAATCGTCTATATCAACGTGATGAACCGCCTGTCCGTGGACTGCGACTGCGACGGCAATCCCGCCGAGCCGGATATGCACGACATCGGCATTCTGGCGTCCACCGATCCCGTGGCGCAGGATCAGGCTTGTATTGATCTTATCTACGCACAGAAGGACGGCGACGGAGCTTCCCTGGTACGGCGCATTGAATCCCGAAACGGTCTGCATACGCTGGAGCACGCCGAGAAAATTGGCCTGGGCAGCCGCACTTATAATCTGGTGAACATCGATGAATGAGATATCCCAAATTCTGCGCCGGGAGTTCGTCTATATATGGTACTACTTCCTCCTTCAGCTCCGGCAGATCGCCGGTTACTGGATCCTCGGCATGGTCGTCGGCTCCCTGGTTTCGGTGTTCGCAAAGGATACCATCCACGGAGCCTTCGACCGTATCCGGGATAAGAAGTGGGGGCTGTGGGGCGTTGTTCCGGCAAGTCTGTTAGGCGTCGCCTCTCCGCTTTGTATGTACGGCACGATTCCCATCGCGGCATCCTTCTCCAAACACGGGATGAGGCACGACTGGCTGGCGGCGTTTATGATGTCCAGCGTTCTTCTGAACCCGCAGCTTATCATGTATTCCACCGCTTTGGGCATGACGGCGCTTGTGATCCGTATCGTGTCCTGTACGGTCTGCGGGATCGTCGCGGGTATCGTGATACATATCTTTTATAAGGACAAGCAGTTTTTCAACTTTGAGGGCTTTGAGCCGAAGGCGAGCCACGACACCCACCCGAACCTGTTCCTGCGGTTTCTCTTTAATTTTGGCAGAAACATTAAGGCGACCGGGCTGTACTTTCTGCTGGGCGTTTTGCTTTCCGCCCTCTTCCAGCGGTATGTTCCAGCAGACAAATTTGCCGCTCTGTTCGGTGAGGCCAATGAGGGATTCGGCGTTTTGATGGCAGCGACCATCGGTGTTCCGCTCTATGCCTGCGGCGGCGGGACGATCCCGCTGATTCGGGAATGGCTTGCCATGGGCATGAGCCTGGGCAGCGCCTCGGCCTTTATGATTACCGGCCCGGCGACCAAGATCACAAACCTCGGCGCGCTGAAGATCGTGCTGGGGATGAAGCGTTTTTTGCTGTATCTCGCCTTTGTCGTGGTCTTTTCTTTGGTGACGGGGCTGATTGTGAATGCTGTAATATGATTAGAATCATTGAACGAAAAATATCTTGTCATAATTTGTGGTTTGGGATAAAATGAGCCTGTAATGGTTGGAAACGTTTCCAGCATCATATTTTTATGATGGCTAGACAAGAATGAAAAGGAGCGTTTTGGCAATTTTACTCACTGGCTTGCTGACGGTTTCTATGTTGGCGGGCTGCGGCGGCTCTGGCAGCTCGGCGGAATCGCAAGCTCCCGCAGAGAAAGATACGTCCGGCGCTCCCAAGGCTCTGGGTTTCTGCTATGAGTCTTTCGGAATTATTGTAAACAAGAAGCTGCTTGAGCAGGCCGGCCATAGCTTGGATGAGATCAAGGATTTTGATTCCCTGAAGGCAGTAGAGGATGATATTCATGCCCGCGCAGGTGAGATGGGCTTTGACGTTTTCTCTGCTCCCTTACCTGGTGCTTGACCACACCAAATGCAGCTTTCCTGAAATGAAAAAAGTGGAGGAGCTTGGCTTTAAGCCCAATAACCACGCCCGGAGCTTAAAGCAGCATGTCAGCAGCGGTTACAGCATGATTGTCAGGGGCGACGGGAACCTGCTGTTTGCCGGGATTATAGAGGGTTGAGAAATTTGAGAAGCAGCGGTGTGTTGATGTCCTGATACATCCCATATGGAAACTCTGCGTATCTAACCACGAACGGAGAAATATTATGGCCAATCTTACTCTTGGCATCGTCGCCCATGTCGATGCCGGCAAGACAACGCTTTCCGAAGCGATTCTTTATCAGACCGGAACCATCCGCCGCCTGGGACGGGTGGATACCCGCGACGCCTTTTTGGATACATATGCCCTTGAACGTGCCCGGGGGATCACGATTTTTTCCAAACAGGCTGTTTTTGATTTGGGGAATACCCGGGTTACACTTCTGGATACTCCCGGCCATGTGGATTTCTCTGCTGAGATGGAGCGGACGCTCCAGGTTCTTGACTGCGCGGTGCTTGTGATCAGCGGCGCGGACGGTGTTCAGGGACATACCGAGACGCTCTGGAATCTGCTTAGGCGCTACCGTGTGCCGACGTTTCTTTTTGTAAATAAAATGGATCAGCCGGGGACAGATTGGAAGGCGGTGCTGGAAGATCTGAGACGGCGTCTGGGGGACGGATGTGTTCCTTTTAACGGACTGTCGGAAGCGCGCACTCCGAAAATGGCAGGTATTCGGAAGTCAGCAGCCGGAGGCGGGGCGTTTGGGGACGGAAGCGTGATAGTACCGGTTCAGCGGAAGCAGTGGGAGTCCTCCGTGCTTTCGGATATCGCGGGGCATGGGAGCCAGGCATTGGAAGAACTCGCCATGTGCGATGAAGCGGTTTTGGAGAATTATTTGGAACATGATATCATAACGGGCAGTGATGTCCGCCAGATGATTGCAGCCCGCAAGGTTTTTCCCTGCTATTTCGGATCGGCGCTAAAGCTTTGGGGCGTGGAAGAATTGCTGCAGGGGCTTGAGAATTTTGGAAGCGGGATGGCGCTGGCGGGCGGCGCGGAGAAAGACCCGCGGCTCTCCCGGCAGTTTGGAGCCCGCGTTTTCAAAATTTCCCGTGACGATCAAGGCAGCCGTCTGACACATTTGAAGGTAACAAGCGGCGTCCTGCGGGTGAAAGATACGCTTCCGGCAGCATCTGATATGGCTGATCCGGCCGGTGAGAAGGTGAATCAGATTCGTATCTATTCCGGCGCAAAGTATGAGACGGTGAATGAGGCGGGTCCAGGGACTGTCTGCGCTGTGACAGGTCCGACGTCTACCTATGCCGGGCAGGCTTTGGGGGACGAGGCGGCCCGCGGATATGAGGAACCGGTGCTGGAGCCGGTTCTTACCTATCAGATTATTCTTCCGCCCGGAAGCGATGTTCATGCCATGCTGACAAAGCTCCGTCAGCTGGAAGAAGAAGAGCCGATGCTGCGTATCGCCTGGAATGAATCTCTGAGTGAAATTCAGGCTCAGGTTATGGGACCGGTGCAGCTTGAGGTGTTAAAAAGCCTGGTGAAAGATCGCTTCGGTGTCGAAGTGGAATTTGGAACGGGACATATTGTATATAAGGAGACGATTACGGCCCGTGTGGAGGGCGTTGGTCATTATGAGCCGCTGCGCCATTATGCGGAGGTTCACCTTCTTCTGGAGCCTGCGCCGCGCGGCAGCGGGCTGACTTTTGCGACCGTCTGCAGCACGGATGTGCTGGATTTGAACTGGCAGCGCCTGATTCTGACCCATCTGGAGGAAAAGCGCCATATCGGCGTTTTGACTGGTGCGCCGATTGCGGATATGAAGATTACGCTTTTGGTGGGACGAGCCCATTTAAAGCATACGGAAGGCGGGGATTTCCGCCAGGCCACCTATCGGGCTGTGCGTCACGGACTGATGCAGGCGCTGGCGGCGGGGAGTTATCAGCTTTTGGAGCCGTATTACCGATTCCGGCTGGAGGTTCCGATGGAGTCTGCCGGTCATGCGCTCTCTGACCTCGAGCGCATGCATGCCCGATTCTCAGGCCCGGAAATGGATGGGGATATCGCCGTTATTACCGGTGAAGCGCCGGTCGCTTCCATGGGAAATTATCAGATGGAGACGGCATCGTACACGAAAGGGCGGGGCAGGCTCCATTGCAGCGTGAAAGGGTATGAGCCGTGCCACAATACGGAGGAAGTTGTGCAGGCTATCGGTTACGATCCGGAGCAGGATTTGGAGAATCCCTGCGGCTCCGTGTTTTGTGCCCATGGAGCAGGTTTCCTGGTGGGATGGCGCGAAGTGAAATCCTATATGCATTTGGAAAGTCCCATTGATCTGGCTGTCCGCAGAATGCATGCGGACGGAGAGAGCGGGATACAGAAAATCGCAGTGCAGAAAATCGCGATGCAGCCCGGTGCGGATGCGATTCGTGCAGATACGGTCAGCGCGAATGCCAAAGGAGGCGCGGACCTTCAAAAAAACGCAGAAGCTCAGAACGCGGTCAAGCCCCGGCCTGTTTCTGCCGCATCTGCGCCATGGGGCGCTGAGGATAAAGAGTTAGAAGCAATTTTTACCCGCACTTATGGGGAACCGAAACGCCGGCTTCCGGCTGAGACAAACGAACGCCGGGTCATTTACGGGCAGAAGAAGGCGGAGAAGGAGGCTGCCTCGCTGCCGGAAGAATATCTTCTGGTGGACGGCTACAATATAATCTATGCCTGGCCGGATCTTCATGAACTGGCGGAGGCTACCATTGACGGCGCCAGACAGCGGCTCATGGATATCCTGTGTAATTACCAGGGATATACGGGATGCATTCTGATTTTGGTATTTGACGCATATAAAGTGGAGGGAGGCCTGGGACAGGCTATCCGATATCACAATATTAATGTTGTCTATACGAAGGAGGCGGAGACCGCGGATCAGTATATCGAGAAGCTGGCTCATCAGATGGGGCGTGAGCATCAGGTTACCGTGGCTACTTCCGATGGGTTGGAGCAGCTGATTATTCGCGGTCAGGGCTGCCGGCTGATGTCCGCTAAGGATCTGCGGGAGGCTGTGGACTACGTCAATGAACAGATACGAAGCCAGCATCTGCAGCAGTTTCCGGACCGCAATGGCAATTATCTCTTAAGTCATGCGGAAGGCGAACTGCGGGAATATCTGGAAGAAGTGAGACTTGGAAAAGAGGGAGAATATCATGGCAGAGCAACTGACAAAAAGTGATGTGGAAAAGATTGAGGAAGAGATCCGTTACCGGAAACTCGTGGTCCGCAAGGAGGCTTTGGAGGCGGTCAAGGAAGCCCGTGCCCATGGCGATCTGAGCGAGAATTTTGAATATCATGCGGCGAAAAAGGATAAGAATCAGAATGAGAGCCGTATCCGTTATCTGGAGAGAATGTTGAAGACTGCCCAGATTGTATCCGACGAGTCGAAGGATGATGAGGTGGGCATCAATAATACGGTGGAGCTTTATATGGAAGACGATGACGAGGTGGAGACCTACCGTCTTGTCACTTCCATCCGCGGCAGTTCGCTTAGAGGGCTTATCAGCACGGAATCTCCATTAGGCAAGGCGATCCTGGGAAGAAAGCTGGGGGATCGCGTGTATGTTCAGGTTAATGAGAATGCCGGATATTATGTGGAGATCCGTTCCATCGATAAGTCTACAGGCGACGAGGACGACCGGATCCGCAGTTTCTGAGCAGGGCGTCACTGGCGCTTTGCTTGCATAGAAATGAAAAAAGGGGCTGTTTTGCAACAGTCCCTTACTCATCGGAAACAAATCTATCGGACGCCTTTCATCTTGCCTTCGGAGTTTACATAATAATTATCGATCCATTTGTCTTTTGCCAAAACTCCGTTTTCATCGAAATAATACCAGGAGCCTTTTAATTTAAACCAACCGGTCTTTCGGTCGCCGTCTTCATCAAGGTAATAAGTTTTCTCGCCGTCTTCTATCCAACCGGTAAGGCTTTCGCCCTTATCATCTACATAGGTCCAGGTTTTATCTTCGTGCTCCGTCCATGTCCCGGCGTAAGCCGGCACAGCGGGGGTAAGCGCTATCAGAAAGGAAATCACGACTGCAAGTACACGTATTCGATTCATTCGTACAGCCTCCTTCCTTTTAATTGGCTACATTATAGCATAGTCCTTAGTGTTTGACCAGCGAAAAAGCCACGCAAAATCTTACGATTTTCAGACGAGATTCTTACTAAAAATATTTCGACAAAATCTGCCGCTGATCGCATGAAAAACAATTCCAGAAGTGGTATTTGAGGGTGTAACGGGGGGGTATATTTTGTGGTTGAATCGTTTGAAAGAGTCAGGGGAGAACCCCTGGGTGTCGAAATGTGCGAGCAAAAGCTCTTTTCAAAAATTTTAAAATGTTCTATATTGATAGGCAGGAACCAGAAAGGGGGGAACCAAGTGGCCGACGAGGAGAAAATGGTTATTCTGGAAGAGGAGAATCGCAGACTGAAGGAAGATAACGATAAACTGCTGGAGATTGTGGTACAGATGCGGGTGACGTTGAATCGCCTGGTTCTCCGGTATGTCACGGAGGATTGCTGAAAGCAGTCTGCACCTCAAATTGCTGGTAGAAAAGAACCGGCCGAGAGCGGTTGTCGGTGATCCGAAAGAAAATGCGTAGGGAAAAATGTTTCCCTACGCATTTTCCATTTTCTTCAGCCGGCTTTCCAATTCCCGGGTTTGACGCAGCTGTTCCCAGATTGTTTTATGCATCCAATCGACGGTTTGGTTCAGCTTTTGGTTTTCCTCTGTCAGGCGGGATATTTCCTGCGTGAGCCTGCCGACGAGTTCCCGCTGGTCGTAAAGTTTGGCGGGTTCGCAGATCCGTTGAACCAGAGTAGGAGTCATTTCAATGATTTTGAGGGAAATAAGCCGATCCCGCTCCTCGTAATCCAGATTCATGAAGTCCTGATAACGGATATCCAGAGGCGTCAGTTTGACGTGGCACCGATGACAGACGGCGTTCCTGGGCAGTTGAAAATAGGCGTAATATCCGCATTTCTGGCAAAAGTACACTGATAGCTCTCTCATCTTATCAAGTCCTCTAAGCATAAATATTCTGTATATATGCATAAACGCAAGAAAACACATTTTGTAACATAATTTTATGAAAAAAACTGCCAGAATATTCCTATTCTGGCAGTGAAACGGGTTCTGTCTTTTGTAAAGGTTCACGCGTTCTGCGCTTATTGGACGATACCGTTTACGTCCACGGTCCACACGGTATCGTTGGCGTCGCGGACATCCCGGTAACCGGCGCCCAAATCCTCACGGGCCGCGGATTTGGAGGTGGCGGTTGCCTTCTGGATGGTTCCGGATGCGTTGACCAGATATTTTTGACCTTCAAAGGTTACCGGCGCGTAGCGCAGGTCGCTGTCGGCGTCCAGGCGCAGACCGTGGTCATAAATTGCGTTTCCGCGGATACCGTGGAAGCCCTGACCGCGGTTTGAACCTTCCGTCTGGAAGAACCAGCTTTGGGTCATCTCGGTGTCGTCGTTGAAAATCGTCTGCTTTCCGGTTTTCATGGCGCCGTTCTCTCCAAAATAGTAGTTGGCGGTGGAACCGTCGTCCAGCGTGACGACAGTGAGTCCGGTCTGCATTTCGCCCTTATCATTAAACGCATAGCGGTCGGAACCGATACCGAATACCTGGATGCCGCCATTGGAGGCGAAATGGGGAACGCCGCTCTTGAAATAGAACCGGTAGGTTTCGTCTTCCGCGCTGACGCCTGGAATGCCGGTGATCGTCATCCAGCCGGAAGCACGGCGTCCGCTTTCTTCATAGTACTGATAGCCGGCAGCCGGAGAGGCGGGCTTGGCGTCGGACTTGGCGGTAGCCGCTTCGGCTTCCTGGGCTGCTTCGCTTTCTGCGGCGGCAGAGGCCTCGGAGTCTGCGGTTTCTTCCGGATCGGCCGTTTCCGGCAGCTGATACCAGCCGGTAATCATGACGCCGTCCACAAATGTATAGTAACCGCCGTTGATCTTCTTATCCAGCTGGTTTTCGATTCGTTTGCCGTGGCTGTCAAAGTAGGACCATACCATTTCGTCATTGAATTCATCTTTTTGAGTCGGCAGCTGCAGCCAGCCTTTCACCATTGCGCCGCTTGGAGAGAAATAGTAGTTGGCGCCGTCGATTTCCCTCAGCCCTACTGCCATCCGGCCTTCTTCATCGAAATAGTAAGTGGCGTTGTCGATGTCCTTAAACTTGGATACGACCATTTTGCCGTTGCTTCCATAATAGAACCAGTCGATCTCCGGTGCGTCTTCATCCCAGATGTTTTCATTTGCGACGGAGACCCATTGGTCGGCGGCCTGCTTGCCTTCGCCGTCCACATAGTAATCGTCGATCTGGCGGTTCAGCGCCAGGTTGCCGTTTTCATCCAGATAGTACCAGTAATCGCCGGATTTCTTCCAGGCATCTGTCAGGCAGTACCCGTCAGCGTCGTAGAATTTCCAGGTTCCGTTCTCCTGCACCCAGCCAGTCTCCTGTGCCCATACGTTGGCGGTGAATGCGGGAACCATAGCGGTCATAACTGCTGCCGCGGAAAGTGCGGCTGTCCATTTGATGCTCTTTTTCATAAAAATATACACTCCTTTATTGATTGACCTTGAATCCAGTTCTGCATTACGGTCAGATTATATACCATACGGGCAGCCCCTGAAAAGTGCAGGTTGATGGAAGAAAGAGAAGGAATGAACAGAATAGGATAGAACTAGAAAAATGCTTTCCACTGGACTGGTTTTGTGGTATACTCAAAAGAGCGCACTTTTGTGTGCGCAGGTCAGAGGCGGAACAGCACGATTGGAGGAAACCATGAAGACCATCAGTGTACTGATACCCTGCTATAATGAGGAAGAAAATGTAGAGCCTATTGCCCAGGCCGTCATCGGCACTCTGGAGAACGATCTGCCGGAATATGACTATGAGATTATTTTTATAGATAACGATTCCCGGGATCAGACCCGTCCGATTCTCAGGAGAATGTGCGCCGCCAATCCGCGGATCCGGGCGATTTTCAATGCCAGGAATTTCGGGCAGTTTAATTCGCCGTACTATGGGATGCTGCAGGCTTCGGGAGACTGTGTCATTTCTATGGTGGCGGATTTTCAGGATCCGGTGGAGCTGATCCCCCAGTATGTACATGCCTGGGAGGAAGGCTATAAGATTGTCATCGGCATAAAGACAAGCAGTCAGGAAAATAAGATTATGTATTGGCTGCGGGGCTGTTATTATAAGATGATTCACCGGCTGTCGGACGTGGAACAGATTGAGCATTTTACGGGTTCCGGGCTTTATGACAGGGATTTTATTGAAGTGCTTCGCAATCTGGATGATCCGACGCCGTTTCTGCGCGGGATTGTGGCGGAGTTAGGATACCGCCGCAAGGAGATTCCCTATGAGCAGCCGAAACGGCGCGCCGGCAAGACAAGCAATAATTTCTATAAGCTGTACGATGCCGCCATGCTGAGTTTTACCTCCTACACGAAGGCAGGGCTGCGCATCGCCACTTTTATCGGGGCGTTTTGCTGTCTGGCCAGTTTCATCGTGGCTGTGGTTTATCTGGTAATGAAACTGATCTGGTGGGACCGTTTTCTCGCAGGTATGACGCCGATGCTTCTGGGAATGCTGTTTTTGGGTTCCGTGCAGATTTTTTTCATTGGGCTGATCGGGGAGTATGTGCTTTCCATTAATCAGCGGGTCATGAAGCGGCCGCTGGTGATCGAGGAGGAGCGGATCAATTTCCCGGCTTCCTCCAAGAAGGACAAGAAGAAAAAGAAGAATGGCAAAGGCCGCGACGCGAAATCAGGCAAGGCAGAAAAAGCCGGTAAGGCAGAGAAGAAAGAAAAGGAATCGGCAGCGTCATGAAATATAAGATCGACATCGTCAGGATACGGGAAAATTCGATTCAGCTGAACGGCTGGGTAATCGGAAAGACGCCGGAATCAAAGCCGGTGTTCCTTGTATTGGACGAGAACCGGCAGCAGATGGAGATCAGATATGTTCCTACGCGCCGGGACGATGTGAGCCAGATCTATTATAAGAAGATTTATGACCGGGATTTCGGCTTTGATATCCAGTTCCCTTATGAGCGCGGACGCAGCTATTGGCTGCTGATCCGCTGTGACGGCAGGACCAAGAAAATCCGGTTTAACGAAGAGCTGATTGCGAAGCGTTCCAGCGTGGCCCATAAGCGGATGGAGAAGATCCGCGACATGATGAATATGGAGACGGTTCATGTGGCGCTGGAATTCGGAAAAGAGCATGGTCTTAAGGCCCTGTTTCTGAAATCCAAGCATAAGCTCCAGGGAATTGACAATGATTATGAATATGCGGAGTGGTATGATCTGACGAAGCCGGCTGCGGAGGAATTGGCGCGGCAGCGGGCGGAGGACTGGCCGGACGGGCTGCTTCTGTCCATTGTTATGCCGGTATATAAGGCGCCGGAGGAATTCCTGCGAGTGATGCTGGACTCGCTTTTGAAGCAGACCTACTCCCGGTGGGAGCTCTGCATCGCAGACGGCAGCCCAAAGGGCGAGAGTGCGGCAAAACTGGTTGAAGCGTATGCTGCGGAGGATCCGCGTATCCGCTACCGGGCGCTGGGCAGGAACGGAGGGATTTCGGAGAATACCAACGCGGCCATCGCTGATGCGCGGGGCGATTATCTTGTGCTGGCGGATCAGGACGACGCCATGCCGGAGCACGCCCTCTATGAGATCGCGAAGGCTGTCCGTGAGCATCCGGACTGTGATGTGATTTATTCGGATGAAGACAAGATGGATATGGACGGCGGCGCCCTGTTTGACCCGCATTTTAAGCCGGATTTCAATCCGGATCTGCTGTGCAGCGTGAATTATATCTGTCATCAGTTCGTGGTGAAGCGGGAGCTGATAGAGCGGATCGGCGGTTTCCGGCAGGAATATGACGGCGCCCAGGACTATGATCTGATTCTGCGCTGCACGGAGGCGGCAAAGGGGATTTACCATATCCCGAAGGTGCTGTATCACTGGCGCTGCCATCAGGGCTCCACAGCCAGCAATCCCCAGAGCAAGCTCTATGCGTTTGAAGCCGGCGCGAGGGCGATTATGGATCATTATGCCCGGCTGGGAATTCCGGCTGAGAAAGTGGAGAAGGGCGTGGATTACGGGATCTACCACACGAGGTTTGCGGTACAGGGCAGTCCCCTGGTTTCCGTGGTCATACCGAATAAGGATCATACGGCGGATCTGGATCTGTGCGTGCGTTCGCTCCTTACCAGGTGCACATACCGGAATTTGGAGATTGTGGTGGTGGAGAATAACAGCACAGACCCGCAGACCTTCGCTTATTACGAGAAGCTTCAGAAGGAGTTTGCGCAGGTACGCGTGGTACGCTGGGAACGGGAATTTAATTTTTCCGCAATCAATAATTTCGGTGTGCGCCATACAAACGGGGACTATCTTCTGTTTCTGAATAATGATATAGAGCCGATCGCGCCGGACTTTATCGAGGAGATGCTGGGCTTCTGCCAGCGTGACGATGTGGGCGCCGTGGGAGCCAGACTTCTCTATCAGGACGATACGATTCAGCATGCCGGCGTGGTCGTGGGCTTCGGCGGGATTGCCGGCCACACCTTCATCGGGCTGCACGAGGCGGAAAACAGTTATTTCCACCGGGCGATGTGCGCACAGGATTACAGCGCCGTAACGGCGGCCTGTATGATGAGCAGGCGGACGGTATTCGACGCGGCGGGCGGCTTTTCCGAGGAGCTGGCCGTGGCCTTCAATGACATCGACTACTGCATGAAGGTACGGAAGCTGGGAAAACTGGTGGTTTACGCCCCCTACGCAAAGCTTTATCATTATGAATCCAAGTCCAGAGGGCTGGAGGATACGCCGGAGAAGGTGGCGCGCTTCAACCGGGAAGTGGCGAAGTTTGCGAAGAAATGGCCGGATATCCTGAGAGACGGCGATCCATACTATAATCCGAACCTGACTCTGCGGAAATCGAATTTTGCGCTGCGGGATCTTTTGAAGGAGAAAATCGGGGAACCTTATCCAATGCCGGAGGAGATCAGGCGGCTGATGGAGGAAGAAACAGAATGTCCGGGAAACAGGTAACAATCATCATACCGAATTATAACGGCTTACAGTTTATGGGGACGTGCATAGACGCCCTGGAGCGCCAGAACTGCCAGGATTTTGAAATCCTGGTAGTGGATAACGGATCCACAGACGGCAGTGTTGAATGGCTGAAAGCGCAGGGGATTCCGGCAGTATTTCTGCCGGAGAACACCGGCTTTTCCGGCGCGGTCAACACCGGGATCCGGGCGGCGAAGACGCCTTTCGTGCTGCTTTTGAACAACGATACGGAAGCCGCTCCGGATTTTGTGGGCGCGCTTTTAGCCGCTGTCAGGCGGTCCAAGCGGATATTTGCGGTCAGCAGCAAGATGGTTCAGATGTATCACCGGGAGCTGATGGATGATGCCGGAGATATGTACACTCTGATGGGGTGGGCCTATCAGAGGGGCGTGGGCAGAAGCAGCCGGGGCTATAACCGTCCGATGGAGGTGTTTTCGGCCTGCGCGGGCGCGGCGATCTACCGGCGCGAGGTGTTTGACGAGATCGGTCTTTTTGATGAGATGCATTTTGCTTATCTGGAAGATATTGACGTCTGCTACCGCGCGAAACTCCGCGGCTATCATGTGCGGTACTGTCCGGAGGCCGTGGTTTACCATGTGGGAAGCGGAACCAGCGGCTCCAAATACAATCCGTTTAAGGTGAGACTTGCGGCCCGCAACAATGTGTATCTGAATTACAAGAATATGCCGCTTGGACAGCTTGCGGTCAATTTTCCGATGATTGCGGCAGGAATCGCTGTGAAATACCTTTTTTTCCGAAAGATTGGATTCGGCAAAGAATATCTTGAGGGCGTGAAGGAAGGACTTTTGACTATGGGAAAGTGCCGGAAGGTGCCGTATGCGCCGGACAGGCTGGGAAACTATCTGTCGGTTCAGTGGGAGCTGATTGCAGGAACCTTCCTCTACGTATATGAGTTTTCCATGAGACAGCTGAAAAAATTAAGATAATTTTAATACCACATAGCGCAATTTCGTGTATAATGTATGAGTCACGGCATCACATTATTTTAAGGTGAACGCGTATGATAAAGAACAATCAGCAGATGTTGAATCGGCTGCATATCGTTTTGGATGTGCTGGTGATGGCGCTGTCCTACGCGCTTGCATGGTGCGGGCTGGTGATCCGCACATGGCTTTTTACTCCGGAGCGGGGACTGCTTTCGCCTCAGTACTATTTTTCAGCGCTGATCGTCATCATTCCGCTGTACCTGATTCTGTATACCGGATTTCATTTATATGAACCCAAACGGATTCAGTCGAGGCGGTATGAATTTGCCAATATCTGTAAAGCGAACCTGTTCGGCCTGATGATTCTCGCGGTGATTTATTTCGTATTCCGAAAGAATCCGTACCTGCGGGAATTTTCTACGCGGATGGTGTTCTATTTCTTCGCTGTCAATATTGTGGCGGAGACGGTGGAGCGGACGGCGATCCGCGTGATCCTTCGCGCCATGCGTGCGAAAGGATACAATCAGAAACATATCCTGCTCATCGGATACAGCCGCGCGGCGGAAGGCTTTATTGACCGGGTGAAGGCGAATCCGGAGTGGGGGTATCATATATGGGGCATTCTGGATGATAAGAAGAGCCTTGGGGAAGAGTACCGGGGCGTCCGGATCATCGGAACGACGAGCGAGCTTGCATCCATTCTGGAACTGAATACGCTGGATGAGATTGCCATTACCCTGGGAATCGGGGAGTACGGCCGTTTGGAGACCATTGTGGCCGCCTGTGAGAAGTCGGGCGTTCATACAAAATTTATTCCGGATTACAATAACGTGATTCCCACGAGACCTTATACAGAAGACCTGCAGGGACTCCCGGTCATTAATATCCGGCATGTACCGCTCAATTATACGTTCAATCGGATGGTAAAGCGGCTGGTGGATATTGTGGGGGCGTCGGCGGGTATCGTTATTTTTTCACCGGTAATGCTTGTGACGGCGGCGGTGATTAAGCTTACGTCGCCCGGCCCGCTGATCTTTAAGCAGGAGCGGGTGGGGCTTCATAACCGCCCGTTTCAGATGTATAAATTCCGCTCCATGGAGGTGCAGAAGCCGTCAGAGGAGAAGGATAAGTGGACAACCCCTCATGACCCGAGGGTTACGCCCTTTGGCAGGTTTATCCGTAAGTTCAGTATTGATGAGATACCGCAGTTTTTTAACGTTCTGAAAGGCGAGATGAGTCTGGTAGGTCCGCGGCCGGAGCGTCCGTTTTTCGTGGAGCGCTTCAAGGAGCAGATCCCCAGGTACATGATCAAGCACCAGGTGCGGCCCGGCATGACCGGGTGGGCCCAGATCAACGGTTACCGGGGAGACACTTCCATTACCAAGCGGATTGAGCATGATTTGTATTACATCGAAAACTGGACGCTGGGCATGGATTTTAAAATCATGTTTCTGACGATATTTAAAGGCTTTATCAATAAAAATGCGTATTAAGAAAGCAGCTGGTTTTGCTGGAATGAGGTTGGAGTTATGAGTTTTGATTATGAGGACGAGTTGGGAGGTCCGGCCTCACAGGGCCGTGCGCGGGGGAGCGCAGGGCGGCAGGAAGCGTACGGGCGGCCGGAACAGGGTTATGCCCAGGGAAGCCGGGTGGGACAGCAGAGACCCTATCGGCCGACGATCAATGATCCGCAGGACGCTCAGATGCAGCGGCGGACGGCGGGCAGCGGGCAGGATGCTCCGAGACAGCGGCAGACGGCAGGCGGCGAGCAGTATGCCCAGACACAGCGCCGGATGGCGGGCGGGAGACAGGACGGTCAGACACAGCAGCCTGTCGGGCGCCGGGTAAAACCGTACCGGCCGCCTGCAGAGGAGGAAACCTTCAGCGGCCGGGTCGCGCAGATCCGTGAGGACTTAAACCGTAAGAAGAAGCGCAGGAGACGCATAATTGCCATGATTGTGGCGGAATGTCTTGTTCTGACTGCCATTTTTTCCTATGCTTACGTGAGCCGGATGTGGAATCTGATGCCTAAGCCCAATGTGAATAAGGAGAATGTAGAGAATCCGAATATTTCGCTGGAGTCCATCAACAAGATGCAGGGTTACTGGATGGTAGCGATCTTTGGCGTAGACTCAGGTACGGGAACCTCCAGCGCCCGCGGCAACTCCTCAGACGTGAACATCATTGCATGCATCAATCAGGATACGGGAGAGATCAAACTGGTATCTCTTTACCGGGATACGTACTTAAAAGTCAACGACAAGGGGACTTACCGCAAATTCAATTACGCGTATTCAGAGGGCGGACCTGAGCAGGCGCTGAAGATGCTGAATGAGAATCTTGATCTGAATATTACCGAGTACATTATTTTCAACTGGAAAGCGGTGGCAGACGGGATCAATATCCTTGGCGGCGTCGACATGGAGATCACCAAGTCGGAGTTTAAATTTATCAATGCCTTTATCACAGAGACGGTTCAGGAAACCGGCGTGGCGTCCCGCCATCTGCAAAGTGCCGGCATGAACCATTTGGACGGCATTCAGGCAGTGGCTTACGGGCGTCTGCGTCTGATGGACAGCGATTATCAGCGCGTGGAACGTCAGAAGAAGGTCATCGAGGCGGCGTTTACCAAGGCAAAGAAAGCCGATTATTCGGTGCTGAATAACATCCTGGTGGTTTGCCTGCAGGAGGTTATGACAAATCTGGACTTCGGTGATTTGACGAATGTAGCGCTTAACATGGGGAAATACCACATCGGCGATACGGCCGGTTTCCCGTTTGACCGGAGCGAGGCGAATCTGGGACAGGCCAGGGGCGCGTGTATTATTCCGCAGACGCTGACCTCCAATGTAAACCAGCTGCATCAGTTCCTGTTTGGTGATACGGAATATGAACCGACAGAGGCTGTGAAAAAGATCAGCGAGAAGATTTCTTCGGATTCAGGCGTTTACGCGGTTCAGAGCCGCCCGTCCACGACAGAAGCCCAGACGGAATCCCGAAAAGAAGGATCCGAGACAGAAGATGACACGGAAGAGACGGATGAGGATGAGCGCGTCGCTGAAACGGATGAGAACGGCGTTATTATTGAATCGCGGCCGGGAATCGGCGAGACGGATGAAAACGGCGAGCTGATCGACGGTCCGGAGCCGGATGAGTCTGATTTTTATGATCCGGAGGCAGAGTCGCCGTCTCCCGGCTCGGAGGAGAATCATCCATCGCCCAATTGGCCGGGCGAATACCCGTCGCAGGGAGCTGCCGGGCCGGGCGTCGTCGGCCCCGGAAGTATGACATCGCCGGGCGGCCCCGGTTTCAGTGCAGGCGGTCCGGGGAATTATTCTGACAGAGGCTCGGGAGAAACCGGTGTGATTGTGCCGCCAGAAGAGGAGGATACTCCGGGAGGCGGTTCTCAATCTGTGGAGAATCCGGGCGGAGATGAAGGTGCTGAGGCCTCGGGAGGAGGAAATTCTTATGGGCCAGGCGGAGGCCCGGCAGGACCTGGGAGCGTCGGCGGAGATTCAAACGGAAGCATTACCGGGACTGGGGGCACGCTGTCGCCGACGATTCCGGACGGACCGGGCTGAGTGCGGAAGAACAATCCCTGTTTTCACAATTTTATGCTTTTTCTTTCACAATTTGGTCACAAAAGACTGTTATATTTAGACCATCGAAAGAAATGAACACAGTATCAACTGGAAAGGGGTTGTTATTATGTACGAAGAAGAATATAAAGACAAGAACATGGAAGGCAGCGAAAATACGGACACCGGTCGTGAGACAGAGGGGACGGATTTCGTGATGAAGGATTCGGCGCAGCAGGCGTACAGCTATTCGGACCGCCCGGATTATCCGAACCAGCAGCCGCAGTATTATCAGCAGCAGAGGCAGGGATACTCGGATGGGGGACAGAATTATCAGGAACAGCAAGGCGGTATGGGCTACGCAAATCCGACAGGCGGCTCGGGTTATCAGGGCTGGCAGAACGGACAGAGTTATCAGGGGCAGCAAGGCGGACAGAGCTATCAGAGTCAGATGGTACAGCCTCAGCCTCCGAAAAAGAAAGAGAAGAAGCATGGAATCTTAAAAAAGGCAGCAGGCATCACGGCAGCTGCGCTGCTGTTCGGCTTCGTGGCCGGAGGCACGATGGTCGGCGTGAACATGTTGGCGGATTCCATGGATCCGGAGACCCAGCCTGCGCAGACAGTCGGTCGGGCGGAGGATCAGGTGACTCTGTCAGATGAGGAACTGAATAAGATTGCAGGCCGTTTGAATCTGAACGCGAACGGCACCGGAACGACGGCGATGGATGTGTCTGGCATTGTGGAGAGCGCGATGCCTTCCGTAGTGGCAATCAATAATACGATGCTGTACGAGAGTATAAATCCCTGGTTTGGCAGAACCCAGACCTATGAGGTGCCAAGTGCCGGTTCCGGCATTATTGTAGGACAGAATGATACGGAGCTTCTGATCGCGACGAATAATCACGTAGTGGAAGATTCAAATGAGCTTTCCGTAGTATTTATCGATGATACGGAGCTGGAGGCGTCGGTTAAGGGAACCGATTCCGAGAGTGACCTGGCGATTGTGGCAGTGCCGTTGGACAGTATTCCCGCGGATACGATGAACAAGATTTCGATTGCGGAGCTTGGCGATTCCGAGGAGCTTAAAATCGGCCAGGGCGTGATTGCTATCGGCAATGCCCTTGGATATGGTCAGGCCGTGACCGTGGGTTATGTCAGCGCGCTGAACCGGGAAGTGCAGACAGACGGCAACAGCAAACGCCTGATTCAGACGGATGCCGCGATCAACCCCGGCAACAGCGGCGGCGCGCTCTTAAACATGCAGGGACAGGTGATCGGCATCAATGAGGCGAAGTATTCAGATACAGAGGTGGAAGGTATGGGATTTGCGATTCCCATTTCCCAGGCACAGGAGATTCTGGATACGCTGATGACCCGCCGCAGCGGCGAAAAGGTGAAGGAGGACGAGGCCGGATATCTGGGCATTCAGGGAGTAACTGTGGATGATACCATGCAGAAGCAGCTCGATATGCCTGCCGGCGTCTATGTCTACCGGATTGTGGAAGGCGGAGCCGCGGAGGAGACGGATCTGCATGAAAAGGATGTCATTACGAAGTTTGACGGTCAGCGGGTTACGACAATGGCCAGTCTGCAGGAATTGCTGAAGTATTATAAGAAGGGCGAGACTGTAGAGCTTGTTGTGGAATCGCTGGCAGACGGCGAATATGTGGAGCGCACGATCACCATTACGCTGGGCGGACAGGTGAGCGCGGAATAAAATACAAACGAAGCGTCACTGACGCTCCGTTTGCCTGGAAATACAGTCGGGCTTCGGTCTGGAACCGAAGCCCGATTTTGAACTCGATGATATACAGAGAAAGACTGCCGGCAGCAGGCTTTTTCTGCGTTAAAAAGACGGAGAAGAGGAGAGGGCGTTTGGACGAAAAAGATACAAAAATGGCGGATGATATGCATATGGAAAACGGCGGAGGCGGCGACGATTCGTACGAGAAGATTTGCTACGCCTGCAGGCGCAGCGAGAGCAAGGCCGGCCCCATGATCAACATGCCGGGAGGCATGTGTCTTTGTCATGACTGTATGCAGAAGGCGTTTGATACGGTACTCAAAAACGGCGTGGATTTCTCCAAAATCCAGAATATGCCGTTCCTGAATATGAACTTAAGCGATATTTCCCAGCTGAACATTCCGCAAACGGAGATTCCCCAGAAGCAGAGGATCAGGAAAAAGACGCCAAAGGAACAGCCGTCCTTTCATATCAAGGATATCCCTGCGCCTCATCGGATCAAGGCCAGCCTGGATCAGTATGTGATCGGTCAGGAGCAGGCCAAGAAGGTGATCTCCGTAGCGGTGTACAACCATTATAAGCGTGTGTTTGCCCAGGAGTCCCGGCAGGCGGGGGAGGATTCCGATGATGTGGTGATTGAGAAATCCAACATTCTGATGATTGGTCCTACGGGCAGCGGCAAGACTTATCTGGTGAAAACGCTGGCGCAGCTTCTGGATGTGCCGTTGGCGATCGCTGACGCCACGTCGCTTACTGAGGCCGGATATATCGGCGATGATATTGAGAGCGTGGTCTCCAAGCTTTTGGCGGCGGCGGATAATGATGTAGAGCGCGCGGAGCATGGTATCATTTTTATTGATGAGATCGACAAAATCGCCAAGAAGAAGGATATGAACAGCCGCGATGTCAGCGGTGAGTCGGTACAGCAGGAGCTCTTAAAGCTTTTGGAGGGAAGTCTGGTGGAGGTTCCCGTGGGTACGAACCAGAAGAATGCCCTCTCGCCGACTGCGACGGTGAACACAGATCAGATTCTGTTTATCTGCGGCGGCGCCTTCCCGGATCTGGAGAGGATCGTGAAGGAGAGGCTGAATAAGACTTCTTCCATCGGGTATCGGGCGGAGCTTAAGGACCGGTATGATGGAGATCCGGATATTCTGAGCCATGTGACTAACGCGGATCTGCGGGCATTTGGAATGATTCCGGAGTTTCTAGGCCGTCTTCCGATTCAGGTAACGCTGCAGAAACTGACGGAGCCCATGCTGGTGAGGATTCTAAAGGAGCCGAAAAACGCGATTCTCAAACAGTACATAAAGCTGTTGGCGCTCGACGAGGTGAAACTGGTATTTGAGGATGAGGCGTTAGAGTGGATCGCGGCGGAGGCCCTCAAGAGGGAGACCGGCGCCAGGGCTTTGCGCGCGATCATGGAAGAATTCATGCTGGATATTATGTTTGAGGTGCCGAAGGATCCGGGCATCGGCACCGTGGTTATTACAAGAAATTATCTGGAAAAGTGCGGCGGACCGCGGATTGAGATGCGCGGGTAGGCGTGTGCGGCTTTTCCGGTTCAGTTCCGCAGGGATAAGAGCGCTTGATACAAATCCAGGATACCGTACCCCCACTCACGGCTGGGGTATGTGTAGCTTGGATTTCTTTTTGCCCCGCGGGTCAGGTAGGCCTTCACGACACTGTTGCTGATATAGGGGTCATTGCCGTTTACGTATCCCCAGGAATACAGATCTGCTACGGCGCCGGCCAGATGTGCCGCTGCGGCAGAGGAGCCGGTAGCGCGGAGCATCGGGTAGACGCCGGGGACGGACGAGATGCCCGGACCGTAGACCTCCACGCCCGGTGCGGCCAGGTCCGGTTTAATCCTTCCGTCGCGGGTGTAGCCCCTGCTGGAGTGGATATAGAGACTTTCGTTCAGATGACTGCAGGTACTGGCGGTGATGGCGAAAGGGGAATTTCCCGGCGAGGTAATCGTGGTGAAGGGGTCCGAGCGCAGGAAGACCGTGTCGTCCCGTACGAAGCCGTGGATTGGCAGCCACATATGGTAGATTCCGGTGATCGTGACGGTGGGATAGACGCGGATGCGCCAGATGCCCGGCGAAGGGTCCGTAAAGCGGAGAAGGGCCAGATAACTGTTCTGACCGCCGATGATATTTTCATAGACGACCGTCACCGTGCTGCGTTCAATGGCGAAACGCACGGTTTCCGTTTCCCCGGGACGCAGGGGGATACGGTCGATGGATTCGCCGGCCGGCGAGACAAGGCCGACGGTGTATATTTCCGGCAGATTGGCCCACAGCTCCACGTCAAAGCCGCGTTCCTTTTCGCCGACGCGCAGCTCTGCCTCGTCATAGGCCGCTGTCTCGGGAATCTGTCCGACATAGTGGTGGTGCCGTCCGGCTTCATTGCCGGCAGCGCAGATGACGGACACTCCGAGGAAAATCTGCAGGCGGTTGATGACCCGGGCCAACGGCGAGAAACCGTCGTGACCGCCCTGATTGCTTCCTACGCCCAAGCAGATTACCAGGGGCATTGCATAGCGGAAGGCCAGTGACAGAAGCCAGGTGATGCCCATCATGATATCGGTGCTTTGGAAGGCAGCCGCATCGTCCTGAATACGGTAGAATTCCCGCAGATACCGCTTGGCCGGTTTTAATTTGACGACGCCCAGGTAACAGGACGGTGCGGCCCCGATAAAGCTCATATCCGGCGCTTCACTGCCGGCCGCGATGCCGGCCAGAAAAGTGCCGTGGCCGTTTTCATCCGCGGAGGGGACAACCTGCAGCGGATCCTCAGACCGCAGGGCTTCATTGATGGATGCCTGCAGAAATTCCCGCCCGTAGAGAAAGCGGAAGGGAAAGCCGCTGGAACCCGTGACTTCAAAACCGTCCCCGTTTAAGGTCTGATCCCAGATTCCCAGAATGCGCGTGCTGCCGTCCGGGTTTTGAAACAGCGGGTTGGTGTAATCGATGCCGGTATCGATAAAACCGATGATGACGCCTTCTCCGCGGGAATTGAGAGCCGGCTGGCGGAAGGCGGGGAGAATCCCGGAAGCTTCCATGCTGGTGCTGTCCAGAAGGCCATAGAGGGCCGGGATGGACGAATAGGGATAATTCTGCAGAGAGATGGGCGCAATTTCACGGAGAGGGACATGGAGGACGGCAAATTCTTCGTTGATGTAACTGAAGCATCCGTTTTCCGTGAAGCGTTCCAGATCGGAAAGGCTGCTGTTGCCATGACGGTAGAGAAAATCGGCGTAGTCCTCGCTGGAGGGACTGCCGGTACAATCAGTCATATGGTGCGCCTCCTGAAGCTCATTGCTATTAATATATGCGTACCGGATTATTAATTTTCTCTTAATGCATGAATCCTGACTGGACGGAAAAAGATATTTAGTGTATGATGGTAAACAGAATTTCGTCCCAGGGAGAAAGGAGGACTTTATCGTGCTGCTATTGGCTTTGATTGCCATGGTCATTATTCTGGATCTGGGCGTCAAGGATACGATTGAACATACAGAAGATGACGCGTTTCCGAAAGAGCTTGCAGGAACAGGAGGATTCGTTACGGTCTTTAAGAGTCATAATCCGGGGCTGCCTTTTGGGCGGCTGGCGGCGTACCCGCAGCTGGTGCGGGAGATTCCGCTGGCGGTGGCAAGCGCGGCGTCCGGTATCTTTCTGTGGCTTCTTCCGCGGAGAGGAAGCAGGCTGCAGAAGCTGGGGCTGGCCCTGACGGTTGGCGGTGCGTTCAGCAATCTGTACGACCGGTTTGTACGCGGTTATGTGGTAGATTATCTGAATGTCCGCATAGGCCGTTTCAGGAAGGTGATTTTCAATATCGGCGACGTCTGCATCCTGGCGGGGACGATACTGTTCTTTTGCGGCGAGATGATCGCTGAGGCCAGGGAAGCGCGGCATTGACGGAATGGAAGGCATATGTTTAGAATGAAGAGATAAAAGTGGAGGATAAAATTATGGCAAAGTATTTTGGTACGGACGGCTTTCGGGGGGAAGCGAATGTAACGCTGAACGTGGAGCATGCATATAAGATCGGGCGTTTCCTGGGATGGTATTATGGCCAGAAGCGGGCCAGCGGTCCGGCGAAGGTGGTTATCGGCAAGGATACGCGCCGCTCATCCTATATGTTTGAGTATGCGCTGGCCGCGGGACTGACGGCATCCGGAGCGGACGCTTATCTTCTGCATGTGACGACTACGCCCAGCGTGTCCTATGTGGTGCGGTCGGAGGATTTCGACGGGGGCATCATGATTTCTGCCAGTCATAATCCTTATTATGATAATGGAATTAAGCTGATTAACTATTACGGCGAGAAGATGGATGAAGATACCATTATGAAAGTGGAGGCTTATCTGGACGGTTATTCCGGCGAGATTCCTTACGCCACGAAGGAAAAGATCGGTCAGACGGTGGATTATGCTATCGGGCGCAACCGCTATATCGGGTATCTGATCTCTTTGGCGACACGCTCCTACCGCGGGAAGAATGTGGGCCTGGACTGCGCCAACGGAAGCGCCTGGATGATTGCCAAGAGCGTGTTTGACGCCCTGGGGGCCAAAACCTATGTGATCGGTGACGAACCGGATGGACAGAATATCAATGCTGACTGCGGCTCCACCCATATCGGAAACCTGCAGAAATTTGTGAAGGAAAACCATCTGGATGTCGGCTTCGCTTTTGACGGCGACGCGGACAGATGCCTGTGCGTGGATGAAAACGGCGAGGTGGTAGACGGCGATAAGATTTTGTACATTTACGGGCGCTATATGAAGGAACAGGGCGAACTGACCGGCAACAAGATTGTCACGACGGTTATGTCCAATTTCGGACTTTACAAAGCGCTCGATGCGGCCGGGATTGAATACGAAAAGACCGCGGTAGGCGATAAATATGTCTACGAGAATATGGTTTCGAATAATTACCGGATCGGCGGCGAGCAGTCGGGGCATATCATTTTCCGTAAATATGCCACTACCGGCGACGGAATTCTGACAGCCATTAAGATGATGGAGGTCATGCTGGAGAAAAAACAGCCCTTAAGCAAGCTGGCGGAGCCGGTTGTGACATATCCGCAGGTACTCAAAAACGTCCGCGTCAGGGATAAGAAGACGGCGCGGGAGGATACGGCTGTGCAGGCGGCGATCAACCGGGTATCGGAGGCTTTAGGCGACGAGGGGCGTATTCTGGTTCGGGAGAGCGGTACGGAGCCGGTAATCCGCGTTATGGTAGAGGCGGACAGTTTGGACAAATGTCAGGAATACGTGGACAGCGTGGTGCGTACCATTATCGAGAGAGGTCATCAGGAGGCGTAAGACATGTGCGGAATTGTCGGGTTTACCGGCAGGCAGCAGGCGGCGCCGATTCTGCTTGACGGTCTGGAGAAACTGGAATACCGCGGTTATGATTCGGCCGGCATTGCCGTGGCGGCAGCGGGCGGCGCTGGAACGCAGGATAAGCCGTCGGCACAGAGCGGTCTGCATACGGAGAAGGGCTCTTCCATTGAGATTGTGAAGGCAAAGGGACGGCTGAAGGTGCTTCGCGAGATGACGGACGACGGACGGTCGGTGCCCGGTACGTGCGGAATCGGACATACGCGCTGGGCAACTCACGGCGAACCTTCGGTGCTCAATGCCCATCCCCACTATGCGAAGGACAGGCGGGTCGCGGTGGTTCATAATGGAATCATTGAGAATTATCAGCAGATCCGGGAGAAGCTTACAAAGGAGGGGTTCTCTTTCCTGACGGCAACGGATACGGAAGCCGCGGCGCATCTTCTGGATAAGTATTACAGTGGGAATCCCATCGAGGCGATCAGTAAACTGATGTTTCATGTGAGGGGCTCTTATGCCCTGGGGATCTTGTTTGCGGACCGCCCGGGGGAAATCTATGCGGTGCGCAAGGACAGCCCGCTGATCGTGGGACGGTCGGAGCAGGGGAATTTCATCGCGTCGGATGTACCGGCGATCCTGAAATATACCAGGGATGTGTGCTTTATCCCGAATCTGGAGATCGTGAAGCTGACCGAAACGGAGATCCATTTTTACAATGTGGATCAGGAAGAGGTTGAGGAGACATTCTCCCAGATCAACTGGGACACAGAGGCGGCGGAGAAGGGCGGCTTTGCCCATTTCATGCTGAAAGAGATTTATGAGCAGCCGAAGGCCGTGCGGGATACAGTGAGCCCACGGATCAGCGAAGGTCATGTGAATCTGGATGAGCTGGGCATGAGCCGTGAGGAGCTGGCGAAGGTTTCCCGAATCCAGATGGTAGCGTGCGGGTCGGCATATCATGTTTGTATGACGGCCAAATATATGATAGAGCAGACGGCCCGTGTGCCGGTGGATGTGGATCTGGCCAGCGAGTTTCGTTACCGGAATCCGGTGATGGAGAAGGATACGCTTGTGATTGTGGTCAGCCAGTCCGGGGAGACGGCGGACTCCCTGGCCGCTCTGAGGGAGGCGAAGAAGCTGGGGTATCATGTCCTCGGCATTGTGAACGTAGTGGGCAGCTCCATCGCCCGGGAAGCGGACAGTGTATTTTATACCTGGGCAGGGCCGGAGATTTCGGTGGCGACGACGAAGGCCTACAGCACACAGCTGGCGGCGGTGTATCTGCTGGCGATTGGCCTGGGAAGGGCGAAAGGCGTCATCGATGAGATTGCGGAGACGGAGATGGTGGAAGAACTTTCACGTCTCCCGGAGAAAATCGAGAGAATTCTGGAGGAGAAGGAGCGAATCCAGTGGTTTGCCAACAAATTTTCTCACAGCAAAGATATTTTCTTTATCGGCCGCGGTCTGGATTACGCGTCTTCGCTTGAGGGCTCGCTGAAGCTTAAGGAAATCTCCTATATCCATTCGGAGGCGTATGCGGCCGGCGAGCTGAAGCATGGGACAATCTCGCTGATTGAGGACGGAATTCTGGTAGTCGGCGTGGCGACGCAGAAGAGTCTGTTTGAGAAACTGATCAGCAACATGGTGGAAGTAAAGAGCCGCGGCGCCTACGTGCTGGGAGTAACCAGTTATGGGAACTACAGCATGGAGGACGTGGCGAATTATACGATCTATGTGCCGAAGACAATGGAATGTTTTGCGGCCAGCCTGGTGGTGGTGCCTCTGCAGCTGCTGGCATATTATGTGGCGTTAGGGAAAGGGCTGGATGTCGATAAACCGAGGAATCTGGCAAAATCGGTGACGGTGGAATAGGGAAGGGGAGAGAAATCTCCCCTTCTTAAAAATCCGATCAGTTTTCTCCGAAAGTATGGTCCAGCCGCGCGTCCAGAGGAGTCATCCCTTCCGTATACGACTGGAAGTTCTGAATCAGTTCCACTGCGAAGGAAACCGCCCTTTCGTACAGCCGCAGCATCTCTTTGCAGACCGGCGTGCTGCCGGGGAGAGGCTGGGGCGTGATGACCATATCGTGGATACTCCTCGGGCAGTGGACAAGCCGCATGAGGAACATGAGGATCCGGCGGCGGATGGCTCCCTTTGGGGCCAGAAGTTTCAGATCCGTTCGCTGGGAGCGGATGGCATGGAGAATCTGCCGGCGGGTAATGTCCGGGAAGAAGGCGGCGATGATGCGGGAGTTAAAGCGCGAGGCATTTAAATGCCTGATCGGGCGGTAGCGGAGCGGGTTATAACCGTCCGCTTCCATCAGAATACGGTCAAACTCCGATTCGATGGCAGAGTGGCTTAAGGGCGTCTCGCGGGCCGTCTGTTCCACATAGGGGTGGCAGGTGCTGTCCAGGGCGAAGTGGCATAAAAAGCCATAGAGATAGGCCATGGATGGAGCGATATCCACGGAAGGAACCGCGTGAAGGATATCCTCTGCCCGCTCGAAAAACTCAAACCCGGGCCGCGCGTGCATGGCAAATCCGGTCTCGCTGACGGAGTTCTTCTTCCGGACTTTATAGTAGAAGAGAACATCCGGGCCATGAAGCCCGATACAGTAAAGGCCTAAGTAGGGCCGAATACTCTCCCGCAGTTCGCGGGGGAGGCTTTTGTAAACTTCTGTTCCGAAACGGTAGTGCGCATATGTTGTGGGCATCAGATCCAACCTCCATCCAGACCTATGACCTGCCCGGTCAGATAGGAATTTGAGTGCGTCAGCTGCCAGACCAGATCGGCTGTCTCCTCCGGCGTCCCCAGACGGCCCGCGGGGATCTGATCGGTCAGCGCAGCAAGTTCTTCAGGCGACAGAAAACGATTCATCTCCGTGTCGATCGCGCCGCAGGCGATGGCGTTGACCTGGATATGGCTTGGGGCCAGTTCTTTGGCCAGGGCGCGGGTGAAGGCGTTTAGGGCGCCTTTGGAAGCGGAGTAGGCGGTCTCGCAGGAGGCGCCGACATTCCCCCATACGGAAGATATATTGATGATGTGCCCGGCCTGGCGTCTGACCATGCCGGGGATGACCAGCTTGCTGAGACAGAAGGCGGCGGTCAGATTGGTTCTTATGATTCGATCCCAGTCTTCACAGCTCATATCCTGAAGCAGGCCGATATAGGAGATACCGGCGTTGTTGACCAGTATGTCGATATGGTCGAAGCGCTGCTGCGCCTGGGAAAAGAATTCCTGGCAGCAGGCCATGTCCCCCATGTCGCCGACGTAGGCGAGACAGCCGGCCGGTGTGTCTTTGCCGGCTGCGGACGGAGCCGGATGGGCATTCTGCAGCCTTTCGACTTCCGCTTTTGTCTCTGCCAGCCGCGACTCATTTTTCAGACAGCTGATCGCCACATTATCGTGTTCTCTTGCAAATCGCAGGGCGATGGCCTTCCCGATTCCGCGGGAAGCGCCGGTCACCAGAACGGTTTTTCCGCTCATACGGAGTCTCCTTGCAGCGGGTTTTCTTTTCATTTTCAATCATAACGCTGCTTTCTTATGATACCATGATAAGAGATGAAATGCAAGGCGGGCGCCCGGCAAAACTTCTCTTTTCGAAAAAACTTTGGATATATCGGAAGGAGTATGGTATACTATTCCTGTAAGCGAAAACAGCCGGTCTCTGGGATGCCGCACAGCGGAACCGGGAACGCGGGCTGTGGCGCTACCCGTGAAAATATTTAAAAAGGAGACCTACATATGGATAAAATCTACGACCTCCTGATTCTCGGCTCCGGTCCTGCCGGTTTGGCGGCCGGTATCTACGCGGAACGGGCCCGCCTGGATGCGATGGTGATCGAGAAGGAATATGTCAGCGGCGGTCAGGTGGTAAACACCTACGAGGTAGATAATTACCCCGGACTTCCGGGTATAAACGGATTCGATATGGGCATGAAGTTTAGGGAACACGCAGACGGGCTGGGCGTGAATTTCGTCACGGACAAAGTCGAGCGTGTGGAAGCTCCGGGTAAAGAGGACCTGACCGGCGAGTGCGGCAGCACAGTACGTTCGGGCGGAGACGCGGCCGAGCAGCCTGTTTACCGGGTTGTCTGTGAGAATGAGACTTATGCGGCAAGAACCCTGATCATCGCGACCGGGGCCGTCCATCGAAAGCTTGGCGTGCCGGGCGAAGAGGAGATGGCGGGCATGGGCGTGTCTTACTGCGCCACCTGCGACGGAGCGTTTTTCCGCAATAAGGATGTGGCCGTAGTGGGCGGCGGCGATGTGGCCATCGAGGATGCCATTTTTCTGGCGAGGGCCTGCCGCAGGGTTTACGTGATCCATCGCCGCGACGAACTGCGGGGTGCGAAGAGTCTGCAGGAGAAGCTTCTGCGTCTTCCGAATGTCGAAATGCTGTGGAATACGGTTGTGGAGAAGATTGAGGGCGATGGTCAGGTGAGCGGCCTGACGGTTAGAAACGTAAAGACCGGAGAGATTTCGGCGCTTCCGCTGCAGGGGGTTTTTGTCGCGGTGGGGATCGTGCCGAACAGCGGCATATTTGAGGGACTGGTGGAGATGGATCACGGATATATTGTGGCGGACGAGACCGGAAGGACCTCCGCGCCGGGAATTTTTGCCGCGGGAGATGTGCGCACGAAAGCGCTTCGGCAGATTGTGACCGCTGTGTCAGACGGAGCGAATGCGGTGGCGTCGGTCGAGAAATATCTGGCAGGCTGAAGATAAAACATCGTGCATACTGACGTAATACGAGGAGAGCGCCACTGGCGCTCTCCTCGCATGGAAATACAAAAAGAGCGTCGGCGACGCTCTTTTTGTATCTCCCTTCCGCGCTCCCGTATGATCGGGGATAAGGGTATATTGGCGGTTGGATATTTAGTGCTGTACCTTATCTTTATTTTCTTCGAACTTTTTCATGAACGCAGGGCCGGCTTCGCTGGCCATCAATGGGATCAGTTCCCGGTCATGGTTGCAGACGACGCGTGTGTTGGCGTCGAAGAGGATTGTCATCTCTTTTTCCGGCGTGCTGGCATCCCACTGGGGGATTCCCGCGTGGTTCGGGTTGCCGGAGCGGGCGAATGCCATCGCCGCGCCGAAGATCTCGCTCTCGAGCTTCTCCGTCAGGCCGCCCTCCATCTGGGTGTAGGGAGCCAGTTCCGTGTTGTGGAAGAAGAACGGCACATCCGAGCAGTGCCACGGTGTACGTCCGCCGTCAAGGGGCATATCCTGATTGAACAGATAGGCGTAGGTGCAGGAATTCATCGCGCTTCTGATCTTGATGTACTGCTGCTCCGGCGCGCGGAAAATGAAATCCAGGGTCATCAGGTTGGCAGGATGGCGCTCCGGATAAGCCTTCTCGAACATGGGCAGGATGCGATCCGCCAGTTCTTTTCCAAGCAGGGCGCGAACCGCCTCACGGCCTGCTTCCGGCGTGGCCGTATGTACGTCCACAGAGCTGGGCGCGAAGGAAGTGAACTCGCTGAATACGGAACCGACCATAAGCGGCACCTGCGAGGACTCCTTGCGGAAACCGTTGAGAATCGGTTCGCCTGCGTAGTATTTGTTGGGGATCGGGGAGCCGCCTACGTACTTGCCCGCGGCGCGGAGCGCCGGCGTTACCTTTGAGTAGGCCGCCGCCAGTGACGCGTAGGGAACGGTCTCCAGATCTTTGACCTTGTCGATCTTTAATTCTTTCATCATCGCGTGAACCAGTTCTTCGCTGCTGCCCTTGCTGTCTGCCAGCACCGGACCGATGACGCCGCTCATATTGATGCCCTTGGCAAACAGGCCGTCTGCTGCCGGCATCTGCAGAAGCGTCGTGATCTTGGCGCCGCCGCCCGACTGGCCGAAGAGCGTCACATTGGCAGGATCGCCGCCGAATTTCGCGATATTGTCATGGATCCACTGAAGCGCCGCGATGATGTCGTCCATACCGGCATTGCCGGAGTTGGCGTATTCCTCGCCGAAGGCGGACAGGTCGCAGAATCCCAACACGTTCAGGCGGTGGTTGATCGTGACGACCACCACGTCGCCGTGAACGGCCATATTCTCGCCTTCATAGGCAATGTGCTCGATGGCGGAGCCGGCCGCAAAGCCGCCGCCGTGGAGCCACACCATAACGGGACGGGCCTTGTCGTCGCAGCCCGGGGTCCAGATATTCAGATTCTGGCAGTTTTCGTCCATGATCCAGTAGCGGTGTGGCACGAGAAGCTCGCCGTTGGGCTTAGGCATGTCCAGAAGCGGACAAACATAACCAAAGCTGGTGGTGTCCAGAACGCCCTCCCAGGGCGTGACCGGAACCGGTGCGTGGAAGCGCTTCGCCTGCGCGTAGGGAACACCCTTGAAAATGGACAGGTTCCGATATTCGTAACCACGGATCTTGCCCTGCGTGGTTTCGACTACGGCTGTCTGCGGGGTGTAGGAGAATGGATAGCTCATAACATTTACTCCTTGTCATTTATTAATCACATGAACATACGGGAAACGCGCCGGCGGCACATTTCCCAGATGTTATTAGTATAGCATTAGAAATATTGCACTGCAATAGTCAAAATATCTTATTCATAACCGGCATATTTTCACATAGGCGATATTGGGTGACACGCTTTTTTGCGTACTGACGTAAAACAGGGGACTGTCTTTCGACAATCCCCATTGTTCCGTCAGCAGGTTCGGTTTCAGAATTCCGGCTCGATTAAGCCGTAAGTATTTCCTTTGCGCTTGTACACCACATTCACTTGGTCGGTTTCCGCGTTCAGGAACATATAGAAATTATGTCCCAGAAGCTCCATCTCCACGCAGGCGTCCTCCGGGAACATGGGCTTCATGCCAAAACGTTTGGTCTTGACGATATTGATATCCTCGTCCTCCGCGGCTTCCTCAGATTCCAGGAACAGCTGGGAGAAGGACTGGGCAGACTGCTTTTTGTCAATAATCTTTTTCTTATATCTGCGCACCTGCCGCTCAATCACTTCCTCCACCAGATCGATGGATACGTACATATCGCTTGAGGCCTCCTCGGCCCGGATGATCCCTCCTTTGATCGGTATGGTTACTTCGATCTTTTGCTCACTGCGCTGGATGCTTAAGGTGACAATCACCTCCGTCGTAGGCGTAAAGTAATGCTCCAGCTTCCCAAGCTTCTCCTCGATGGCCTCTCTCAGCCCAGAGGATACTTCCATGTTTCTTCCGGTAATCGTAAAACGCATGCTTATCAGCTCCTTCTATTGGGATATTTAAAGTATACCATACATATTCTAAACATTCAACCAAATTATGCAAAGTTTTCTGAATTTTACACAGCGGCCCGAACGGCGGGGAATAAAAAATTTGTCGAAAATGTAAAGTTTATAAGATGTGAACAAAAATCTTTTTTTCGACGGAAAAATGGATTCGAACATACTTTTCTGATGAAAAACGGTGGATAATGTGGATAAGTTGGTGTATAACTGGTATTTCACGAAAAATCGACATTTTTCCCTGTGGAAAAATGGAACCGGGAGCAGACGCAATCCGCCGCCGGCCGATTCGTTCGAACATAATTTTTGTGCAATCTGTCTAAGTTACCATAAAAGAAAATGTTATGTCATCTTGACAAGCGGACAAAGATTGAAAATTTTCTCTGATACTGGAATTTTTCCGCGGTAAGCGTTATGATTAGTATATCAGTGAGGAATTGGCGAACCTGCTTTCTTGCAATCGGTTTTGGCTGACGGCAGGGGAAAGGAATGGAAACGATGAATGAGGAATATAGCGTTTGGGCGCGGGATGTGCTTGCGCGGGTTGCGGAAAAGATGGAAAAGGTGAGCGTCCGCTCGGCGGACAAGATTCCCTACACGACAAAGGACGGCGTCCACGACGACTGGTCAGGGGATGATAAGATTGGCTGGTGGACCAACGGCTTCTGGGGAGGCATGATGTGGCAGATGTATGAGCTGACCGGGCAGGAGCGGTATAAGGCGATTGCGGAGGATGTGGAGCGGAAGCTGGACCGGGTGCTGATGGACGCTCAGTCCATGGATCATGACAGCGGCTTCAAATGGCTGCCCACGTCGGTGAACAATTACCGGATGACGGGGAATCCGGCGTCGAGGAACCGGGCGCTTCTGGCGGCCAATAACCTGGCAGGGCGCTTTAACCATGCGGGGCAGTTCATCCGCGCGTGGAACGACTGGGGCGACAATGGGCCTGACAGGCGGGGCTGGGCGATCATTGACTGTATGATGAACCTGCCGCTTCTCTACTGGGCGAGCGAGGAGACAAAGGATCCGCGCTTTGCGCAGACGGCCATGCGTCATGCGGATACGGCGGCACGGTGTTTTGTGCGGGAGGACGGTTCTGTAAACCATATTGTGGAATTCGACGTGGACAGCGGAGAAATGGTGCGGAGCTACGGCGGACAGGGATACGGCGACGGCTCGTCCTGGACCCGGGGGCAGGCCTGGGGGCTTTATGGATTCGCACAGAGCTTCCGGCATACGGGAAAGCGGGAGTATCTGGATACGGCTATGCGGATCGCGGATTATTTTGTCGCGCATATCCCGGAGAACGGACTGATCCCGGTGGATTTCTGCCAGCCGGAGGAGCCGGTGTGGGAGGACTCGACGGCGTCGGTTATCGCGGCCTGCGGATTGCTTGAGATCTGGAGACTGAGCGGGGCGGCCTCGTCCGGAAAGCAGGGGGAAGGAGCGGCAGAGGGAACCGTAAACGGGGCTGAAAAAGGCGCCGGAAACTATCGGAAGGCAGCCGTGAAACTTCTTCGGACCCTGGCCGGCCAGCGTGTCAACTGGAATGACGCGGACGACAATCTTCTTGAGAAATGCACTGCCGCTTACCATGACAGGGAACACGAATTCTCCATCATTTACGGGGATTATTACTTGATCGAAGCGTTGATGAAATTGTCGCAACTGTGATGCGTTCGTTAATTTTTTGTGAACAACCTTTTTATCCGGTTGAATAAAACTGCGGTTGGTGGTACAATGAACAAGATTGTACCCAAATACGCAGTTTTATTACGTTAGCAGGAGAGTGACAAATGAATCTCGTAGAGAAGATTTTCGGTACCCACAGTGAGCGGGAACTGAAGATGATATATCCCATCGTGGACAAGATCGTGGCTATGCGGCCGGAGATGATGGCCTTAAGCGACGAGGAGCTGAGAGGGAAGACAAAGATATTTAAGGAGCGGCTGGCGGACGGGGAGACTTTGGATCAGATTCTGCCGGAAGCGTTCGCGGCTGTGCGCGAGGCGGCCCGCAGAACTCTCAATATGGAGCATTTCCCGGTGCAGCTGATCGGCGGCATCGTTCTTCACCAGGGGCGTATCGCCGAGATGAAAACCGGTGAAGGAAAGACGCTGGTGTCCACCTGTCCGGCTTATCTGAATGCGCTGGCCGGCAAGGGCGTCCATATCGTGACGGTCAACGACTACCTGGCCAAGCGTGACGCCGAGTGGATGGGCCGCATCCATGAATTTCTGGGCTTAAGCGTGGGGGTGGTGCTCAATTCCATGACTCCGGAGGAGCGCAAAAAAGCTTATGCCTGCGATATCACCTATGTGACGAACAATGAGCTGGGCTTCGATTATCTGCGCGACAACATGGCCCTCTATAAGGAGCAGATGGTTCTGCGTGATCTGGACTACGCGATCATCGACGAGGTGGACTCGGTGCTGATCGACGAGGCCCGGACGCCGCTTATCATTTCCGGACAGAGCGGTAAGTCCACGAAGCTTTATGAAGTCTGCGATATCCTGGCGCGGCAGCTGCAGCGGGGCGAGGCGTCCGGCGAGTTCACGAAGATGAACGCCATCATGGGCGAGGATATCGAGGAGACCGGCGACTTCGTGGTCAATGAAAAGGACAAGGTGGTGAACCTGACCGAGGAAGGCGTGAAGAAGGTGGAGGAGTTCTTCCACATTGAAAATCTGGCCGACCCGGAGAACCTGGAGATCCAGCACAATATTATCCTGGCCCTGCGTGCCAACAATCTGATGCACCGTGACAAGGACTATGTGGTCAAGGACGACGAGGTCCTGATTGTCGATGAGTTTACGGGCCGTATCATGCCGGGCCGCCGTTATTCTGACGGCCTCCATCAGGCCATCGAGGCCAAGGAGCATGTCAATGTGCGCCGCGAGAGCAAGACCCTGGCGACGATCACATTCCAGAACTTCTTCAATAAGTTCCGCAAGAAGGCCGGTATGACCGGTACGGCACTGACGGAGGAGAAGGAGTTCCGCAATACCTACAGCATGGACGCCATCGAGATTCCGACGAATAAGCCGGTAATCCGCGAGGATCATAACGATGCTGTTTATAAGACGAAGAAAGAGAAATTCAAAGCCGTTGTGGACGAGGTGGAGGAGGCCCACTCCAAGGGACAGCCCGTTCTGGTGGGCACCATCACCATCGAGACGTCCGAGATGCTGAGCAAGATGCTGAACCGCAGGGGGATTCCGCACAAGGTGTTAAACGCCAAGTTCCATGAGCTGGAGGCGGAAATCGTGGCGGACGCCGGACTTCACGGCGCGGTCACCATCGCCACCAATATGGCCGGCCGTGGTACGGATATCAAGCTGGATGAGGAATCCAGGGCGGCGGGCGGTCTGCGGGTCATCGGTACAGAGCGCCATGAGGCGCGGCGTATCGACAATCAGCTGCGCGGCCGTTCCGGACGTCAGGGAGACCCGGGCGAGTCCAGGTTCTACATTTCCCTGGAGGATGATCTGATGCGTCTGTTCGGCTCCGAACGGCTGATGGATATGTTCAACGCCCTGGGCGTGCCGGAGGGCGAGCAGATCGAGCATAAGATGCTGTCCAGCGCGATTGAGAAGGCACAGAAGAAGATTGAGAATAATAACTACGGTATCCGCGAGAACCTGTTGAAGTACGATGAAGTCATGAACGAGCAGCGCGAAGTGATCTACGCGGAGCGCCGCCGGGTGCTTGACGGCGATAATATGCGCGATGTGATCCTTAAGATGGTGACGGACATCGTGGAACATGCGGTGGATATGGCGGTTTCGGACGACACGGCGCCGGAGAACTGGGACCTGAACGAGCTGAATTCGCTGCTTCTGCCGATCATTCCGCTGCCGCCTGTAGTGCTGAGTGATACGCAGAAGGAGCGGATGAAGAAGAAGGAGCTGGTTCATCAGTTAAAGGAAGCGGCCATCAAGCTGTACGAGGCGAAGGAGGCCGAGTTTCCGGACGCGGAGCAGATCCGTGAGATTGAGCGCGTGATCCTTCTGAAGGTTATCGATAATAAATGGATGTCCCATATCGACGATATGGATCAGCTGCGGCAGGGCATCGGGCTGCAGGCCTACGGGCAGAAGGATCCGCTTGTCGAGTACAAGATGAGCGCTTATGAGATGTTCGACGGCATGACGGCGGCGGTGAAGGAGGATACGGTCCGAATCCTGTTCCATATTCGCGTTGAGCAGAAGGTGGAGAGAGAGCCGGCCGCGAAGGTGACGGGCACCAACCGTGACGATTCCGTGGCGAGGGCGCCGGTGCGCAAGGAAGTGAAGAAGATCTATCCGAACGATCCTTGTCCGTGCGGGAGCGGGAAGAAGTTTAAGCAGTGTCATGGGCGGAAGCCGGTCTGAAAATGAAACTGCGGGAAATCCCATGGAAAGCTGACATGGATGAGGCGTAGGTAACTATGAGGTTTGGCACAGCATAGAAAGAAGGTGACACAATGGTTGAGCTTGATCAGTTCAAGTATACTTTATCGACGTTTCAGAAACCATTAGTGGAAGTGAGGGATTCACTTTGACCTGGATAATAAGGTCAGGCGAATCGCGGAATTAGACCGTTCGATGGAGGAGCCGGGCTTCTGGGACGATCCGGAGCGGTCCACGAAGCTGATGAAGGAAGTCAAGAATCTGAAGGATACGGTGGAGGGCTTCCATAAGCTGGAACAGCAGTATGAAGATATTGAAGTCCTGATTGAGATGGGAAATGAGGAGAATGATCCGGAGGTGATCCCGGAGGTTCAGCAGATGCTTGCGGAGTTTTCGGCGGAGCTGGAGGACCTGCGGATCAGCACCCTGCTTTCGGGACAATACGACAATTACAATGCGATCCTGCGGCTGAACGCCGGCGCGGGCGGCACCGAGTCCTGCGACTGGTGCAGTATGCTGTATCGGATGTACTGCCGATGGGCGGATAAGAAGGGCTTTACGACAGAGGTTCTGGACTATCTGGACGGCGAGGAGGCCGGAATAAAGTCCGTGACGATTCAGATCAACGGAGTGAACGCCTACGGCTATCTGAAATCGGAGCACGGCGTGCACAGGCTGGTGCGCATTTCTCCGTTCAACGCGGCGGGCAAACGGCAGACTTCCTTTGTATCCTGCGACGTGATGCCGGATATTGAGGAGGATCTGGATGTGGATATCAATCCGGACGACCTGCGGATTGACACCTATCGGTCCAGCGGCGCGGGCGGTCAGCATATCAATAAGACCTCTTCCGCGGTGCGCATTACCCATATCCCCACGGGCGTGGTGGTGCAGTGTCAGAACGAGCGGTCCCAGTTCCAGAACAAGGACAAGGCCATGCAGATGCTGAAAGCCAAGCTGTTTATCTTAAAACAGCAGGAGAACGCGGCAAACCTCTCCGATATCCGCGGCGATGTGGCGGATATCGCATGGGGCAGTCAGATCCGTTCTTACGTGCTGCAGCCTTATACGATGGTGAAGGATCACCGGACAAACGAGGAGAGCGGCAATGTGAGCGCGGTCCTGGACGGCGGCCTCGATCCGTTTATCAGCGCCTATCTGCGCTGGAGCAGGCTGGGCGGGGGAGAGAAGAAATAAAGCGGTATCCTGCGGCGACGGGAGAACGGCGATAGAAATATCGCGCGGAGAACCTGCCGCCGCTCTTTTGCATCTGTAGGGGCTCGTTGTAAAATAGGCGAGCAATCAAAATAGGTGAGCAATCAGCGGCTTTGCAGACAGGAGACGAGACAAAACATGATTTATACGGTGACGCTGAATCCCGCCATAGACAAGACGGCAGAGATTCCCTCTTTCGCTGTGGACGCGGTAAACCGGATTGTTCGTGTTCGGAAGGATCCGGGCGGAAAGGGAATTAACGTTTCGAAGGTAATCGAAAGTCTGGGCGGCGACAGTGTGGCGTACGCGGTGCTTGGCGGGGATACGGGAAAGGAGCTGGAGAAGATGCTGTCCGGGCATCGGTTCCAGCTTGAAAGCATCCGGACGGAGTATGAGACCAGGACGAATATAAAGATCGTCGATCCGACTCTGCACACCAACACGGACATCAATGAGCCGGGAACGGCGTTCGGAAGCGGAACCCTGGAAGAATTGAAGCAGAGCCTGAGAAAGCGGCTTACAGAAGGTGATATCCTGGTTCTTTCGGGAAGTGTACCTGCCGGAACGGACAAAGGGATCTACGGGGAGCTGACCGTGATGGGAAAAGAATGCGGCGCGAAGGTCTTTTTGGACGCGGACGGCGAGCTGTTTGCCAGGGGAGTGGACGCGGTTCCGTTTTTGGTAAAACCCAATCGGTTTGAGCTAGAGCAGTATTTCGGCCGGCAGCTTAGGACGCGGGAGGAGCTTTGCGGGGCCGGAAGAGAGCTGCTTGAGAAGGGGATTCGTGTGGTGCTGATCTCGCTGGGTGCAGACGGAGCCGTCTTATGCCGGGACGATGGGAATGCCCGGGGGCAGGAAGCTGCATGCCGGAAGGCCGCGAGCCAGGAAACCGCGGTCTCTTTATGCCGCGGTGTATCGTATCTATGGGCGGAGGGCTTATCCGTACCGGTCGCCAGTACCGTGGGCGCCGGCGATTCCATGACGGCCGCCTTTGCCTACGGAGTTGACCGGAAAATGGATTGCGAGGACGCGTTCCGTCTGTCCGTTTCGGCCGGATCGGCGGCCGTAACCTGCTCCGGCTCTCAGGCGCCGGACGTGGAATTGATATGGAAGTTATATGAGCAGGTGAAGCTGCGCAGAAGCGGCGTCTGAATAGAAACGGATCCGAAACGGCGGAAAAGCCGGAGGATCAGAAAGGCGGTTTATCATTATGGGAAAATGGCAGAGACATTTGTATCAGCCGGTACTCCCTCTGGGAGAGGACGGCAGGCGGGTGACCGGAAGCGAGGCGCATATCGCGCTTTCCCGGAAGGCGGCAGGGGAAGGAATGGTGCTGCTGAAAAATGAGAAGGGGCTCCTTCCGCTTGCGGCGGGCGCAAAGGTAGCGCTGTTCGGCAAGGGAACGATCGATTATGTGAAAGGCGGCGGCGGAAGCGGCGACGTAACGGTGGCTTACGTGCGCAATCTGTACGAAGGCATGAAGCAGATGGAAGATCAGGGAAAGGTGGAACTGTTCCATGAACTTCCGTTGTTCTATGAAAAGGAGGTTGCCGCCCAGTACGCGGCGGGGGCGCTTCCGGGCATGACGAAGGAGCCGGCTTTGCCGGAGAAACTGCTTGAGCGGGCCGGTGAGGCAGCGGATATCGCGGTGGTAACCTTCTGCAGGTTCTCGGGTGAGGGCTGGGATAGAGTCAGCGCCGATGGGGCCACGCTGAGACAGAAGGCGGAGGAGAACCCGGTTCTGCGTATGGGAAAGGATATCTTTGAGCGCGGTGATTTCTATCTGACAAAGGCGGAGGAGGCGCTGCTTGCGGCGGTCTGCAGCCGGTTTCATCAGGTGGTCGTGGTGATGAACGTGGGCGGCATGGTGGACAGCAGCTGGTTTAAGGACAACGCCCAGATCGACGCGGTGCTGATGGCCTGGCAGGGAGGCATGGAAGGCGGTCTGGCCGCTGCGGAGGTACTCTGCGGGGATGTAAATCCGTCCGGCAGACTGGCGGATACCTTTGCGGCTTCTCTGGAGGATTATCCTTCGACAGCAGGGTTCCATGAATCGGATGATTATGTGGATTATACCGAGGATATTTACGTGGGATACCGTTACTTCGGGACGCTTCCTGGGGCGGCAGGGAAGGTCAATTATCCGTTCGGATTCGGACTTTCGTATACGGACTTTGATATAAGCGCTGAGAACGGTTCGCAGCAGGGAGACGAGATTGTCTTTGACGTGCGGGTGAAGAATACAGGCTGCCGCGCAGGAAAGGAAGTCGTGCAGGTCTATTTCGGCGCGCCCCAGGGAAAGCTTGGGAAACCGGCTAGAGTACTTATCGCGTTTCAAAAGACGAAGCTGCTGGAACCGGGCGAGGAAGTGAGCCTTCGGCTGTCATTTCCGGCCGCGTCCATGGCCTCCTACGACGATACGGGGAAGGTCTGCGCGAGCGCGTACATACTGGAAGCGGGAGAATATACTTTCTATATCGGCGGAAATGTACGCGATGCGGTGAAAGCAGATTTCGTATACCGGCAGGAGCAGGATAAGGTGACGGAGCAGCTGACGTCCCAGGCGGCGCCCCACAAGCTTTCCAGACGGCTTCTGGCCGGCGGAGACTATGAGAAACTGCCGGTGGACGAGGCGGAAGCAGGTGCGGGGCCTGTCCGTGGGGAGAAGACGGATGCGGCAGGACATTTGCGCTGTGTGAACGCGGAGTCAGAGAAAGCGGCAGCGGCGCTTCCGCCGCAGAACAGGGCGGAGCTGGAAGGCGTGCAGCCCGCCGTGAGAGGAACCGAGAGAATACGCCGGGATCGGATTGGGGACAGGCCCCACCTTCAGGCTGTGGCGGAAGGCCGCATGACGCTAGATGATTTTATGGAAAAACTGAGCGACGAGGATCGGATCCATCTGCTGGGCGGCCAGCCCAATACCGGCGTGGCTAATACCTTCGGCATGGGCAACCTTCCGGAGTACGGCGTTCCGAACGTGATGACGGCAGACGGACCGGCAGGTCTCCGCATCCGGAGACCGTGCGGGATCTTTACGACCGCGTTTCCCTGCGCGACTCTGCTTGCGTGTACCTGGGATCCGGCTCTGGCGGAGCAGGTGGGAGCCGCGGCGGCGGACGAGCTGAAGGAGAATAATCTTGGCCTTTGGCTGGCGCCGGCAGTCAATATCCATCGCAGTCCCTTATGCGGCCGGAATTTCGAATACTATTCTGAGGATCCGCTGCTGGCCGGCAAAATTGCAGCCGCAATGGTGCGGGGCATCCAGTCGAAAAAGATCGGCGCCTGTGCGAAGCATTTTGCCTGCAATAATAAAGAGACGAACCGCAAAGCCAGCGATTCCCGCGTGTCGGAGCGGGCGCTGCGGGAGATCTATCTGAAAGCGTTTGAGATCATTGTGAAGGAATCGCAGCCGTACATGATTATGACCTCCTATAACCTGATCAACGGCGTGCAGGCCTCCGAGAATAAGGATCTTCTGACCGGTGTTCTGCGGGGCGAGTGGGGCTATGACGGGCTGGTGACGACGGACTGGTGGACTTACGGCGAGCATTACCGGGAGATCAAGGCCGGCAACGATGTGAAAATGGGAACCGGCTATCCGGAGAGGGTAAAGGAGGCTCTTGAGAAAGGATTAATCAGCCGGGAGGAGATCACCGCCTGCGCGAAGCGAGTCCTTGAAATGATACTCAAGATGGAATAATAAAAAAACAGTTGCATATCCCAGGCAAATATGATACTATCTTTCCCATGGACACAGATGTGCTTGCCAGACGAACAGAGGGAGGCCTGCATGGGAGAGAGCAACAGGTACTATGTGGTGACGAAGAAGGCGGTGCCGGAGGTGCTTCTTAGGGTAGTGGAGGCCAAGAGGCTTCTGGAATCCCAGAAGGTGCTGACGGTTCAGGAGGCCACGGATGCCGTGGGTATCAGCCGCAGTTCATTCTATAAGTACAAAGACGACATTTTGCCGTTTTATGATAATGCGAAAGGAAAGACAGTGACCTTTGTGACCATCATGGATGACGAGCGGGGGTTGCTGTCTGATCTTTTGCGCATCGTGGCGGTCTATAAGGCGAATATCCTGACGATTCATCAGAGCATTCCGGTGAACGGCGTAGCGACGCTGACCCTGAGCGTGGAGGTGCGCTCTGACACCGGCGATATTTCCGCTATGGTGGAGGAGATGGAGGCCATGAATGGCATTCACTCGGTGAAGATTATCGCCAGAGAGTGAAGCGGGAAGCGACATGGCAGGGGAGCGGCGCGCGCGGAAGCGTGCCGCGGAAAGACAGAGAAAATATACAGCCAGGGAGTGAATGAAATATGGTATATGCAGCGATCATGGGATACGGAACCATTGGTTCCGGCGTATTCGAGGTGCTTACGGTCAACCGGGCGCAGGTAGCGGCCGCGGCCGGCCAGGAGATTGAGGTGAAATATGTGCTGGATCTGCGGGATTTCCCGGGGAGTCCGGCTGAGGATAAGATGATCCATGACTTTTCGGTGATTGTGAACGATCCCGAGGTGAAGCTTGTGGTGGAGACCATGGGCGGACTGAACCCGGCTTATCCGTTCGTGAAGGCGTGCCTGGAGGCGGGCAAGCATGTGGCGACTTCCAATAAGGCGCTTGTAGCTGCTTACGGAACGGAGCTTCTGGAAATTGCCCGCGAAAAGCATGTGAATTTCCAGTTTGAGGGCAGCGCGGGAGGCGGGATACCGATCATCCGGACGCTGTACCGCTGCCTTGGCGGCGAGCAGATTTCGGAGATTACCGGGATACTGAACGGCACCACCAACTATATCCTGACGAAGATGGAACGGGAGGGAATGTCCTTTGAGCAGGCCCTTCGGCAGGCCCAGGAGCTGGGATACGCGGAGAAGGATCCGACAGCGGACGTGGAGGGCCACGATACCTGCCGCAAGATCGCGATCCTGACGGCAATGGCTTCCGGCAAAGAGGTGGATTACGAGGATATTTACACGGAGGGTATCACGAAGATCCATGCTGCGGATCTGAAATACGCTGCCGCGATGGAGAAGGCCATCCGCCTGCTGGGTTCCGCCCAGATGGCCGGCGACGCGGTCTCTGCCTGGGTAGCTCCGGTGATGGTGGGGCGGGAGAACCCGCTTTACAGTGTGAACGATGTTTTTAACGGTATCCTGGTCCGCAGCAATATGCTTGGCGTCAGTATGTATTACGGAAGCGGTGCCGGGAAGCTGCAGACAGCCAGCGCTGTGGTGGCGGATCTGATCGAGGAGACGGTTCATCTGAATGAGAATGTTCCCCTGGGCTGGGACAGCGAGAAGCTTTCCATCATGCCGGTATCCGATGTGCGCTGGGCGTATTTCCTGCGGATCAGCGGTGCTCATGACACGGTAAAAGATCTTCTGGCGGAGCACCTGGGCGAGTGCCGTGTGGTGACGCTGCCGGAGCTTCGCGGGGAGGAGTTCGGCCTGGTAACCGGCGTCAGGAGCGAGGGGCTGATGGACGCGGCGCTTGAGGCGTTGGTTCCGGCGCTTGAGGCAGTGGGAAGCGGGCTGAGGCAGAAGCTTCGCATGGAAGCATAGACTGTACAGAATCCGGCCGCACGCAGGTGCAGGCTGACGGCTTCTGTCCGTGCAGAGACCGCGGAGTATTAAGCGTTTTGCACGGCGGATCGGATACGGGAGGACCGCAAGAAATGGTTGAGACTCTGAAATTATTATGGCAGATGCTGAAAGGGCAGGGTATTCCCTGCCCTTTCAAATTCCTGACGGGGCTTTATTGTCCCGGGTGCGGCGGAACCCGCGCGGTCTGGCTTCTGCTGACCGGACACATTTTCCGGAGCATCCAGTACCACCCGCTGGTATTCTACACAGCGTTTATGGCGGCGGTGGAACTGATCGGGTACGGGCTCGCGAAAAAACTGAGACGGCCCGGACTCTACCTGGGGCGCTATGGCCTTGTGGTGTCTGTCGGGGTCGCCATCGTACTGGTCAACTGGATTTTTAAAAACTATATGTTGGTGGCGCGGGGCGTGGATCTGCTGCCGCCGCTGTGAAATGCCGTGAGGCCTGCTGTTATCTGTCGTAGATCGAATCAATATCTCCGCCGTAAATCGATTCATAGAGCGACTCGTATTCCTCAAATATATCCTCAAATTCGGGACTGTTTAAGAAATCCTGATACTGCGGACTGCGGACTATGCCGATCATGATCGTCATCAGGATGCTTAACAGGATGGCGAAGATCGACATGATCAGTCCCGCGATCGCATAACCCTGGAGAGGTTTGCCGCGCTTGGAAAGGATCATCAGCACGATGGAGGTTACCGCCAGCGGGAACTGGATCAGAGGGCTGCAGCAGCAGGTGATCAGGGCCAGGAGGCCGGTGATCATGGATGCTAATGCCAGGGGATTGTTCTCCTTCGCGGGGACCTGCTGGTATGGGGGCTGCTGATAGGAACCCTGCTGATATGGATTCTGCTGGTAGGAAGGTTGCTGCCAGTTATTCTGCGGTTGGCTGTTCGGGAACTGCCTGTTATTTTGAGGAGCAGGTTTGCCGCAGTAGGAACAGAAATTGCCGGTATTGACGGTGCCGCACGAACAGATCCAGCTGCCTGACGAAGGTGTGATGCGGGGCTGCTGCCAACTGTTCTGCGGCTGACCGCCGTTCTGCGGCGGGGCTCCTGCCGTTTCGTCATCCGGTTTATGCCAGCCGTCTCCGGTGGGAACAGGTATTTCTTCATATTCATTGTGTTCTTTATATTCATCCATTTTGTTGTCCTCCGTTACATTTGAAGTTTCGGTCGAAAAACGAACCATTGCTTCTTCAAATCTGTATTTCATCCTATCACAAAATGCACGCCTTGTCCAGATATGCGGGGGATATTATCCGGTTATTGCGGGGATGGCTATTGCGGGGACGGCTTTCCGGCTCTTTGGCTTCATGGATGGGACAAAATCAAATTACTGGCTAGACGCAAAGACATTTTCGGGCTATAATGATGATGATCGTCAATATCTGGAAAGGACTTTACGTATGGATATCATCAAAGCTCTGCAGGAAGAATTAAAGATTACCCGCGGCCAGGTGGAGGCCGCCGTAAAGCTTATAGATGAAGGCAACACGATTCCGTTCATCGCCCGATACCGCAAGGAAGCCACCGGCTCCTTAAACGACGAGGCGCTGCGCACCCTGGATGAGCGCCTGCGCTATCTGCGGAATCTGGAGGAGAAGAAGGAGCAGGTGCTGGCTTCCATCCGGGAGCAGGACAAGCTGACTCCGGAACTGGAGAAGCAGATCGCCGACGCGGAGACGTTAGTAGCGGTGGAGGATCTTTACCGCCCTTACCGGCCGAAACGCCGCACCAGGGCTACCATTGCCCAGGAGAAGGGTTTGGCGCCGCTGGCGGATCTGATCGCGCTGCAGATGACGCGGGAGCCGCTGGAAGTATCGGCAGTCGCCTACATTTCCGGGGAAAAAGGCGTTGCGAGCGCCGAGGAGGCCATCGCCGGGGCGAAGGATATCCTGGCGGAGCGGATCTCCGACGAGGCCGATTACCGTACCTATATCCGCAATGTAACCATGAACCAGGGCCTTCTGCACTCTGAGGCGAAGGACGAGACGGCGGAATCCGTCTATGAGATGTACTATCATTATGAGGAGACCATCAAGAAGGCTGCCGGTCACCGGATTCTGGCGCTGAACCGGGGCGAGGACGAGAAGGTTCTGACTGTGAAGGTTCTGGCGCCGGAGGAGCAGATCCTGAGCTATCTGGAGAAGCATGTGATTATCCGGGACAATCCATACACGACGCCGGTGCTTCGCGAGGTTATCGAGGACAGCTACAGCCGTCTGATTGCGCCGTCCATCGAGCGGGAAGTGCGCAGTGCCCTCACGGAGATGGCTGAGGATGGCGCCATCAAGGTTTTCGGCAAGAACCTGGAACAGCTTCTGATGCAGCCGCCTATCGTGGGCCGCGTGGTTCTGGGTTGGGATCCGGCTTTCCGCACCGGCTGCAAGCTGGCCGTGGTGGACGCTACCGGCAAGGTTCTGGATACGGTGGTCATCTATCCTACCGCACCGCAGAACAAGGTGACGGAGGCGAAGATGATTTTGAAGCGCCTGATCAGAAAATATAATATTTCCCTGATCTCCGTGGGCAACGGCACGGCTTCCCGCGAGTCGGAGCAGGTGATCGTGGAGCTGCTGCGGGAGATTCCGGAGAAGGTTCAGTATGTGATTGTCAATGAGGCCGGCGCGTCGGTCTATTCCGCCAGCAAGCTGGCGACGGAGGAATTCCCGAATTTTGATGTGGGGCAGCGGAGCGCCGCGTCCATTGCCCGCAGGCTGCAGGATCCGCTGGCGGAGCTGGTAAAGATCGACCCGCGTTCCATCGGCGTAGGCCAGTATCAGCACGATATGAATCAGAAGAAACTGAGCGAAGCCCTGCAGGGCGTGGTTGAGGACTGCGTGAATAAGGTGGGTGTGGATCTGAATACCGCCTCCGCCCCGCTTCTGGAGTATGTCTCCGGCATCAGCAAGGCGCTGGCGAAAAATATCGTGGCTTACCGGGAGGAGAACGGTGCGTTTACCAGCCGCGCCCAGCTTCTGAAGGTGGCCAAACTGGGGCCGAAGGCCTATGAGCAGTGCGCCGGATTTATGCGCATCATGGGCGGGAAGAATCCGCTGGACGGCACCTCCGTCCATCCGGAGAGCTACGACGCGGCAAAGACGTTGCTGGCAAAGCTGGGCTACAAACCGGCAGAGCTCGCCGCGGGAGGGCTGACAGGGATCAGCCGGAAGGTGACGGATTACAGGAAACTGGCGGAAGAACTGGGGATCGGTGAGATTACGCTGCGGGATATTGTGAAGGAGCTGGAGAAACCGGCCCGCGATCCCCGCGATGAGATGCCCAAGCCGATTCTTCGGACCGACGTGCTGGAGATGAAGGATCTGACGCCGGGCATGGTGCTCAAGGGAACCGTGAGGAATGTAATCGATTTCGGGGCATTTGTGGATATCGGCGTCCATCAGGACGGGCTGGTGCACATTTCCCAGATGTCTGACAAATACATTAAGCATCCCATGGAAGTGGTCAGCGTGGGGGATATCGTGGAAGTAAAGGTGTTAAGCGTCGATCTGGCGAAGAAGAGGATCGCTCTGACGATGAAGCTGTAAATGAAGCGGGAGAATAGCGGCTGAAATGTGTGAGAAGAAAGAAGGAGATTTCATTGGATCAGAAGAAGGAGATCCGTTTCCGCGTCCGTATGACGGCGAACGATCTGTGGCGTTTTTCCATGTACCATGCCAATAAGGGCTATCTGGGCGTTTTCAATGTGCTGTTTACGCTGGCGGCGCTGTTTCTGCTGTTTTTTCAGGGAGGGCAAATGCTGCTGCCCCAGCGCCTTCTTTTGGTGGTGTGCGCGCTTATGTTCACTGTGTGGCAGCCCATGCTTCTGCTGGTGAAGGCCCGCAGGCAGGCCGCGGGGCGCGGGATGAAGGAGCCGATCGACATGATCTTCACAGCAGACGGTATCCGCGCGGAACAGGGCGGCGAGAGCGTGGAGCTTGTCTGGGATGACGTGCGGAAGGTGAAGAGGATACCAGGTGAACTGATCATTTATACGGACCGCATTCACGCCTATTTGCTGCCTGACACCGCGGTAGGCGGTCAGAGGGAGGAGTTAAATAAGCTGCTCCATGAGAAACTGCCGAAGGAGAAGTGCGGGAAAATCTGAGAGGAGCCTGCGCGGCGCCGCAGTCCGGCAGCGGATGCCTGCCCAGAGCGCTGCGCCGTCTGCGGATGATTGCAGGCAATGCTCAAAGTGGTCTTGGAATGATTGTGAAGACGCGGGAACAGAGAACGGAGTCAGACATGAAGATATATGAGACGGCCTCGCCCCAGGAGACCTGGCAGCTGGGCTATGATATGGGAAAATGTGCCGCAGCGGGGCAGGTTTACTGCCTGGACGGAGATCTGGGAACGGGCAAGACCGTGTTCGCCCAGGGTTTCGCGGCGGGGCTAGGCGTTGCAGGGCCGGTGAACAGCCCTACCTTTACGATTCTGCAGGTGTACGAGGAGGGGAGGATGCCGCTTTATCATTTTGATGTGTACCGGATCGGGGACGTGGAGGAAATGGATGAGATCGGCTATGAAGACTGTTTCTACGGCGAGGGCGTGTGCCTGGTCGAATGGTCGGAACTGGTGCGGGAGATTCTGCCGGAGGGAGCGGTTCATGTGCGGATCGAGAAGGATGTGGAGAAAGGGTTTGATTATCGCAGGATCACGGTGCTGTGACTCAGTGCAGATCAGGCCGCCCGTGCATAAGTTTTTTCAACAATAAATGGCAGAATGGAGCTTTGAAAGCATGAAGATTCTCGGTATTGAAAGTTCATCCCTGGTTGCGTCTGTGGCGGTCGTGACGGACGATGTGGTGACGGCGGAATTCACGGCGAATTTCAAGAAAACCCATTCGCAGACGCTGCTGCCGATGCTGGATCAGATGGGGAAGCTGATTGAATTGGATATGAAGACGCTGGACGCTATCGCGGTGGCCGCGGGGCCGGGGTCCTTTACAGGTCTGCGTATCGGCGCGGCCACGGCCAAAGGGCTGGGGTTGGCGCTTGGCAAACCGCTGGCTGCCGTGCCTACGCTGGAGGCGCTGGCCTGTAATCTTTGGGGCTGCGCCGGCGTGGTTTGTCCGATACTGGACGCCCGCAGAGATCAGGTGTATACCGGTGTATACCGGGTGGGACAAAGCGGCGCGGCGGAGAAGGAAAAAGCGGATGTGATGCTGCCCGAGATCATCCTGGATCAGTGCGCGCTGGATATCGCCGGGCTTATGCGGAAGCTGGAGGAGATCGGCGAACCGGTCACATTCTTAGGCGACGGCGTTTCGGTATTTCGTGAGCGGCTTTCGGCGGAGCTGAAAGTGCCGTATACGTTTGCGCCGGCTCAGAATAACCGGCAGCGCGCCGCGTCTGTGGCGGCTCTCGGCACGGAGTATGTGAAATGCGGCAGAACTGTGACTGCCGCGGAATTCAAGCCTGATTATCTCCGCAAATCCCAGGCGGAGCGGGAGAGGGAAGAGAAGGAGGAACAGAAACGGTGAACGATCTTTCGGATATCCGTGTCCGTCCTATGACTTCCGCCGATCTTTCGGACGTCTGGCGGCTTGAGCAGGAATGTTTTTCTGATGCCTGGTCCGTGAAGCTTCTGGCGGATGCCCTGACGAATGAATACGATTATTTCTGGGTTGCGGAATGCGCTGCGGCTTCCCGTTTCTGCGGTTATGCCAATCTTCGCGTCCTCGCCGGGGAAGGGGAGATCGAGCGGATTGCGGTGGATCCGGCCCTGCGCCGGCGAGGCATCGGCCGTAAACTGATGGAAGCGATGACAGCATTTGCCGGCAAGGAGGGGGTGGAAGATGTGACCCTGGAGGTGCGGGCCGGCAATATCGCGGCCCTAAAGCTCTATGAATCCTTTGGTTTTGCTGTGGAAGGCAGGCGGAAGGGGTATTATCGGAATCCGGAGGAGGACGCGCTGATCCTTTGGCGTCGGGGCATATTTTCCTGCGGAAAAGCTGACGCGAATCCTTTAATTACCACTTAAAATTCGACAGAAAACGATTTATAATGTAAGGGTATCTGTGAGAGGCAGGTATCCTTTTTCCTATTTGGGAGGCATAGAGCTGGCAGATAAAACTGGGGTGGGCCAGAGGGATACCCCTTCGCGGGAGTTCAGGATGAAAAAGAAAGGTGAGCGTAAGATGAGGAAGTACACAAAGAACGGTGAATTGGAGGCTGTAATCTGCAACCATTGTGCGAAGAAACTGGCAGTGAAGGACGGTATTGTCCGGGAAGGCGTGCTGATGATCGATCACGTCTGGGATTATTTTTCCGAGAAGGATGGAGAGGTGCATCATCTGGATCTGTGCGAGGAGTGCTACGACCAGCTGATCCAGGGACTGCGCCTGCCGGTAGACGTGGAGGAGAGGACGGAGCTTTTATAAAAGCTATTTTCTGCGCGGATTCCGTTTCGTACAGGCGCTGTATTTTCGGGCAGCACTCTTTCTGTCTGAGGCGGGCGAATCAGTGTCTTTCTGTCTGAGGCGGGCGAATCAGTTGACAAAGTGACTCTTTGCGGGTAAAATATCCGTATTATGCGAATTGCGCGGGGTGCCGCGCTGCAGGAGGCGGCCCCTGCCCGGCAGGAAGGATGCAGCTTCTCAGTGCCGCACCCTGCGCTTCATGATTGGAGAGTAACACTTATGCTTGATGTATGTCTTCTGGGAACAGGCGGTATGATGCCGCTGCCGTACCGGTGGCTGACGTCGCTTCTGACCCGCTGCGGCGGCAGTAATCTGCTGATCGATTGCGGCGAGGGAACCCAGATTGCGCTGAAAGAAAAGGGCTGGAGTCCTAAGCCCATTGATATCATATGCTTTACCCATTATCACGCCGATCACTGCAGCGGCCTGCCCGGCCTTCTTCTGACCATGGGGAACGCGGAGCGGACTGAGCCTGTGGTGATGGTCGGCCCGAAGGGGCTTAAACGGGTAGCGGACGCGTTGCGTATCATCGCGCCGGAGCTGCCGTTTGAGCTGCGCTATGTGGAATTGGCGGAGAACCGGGAGCATTTGCATATTGGCCCCTACAATATTGACGCCTTCAAAGTGAACCATAATGTAACCTGTTACGGCTACTCTGTTTCCATTCCCCGCAAAGGGCGGTTCGATGTGGAGCGGGCGAAGAGCCAAAATGTACCGATGAAAGCCTGGAGCCATCTGCAGAAGGGGGAAAATGTGCTTATGGACGGCGTCACATACACGCCGGACATGGTGCTTGGGCCGCCGAGACGCGGGCTGAAGGTGACCTATTGTACCGATACCCGGCCGGTGCCGGTGATCGCCGAGTACGCGGCAGACGCAGATCTGTTTATTTGCGAAGGTATGTATGGTGAGGACGGCAAGGAGGAGAAGGCCCGGGATTACAAGCACATGACCATGTATGAGGCAGCCCGTCTGGCGAAGGAGGCGCAGCCGAAGGAAATGTGGCTGACCCATTACAGTCCGTCGCTGACCCGGCCGGAGGAATATATCGAGAAGGTCCGCGGGATCTTTCCGCGGAGCATGGCGGCGCGGGACGGACGGAGCACGGAGCTGGGATTTGATGAGGACTGAAAATGTGAGTCAGCAGGATGCGTGAGCTTGCAGACGTGAGAAACGAGGCGCTGAATCTATGATGAAGAAGAACACAATTCCCGAGGACGTCTATATCCTCGCGATTGAAAGCTCCTGTGACGAGACCGCGGCGGCAGTCGTTAAGAACGGCCGCGAGATCCTGTCCAATGTGATCGCTTCCCAGATTGATCTCCACACGCTCTATGGAGGCGTGGTGCCGGAGATCGCTTCACGGAAGCATATTGAAAAGATCAACCCGGTGATCGAGACTGCTCTGTCCGATGCCGGAATGACTCTTGATCAGACGACGGCGATCGCCGTGACTTATGGCCCAGGACTGGTGGGAGCTCTTTTAGTGGGCGTGGCGGAAGCAAAGGCCATCGCCTACGCGGCGGGCAAGCCGCTGGTGGGAGTCCATCATATCGAGGGTCACATTTCCGCTAATTTCATTGAGCATCCAGATCTGGAACCGCCTTTTGTTTGCTTGGTGGTTTCCGGCGGACACAGCCATCTGGTGGTGGTGAAGGATTACGGCGAGTTTGAAATCCTGGGACGGACCAGGGACGACGCGGCCGGGGAGGCATTTGACAAGGTGGCCCGCGCCGTGGGGCTGGGCTATCCCGGCGGCCCGAAGATCGACAAGGCGGCGAAGGAAGGCAATAAGAAAGCGATCCATTTTCCAAGGGCGAAGGTGGAGGGCTCCGTCTATGATTTCAGCTTCAGCGGCCTGAAATCAGCGGTACTTAACTATCTGAACCACGCGCAGATGACCGGCGAGGAGGTAAACATCGCCGATCTGGCGGCGTCGTTTCAGTATGCGGTGGTGGATGTGCTTGTCACCCATACGATCGCCGCGGCGAAGGAGCGGGGCTATGACAAGGTGGCTATCGCGGGCGGCGTAGCGTCCAATTCGGAGCTGCGCAGCGAGATGAAGAAGGCCTGTAAGAAGGCCGGACTGACCTTCTATTATCCGTCGCCGGTTTACTGTACCGACAATGCGGCCATGATCGGGACGGCGGCTTATTACGAGTATATCAACGGCGCCCGCAGCGGATGGGACTTAAATGCGGTGCCGTATCTGAAACTTGGGGAGCGGTAAATTCCGGGAAAGGCGGGCGGATATCATGAGCGACAGGATCACCGCTATTGTCCTTGCCGCCGGGCGCGGCAGACGCATGGGAAGCAGTATTCAGAAACAGTATATGCAGCTGGCTGGTCAGCCGCTCATCTGTCATACTCTGCGGGCCTTTGAAAAGAGTCCGGTGGACGATATCATTCTGGTGTGCGGTTCCGGCGAGGTGGATTACTGTCGGACGCAGATTGTTGATGTCTGTGGATTTACAAAGATCCGCGCCATTGTCTGCGGCGGGGCCGAGCGTTACGATTCGGTTTATGAGGGGCTGAAAGCTGCGGCAGGCTGTGATTACGTTCTGATCCATGATGGTGCCCGTCCCTGTGTGACAGATGCGGTTATCCGCGCGGCTATCGATGGGGCGCGGCAGTACGGAGCCTGCGTCATCGCTGTGCCTGTGAAGGATACGATCAAGGTGGCTGACGCTGACGGCTTTGCTGTTGAGACACCGCCGCGCAGCAGTCTCTGGGCGATGCAGACGCCGCAGGCGTTCGCCTATTCGCTGGTTTATGAGGCGTACCAAAGATTTTTGGATCCGGCTGCGGATCAGCGCGGCAGCGCGGTGATCGCGCCGGGTGGCCGGCTTTCTGCCGTTACCGACGACGCCATGGTCGTTGAACGTATGACTGGTGTGAAGGTGCGTCTGATTCGCGGCAGTTACGAGAATATCAAGGTAACCACGCCGGAGGATCTGGCGGTGGCGGAAGTATTTTTATCTCATTTATCCCAAGAATTCGGCGATAGATCTTGACAAAGAAGGAACTTTACTGATATGATTTTTAAATGGCAAAGGAGTCTGACAGGAGGGCTACTTTGCCGTTTTTTACATCTAAAGGAGGTCACGCAATGATTAACACAACTACGTTTCTTGAGGAAGCAGCGGCCAACCAGCAGATGATCGTGGAGACCAGACATTACCTGCACGCTCATCCGGGGACAGGATTTGATCTGGCGGAAACGGTCGCTTATGTGAAGAAGGCACTTGAAAATATGGGATATGCTCCGAAGGAGTGCGGCAAGGCCGGACTTACGGTTACCGCAGGCGGTAAGAATCCGGGTAAGGTCTTCCTGATCCGCGCGGATATGGATGCCCTGCCCATCACTGAGGAGTCCGGCGTGGAATTTGCCTCCTGCAATGGTAAAATGCATGCCTGCGGCCACGATATGCATACATCCATGCTCCTCGGTGCTGCGAAGCTTCTGAAAGCTCACGAGGACGAGATTCAGGGTACGGTCAAGCTGATGTTTGAGCCTGCGGAGGAGATTTTCCAGGGCGCCGATGACATGATCAAAGCGGGAGTTCTTGAGAATCCTCATGTGGACGCGGCCCTTATGATCCATGTGATGGCAGGCGTTCCGTTCGAACCGGGTACGGCGGTGGTTTGCGACGGAGGCGTCAGCGCCCCGGCCGCGGATACATTTGAGATTCGGATTCAGGGGAAGGGATGCCATGGCTCCATGCCTCAGAACGGCGTCGATCCGATCACGGCGGCGGCCCACATCATCACGGCGCTTCAGGAACTTCATGCCAGGGAGTTGGCCATGGCTGACGAGGCGGTGCTGACGATCGGCAGCATCCAGGCCGGCGTTGCTCCCAATGTGATCCCCGACACGGCGGTGATGGGCGGAACGATCCGCACCTACGACGAGGAGATCCGCGAACTGCTGAAGAGTCGTATGCAGGAAATCAGCACCGGGATTGCCGCGGCGTTCCGTGCGTCGGCGGAGGTCGTCTTCGGCAGCGGCTGTCCGACTCTTTTAAATGATGGCCAGCTTTCCGGCGAGGTGGTTGGGTATATTCGTGAACTGAACGGTCCGGCGAAGGCATTTACCACCGGTCAGCTGCAGGCTATGTCAGGCGGTTCCGGCACCTCCAAATCCACCGGTTCCGAGGATTTCGCCTATGTAAGCCATCAGGTGCCGTCCATCATGCTGGCGTTTGCGGCTGGCACGCCGGCCGAAGGTTACGCTTACCCGCAGCATCATCCGAAGGCCCGTTTCTCCGATGAGGTTTTAGCAACCGGCAGCGCGGTCTATGCTTATACGGCCATGCGGTGGCTGGAGGAGCACTGATTGCCGGGATGTGTCTGCTGCATCCGGCGCGGCGCCGAAGGGCAAAAAACGATCTTCTTCCGTTAGCTGCGGAAGACGGCGTCTGCGCGGCGTATCGCGAAAAGATACGAATAATCCGTAAGAAAGAAGGCAACGAATCATGGCAACAATGAAAGACATTATCTCCAGCCCCCTCCTTCTGGCCCTTGTGGCGGGCGGACTGCTCTACATCGCGGGATTTTCCCTGGTGTATCTTAAGAAGGCCTACACCCGCTGCATTGAGCTGGGCATTTCCAAAGAGGATCTTAAGAAAGTCATCAAATCCAGCTTGGTATTTTCCATCGTCCCCAGCCTCTCCATCGTGGTCGGCCTGTTCGCGCTGATTGCTGTCATGGGCGTGGTGTGGTCCTGGTGGCGTCTTTCCGTGATCGGCTCCCTGTCCTATGAGACGATGATCTCCAGCAGCGTGGCTTCTGCCATCGGCTATGCCAACAGCGCGGAGATGCTTGAGATGGCCAGCGGACGTGATTTCGGTGTGGTAATGATCCTGATGAGCGTCGGCATGCTCAGCGGATTTCTTGTCCTGATTCCCTTTGGCCGCAAGCTCTCCAAAAGTGTGGATAAATCCGACACCGGCAATACCTGGAAGCATGTTCTCAGCGGCACCTTCATGCTCTGTCTGTTCGCCGTCTATATTCCGGTGCTGATCTTCGGCGATACGATTCAGATGCTGGTTATGCTGACCGGTCTGGTCATTGCCGTAGGCCTTGGCGTTCTGGCGAAGAAGCCGGGGCTTAGGTGGCTCAATGAGTTTATTATGGCGTTTTCCATGATCGGCGGCATGGTGTCGTCGCTTTTGTGGGTGAAGCTGTTTTCGTAGAGTATCAGCGAGAGACAGTGAGGCGAAGGCAGATGTACGGCGCGGCGCAGTCGCCGGCCAGGCCGCTGCCCTGCGTTTTCTGGTGAAAGGAAGGGGAAGAACATGAGCAAGAATAATACCAAATCCGTACATACCATGGATCCGTTTCAGGAATGGTGCCATAAATGGGGCCGCGTCGGAACCGTTATCGCGCTGGTTTACATGATTGCGATCCCATTTGTCGTGCTGACCTATTATGACTGTGTACCGTCTGTCGGTCAGGTCATTAACCTTTCCACGATCAGTATCCTGCTGATCTATATACCGGTTGGATTTTCCGAGGCGCTGAGCTATACCCCGATTCTGGGCTGCTCCGCCTATTTAACCTTTATCACCGGCAATATCATGAATTTGAAGCTGCCCTGCGCGGCCAACGCGATGAAACTGGCGGAGAAGGAGCCCAACACCCCCGAGGGCGAAGCGATTTCCTCGGTGGCCGTGGCGTCCTGCTCCATCATGACGATCCTTATTCTGGCCCTTGCGGCGCTTTTCAGCACCTGGATCATGCCGGTATTTGAACTTCCCCAGGTAAAGACTGCGTCGGAGTATTTGATTCCCGCCCTGTTCGGTTCCCTCACACTGGGACTGTTCGCCAGCACCAATTCCGGCACCAAGGTGGTTAAAAACGGCATCATGGGTGTCCTGCCTGTTCTGATTATCGTATCTGTTTTGGCTCTGGCGGTACGTCTGATGGGCGGCGGTTCCCTGTTTGGAGCGGTTGGATTTTTGATTCTGTTCATGCTGCCGGTGGCGATTATTTCCTCCCGCATCATGTGGAAAAAAGGCATTATCAAAGTAGTGGACAAGGAGACCGGAAAAGAGTAGAATATTCCTGAAAGTATTTTCCACGCGGCAGAAGCATGGCAGATTCAATGCGTTTTTGCCGAAAGAATAGGAGGAATAGTGTGAAAGAAAGTAGAGGAAAGCCATAAAGTGGCGCACTGAAACAAGCTATTGAAAAATAGCCGTTTGAGAAAAAGTTGATTTTAGAAACAGTAGGCTAAGAAGCAAGCAGGGGTTGTTCAATAAGCCCCTCTGCAATTAAAAGTTTCATAGCCTGTTTGATTGCCTTTTCCTTCTGTTTATTTTTCAGGGGTTCAGGCATGTCAATCTTGTAAAGATCGGTCGGATTCCATACTTCTCCAGTAGACAGCATCTGGAAGATGGCAGTGAGGATCATCCGGGCGATCGCAATGATGGCACGTTTCTTACCGCGGCGTTTCATGATGCGTTCATATTTGGCCTTGTAGTAAGGAGACTTGTTGGATTTCACGGCTGCATGGGCGACTTGCACCAATGCAGGTTTGAGGTAGACACCGGCACGTGTGATCCGGACAGATTTCTTCTTACCCGCGGACTCATTATTGCCGGGAGTCAGGCCGGCCCAGCAGCATAAACGCTTGGAATTAGAGAACTGTGACATATCAGTACCAATCTCGGAAATGATAGTAACCGCACTGTTGCGGTCAACGCCGGGGATGGTACAGAGCAACTGGACAGCATTTTCATAAGGTTCCACCAGAGAATCGATCATAGAGTCTATATCATTTATCGCAAATGTGGTACAATCCATATGTGCGTGGACGAGGCGCATACGGTATTTTTGGGGATCAGTCATCTGATACCCTTCGATGGACTCGATGACACTCTCAGACTTCTTCTTGAGTGAACGGAACAGTCTGGAGGCGATTTCTTCGTGGTTGATGGAATCAGAGGAGTGTCCAAGGAGGTAATCGATCACAGAGGTGGCTGATTTCCCGAAGATATCGGAAACGACCGAATCCAATGCGACATTACAGACAGTAAGCGCATTCTGAAATCGATTCTTCTCACTGCTTCTGCAGGAAGTCAGTTTATACCGGTACCGCGTAAACTCCCTGAGGATACGGATCGG
>CANRHU010000014.1 GCA_947630485.1 uncultured Lachnospiraceae bacterium
CGCTCCCCTGGTACTTCCCATTAAGAGCCCGTTCGCTGTAAACAGCGTCATCTGCGTATCATCGGAGATCAGCGCTTCCCCGCTGTTCCAGTCAAGATGATAGGCCCTCAGTCCCTGATCCCCGTAGAGAGAAAAGATTTCCTTCTCGCTCATAAACTCGATCGGATAACCGAGCGCGTCGCCGACCGCCCCGCCAAACAGACATCCCTGGATTCGGTCCAGATGGGTTTCCGCCCTCCGGATCCGCTCCGCGGCGGCGTCCCATTCCGCCTGGTTTTCATCCCGGTAATAATGATCCGATGTGAAATTCCTGTAAAATTCCTTAAAATTGTACTGCTGCGGCGTCCGGTCCAAAACGGCGAAATCGATCCTCCGGAAGAAATCCTTCTCACTCAGGTCGTTAAACCGCATCTCCTTAAGCGCCCGGTAAAACAGATCCGAAATCACCTTCGCGTCGTTTCCGAACGCTCCGCAGCCCCACGCGCCCAGGATAAGAACCTTGTACTTCATGTAAGCGGCACATTTGAGCATACCCATGATCCGGTTATAGACCATCGCCTGATACTCCTGCTCGCTCATTCCCTCTTTTCCGTGAGAGACCATCGGGGCCGCGCAGGTAAGGACCGAGACGATCACCGTCTCGTCAAGAAGCTCTCCGTTCTCATCGCGGATGATCTCCACCTTCGGCGCAAACATCATCGCGTCCGAGCCCATATTGGTGTGCAGACTCCGGTTATACTCGTAATACGGCGCGGCAGCCCGGCTCTCCAGCGGCAGAAGCAGGGAGCTTTTCCTGCAAAGATCCTCCTCCTGCGCCGCGGCCCCACGCCGGACGCCCCCGCCCGGATTCACCGGATTCGCGAAATTTAATACCAGAATCGGCTGCGAATCCTCTTTGTTAAACAGATAGCTCAGCTGCTTATAACGCTTTCCCGCAAGCGCGAACGAATCCATATTCTCACAGCCGAACCCGCATCTCCCGATCACGAAGACCTTCTCAAAATCCGTGCGGCCGCAAATTTCCTCTACATCCCGCGGAAGCAGAACCCGGATTTCCTCCATCTCTTCTTTTGACAGCTTCAGCCGGACCCTTTTGCCGTTTGCCTCATAACCGCCCCGTTCCAGAATCCGCAGCGTCTCCTGCAGCATCCGAATATTGTCTTCCCTCATCAGCTTTCCCCCTCCTTTTCACAGACAACGGCACGAAATCCGGCCGCAGTCCGACCTGCCCCGTCTATTCTTTCTGTTCAAAGTACCCGTAATTCTTCATATACAGCTCGCTGTCCCGCCACTCCTTCCGCACCTTGACCCAGAGCTTTAAATTCACCTGCGCCCCCATCAGGTTCTCGATCTCCTGGCGGGCGGCAGTACCGATGCGTTTCAGCATAGCACCGCCCTTCCCGATAATAATGCCCTTATGGCTGTCCCTCTCGCAGATGATCGTTGCCTCAATATCAAACATGCCGTTTTTCCGCTCGCTCATCTTCTCAATCGTCACGGCAATGCCGTGGGGGATCTCATCGGAGAGCATACGCAGTGCCTTCTCGCGGATCAGTTCCGCCGCAATCTGCCGCATAGGCTGGTCCGTCACCGTATCCTCGTCGTAATACTGCGGACCATACGGCAGATATTGAAAAAGAAGCTCCGTGAGCCGATCCGTATTCCGGTTCCTCAGCGCCGATACCGGAACGGTCTGCGCAAACTTAACGAGTCCGCGGTAGGCGTCCATGAAGCGCTCAATCTCTTTCGGATCCTTCACGGTGTCGATCTTGTTCATCACCAGGATGACCGGGGTCTTCACCTTCTTTAACAGCTCCGCGATATGCTGCTCGCCGGCTCCGATGAAGGAGGACGGCTCCACCAGCCACAGCACCACGTCCACCTCGCTTAAGGTGCCCACGGCAACATTTACCATATACTCGCCCAGTCTGTTCTTCGCCTTGTGGATCCCGGGGGTATCCAGGAAAATGATCTGGCCGCGCTCATCCGTGTAAACGGTCTGAATGCGGTTGCGGGTGGTCTGGGGCTTCTCCGACGTGATCGCGATCTTCTGACCGATCAGGTGGTTCATCAGGGTGGATTTGCCTACGTTAGGCCGGCCGATCAGGGCCACGAAGCCGGATCTGAAATTATCACTCATAATAAGCTCGCTGTTCTCCTTCTTCTGTCATACTGCCGGTTTCCCGCGCGGCAGAATCTGTCCCTACGCGACAGAAACTGTCCGGCGTCATACCGCCTTTCTGCCTCAGCGCACCGCGCGGCGTCCATGACGCCGCACCCGCTCAGGCGCGGAACAGGGCCTTCACCTCGCCGAACAGGGTCTTATTGGCCTCCACCTTCTCATCGCCGCCGATAACGCACAAGCTTCCCGTGTCAAGCACCGCCTTAAGAACCGGCGCCAGGGCACGGATGTCCTCCGGCCGGGCCGCGAGAATCTGGGCCCTTTCTCTGGCCAGCATCTCATTCGTCACATGGGACAGATAGGCGGACAGTCCCCGCTCGCCTTTGGCGGACGGTGTCAGCGGCGTATCCAGCTCGCTGATGGTGCCGATGACGTATTTGGTCATGTCCCGTTCGTCCGCGTCAAAATTCTCCAGATATCCGACTACATTTTCATAGACCTCGTTGGTCTCCCTCAGATTCGGATCCCGGTAGGACGCGAAATACCCGTCGCCGGACCGGCCGAAGCCGCTCATGCAGCCGTAGGCTCCGCCCTTGACGCGCAGGTTGATCCACAGGTAATCATAGTTTAAGATCGGCTTTAAGATCTGCAGCGCGCCTGTGTACGCATAGCCCTTCGTCCGGAAATTCCCGCACCGTGCCACGTAGTTGACCTGCGAGGAAGTCTTGAAGCCTTCGTTCAAATTTTTCCGCTCAAACGCAAACGGATACGTCTCGCCGCCGCCCGCGGGGAGCGCGTCCACAAGCGTCTTCATGGCGTCCGGAAGAAGCCGAAAGCCCTCCTCATCCGCCGTGACGCTGACCAGCATATTGTCGGTGGTAAACAGCCGGGCCGTCACCGCCTTAAGCTTATCGACCAGCGGCTTCGGATCCTTCTCAAACGCCTTTACCGTATCCTCCAGGAAGCGGTAGAAGCCGATGCCTCCGGTCATGTCATTGTATCTGGATACGGCGGAAAAATAGGACATCGCCCGGGAGATCGCCGCCTGGTGGCTGGCGCCTTCCAGCTTCATCCTTGAGCGGGAGCGCACCTCCTTAAGCACCTCGCCGAGCCGCTTTACATCCGTAAGCTTCGAAGCGGACAGAATCTCCGCCAAAAGGCCGAAGCCCTCCGGAAGCTTCTCATAGAGTGATTTCATATCGGCCGCAAATACGCCGGTAAAGCCTCCCATCTGTTCGAGATCCGCGTAGGCGTGCGTACTGAAGCCGATCCCTCCGGTCTGCAGATAGATCTCGCTGCTTAAATCCGCATAGCTGTAATGCTCCGTATCCACATAGCCCATCAAAAATTTCAGAAGCCCCACATAGGGCAGATCCTCCATCGAGACGCGGTCCGTGTTGAACAGCGCCTTCACATAGCAGATGCCAGAGGTAAAATGTTCATGGTACACCGTCGTGACGCCGTGGACGACGGACTCTTTCCAGTGGTTCTCCTCCGCCCTGGGGCTGATATCTTCCCTGCGGAGCATGGGAATCTTTTCCAGATCCTCCTTCGGCGACGGCGCGTCCTGATAAGCTTTCAGCTCCTTCGTCTGCTCTACCAGACTCTTTAACTCTTCCCTGGACAATGTCGCCTTGTAAGCGGCCAGCTTCTCCGCCACCTTCGCATCATCCCTGGCCGTCTTATTCTTCTCCGGCCTCACCACGACCATGACCTCGAACGGATTCTCCAAAAGCCAGTCGCGGATCAGCTGCTCAAAATACCCCTCGTCCGCCGCTTTTTTCAGGAAAGCAAACGTATCCTCGTAGCGCAGAAGCATTAACGGATCTTCGCCGTAGAGCCAGCTCTCCATGGCGTGCAGTCCATACATGAGCCCCTTCGGCGCCCAGCCGTAGTCCGCCTCGCGGTTATGAAACTCATAGTGGTTGATGCCAGCCAGCAGGCATTTCTTATCCAGACCCTCATCGGCAAGCCTGCGAAGCGTCCCCTTCACCACTTTCAAAAATTCTTCCTTCTGGTCCGCTTCCGCATCCTTGGCCGTCACCGTAAAATAAGGCTGGAGGATTCCGTCCGCGAAACCGCCCAGGATATCCCCGCCGATCCCCGCGTCCAGAAGCGCCTGCTTAAGCGCCGCCCCGGGAGCGTCGATCAGCGCATACTCCAGAATCTCAAACGCTGTAAAAAGCACCGGATCCAGCCGGTCACCCACCACCGTGCTGACGGAGAGATAGGAGGCGTTTTCTTCCGATTCCTCCTCGGTAATGGGATACGTGATCTCCGCCTGCTTCGGCTGATCAAACGGCTTCTGCCTGCGAATCTCCGAATCCACCTTTGCCTGCGGGTCATTGCGGTCATATTTGCTCAGATACGCCTCGTCCAGCCAGCGAAGCCTCTCTTCCATGTCCATATCGCCGTACAAATAGATATAGCTGTTGGCCGGATGGTAGTAGGTCTCATGGAAATGAAGAAACTGTTCGTAGGTCAAATCCGTAATGCAGGACGGGTCGCCGCCGGACTCAAAGCCATAGCAGCTGTCCGGGAACAGGGCGTTCTGGGTCCATCGGTCCAGCACGCTCTCCGGCGAGGAGAACGCTCCCTTCATCTCGTTATAGACGACGCCGTTATAGCGGAGCGGCGCGTCCTCGTCCTCCAGCTCGTAATGCCAGCCCTCCTGCTTAAAGATCTTCTCCTCGCGGTAGATATTCGGATGAAGCACCGCGTCCATATAGACGTCCATCAGGTTCTGGAAATCCTTGTCGTTGGTGCTGGCCACGGGATAGACCGTCTTATCCGGATAGGTGACGGCGTTTAAAAATGTATTCAGGGACCCCTTCACCAGCTCCACGAACGGATCCTTCACCGGGAATTTCTCCGACCCGCACAGAACGCTGTGCTCCATGATATGCGGTACGCCGGTGCTGTCGGCAGGCGGCGTGCGGAAGCCGATGGAAAACACCTTATTATTGTCCGTATTGGACAGCAGAAACAGCCTCGCGCCGCTCTTTCTATGCTCCAGAAGATAGCTCTGAGAGTCCAATTCCTTTACATAGCTTTGCTCCAGCAGCTCGTAAGCTTCCAGTTTCTTCAGATCCTTCATAAAATATCCTCTCTTTCTTTATCCTGTTTTGGGGGCGGCGCGGACCGCTTCTGCGATTCCGCCCTCCCGCGTCACATATTGCCCATCAGACGGTCCTTCAAAATCGCCGCGCACTCCCGCACGCACAGATGCGGGAAAAGCAGCAGATCCGAAGGCGCCGAAATGCCCCGGATATCGTCAAGTCCCCGCTTCTTCGCGATCATGCAGGCGCGGAAGACATGATAGCTGCTGGTCAGAAGCCCGATCCGCACCGGCTTCACCTCTACCTCCAGATAGGGGCCCGGCGCGACGTCCCCGGCGCGGATACCCGCGCCGTCGCTTTGGTTTCTGCTCTGTTCCAGCTTCTCGATGACCAGACGGCTGTACGCGATATTTTCCACCGTGCTGGCAGAGAGCGGCTCCATCACCATACGGGACTGGGAAATCCCGTGGGAGAGCAGATAATCGTACATTGCCTCCGCCTCCGATACCGGCTCATCCGATCCCTTTCCGCCCGACAGGATAAACACCGTCCCCGGACTTTCCTTGCTGTACTCGACCACCTTATCCAGACGCTTCTTCAAGGAATTGCTGATCCCCTGCTCGTGAACCTTCGCGCCGAGCACGATGACATAGTCTAACCCCGGCTCGTCCGCCGTCGTCGCCCCCAGAAACACAAATACTTCCACCACGCAGAAGACGGTGACCGCAGCGGCCAGACAGGTCACGGCCGGGACGCTCACCCAGAGGGGAATCCGCCTGGGATGCAGCCGGCAGTAGCGTCCTCCCCAGAAAAGCAGGAAGAAAAAGCCGGCCGCCAAAAGCCAGAACCAGGAAAACGACACGGAAAACCCGGCGTACACGACAATCACGATATAGTAGAGAAGGCACAGCACCGCACCGATTCCCGCCGCCCATATAAGCATACCCCTCACCTCCCGTTACAATTCAGAAATAGCGTCGCTCTGCCCGCATGGCAACTCAGAAAGAGCATCGCCGGCCCCCGGCCCGCATGGCGATTCACCGCATCCGCCGTCCGGCGGATTGTCCGGCACATTTCTCCTGCGCAGCACATCACCGCACTCCGCCAGACCGCCCAGATCCACATACACCGTCTGCTTAGCGTGAGGCGCGCTCTCCTGGGGACAACCTTCATCATCCAGGATCCGGCTGACTGTAACCTCAAGGTTACGGCCGTCCCGCTTCATGATCTCTATGGTCTCGCCCACTGAAAACTTATTCTTCTGCTCCAGCCGGCACAGCCCCCGTCCGTCCGTCTCCCCGGCACAGCCGAGATAAGTATATTCCTTGATATATGTGCTGTTCCCGTAAATCTGCGACTCGGCCCCCGGTTTTCCGAAATAAAAGCCGGTCGTAAACTCCCTGCGGGTACATTTGCCGATCTCCTCCAGATACCAGTTAAGATTCGCCCGGTACTTCTCCCCGCTCTCGAGGTAATCGTCGATCGCACGCCGGTAGGTTCTGGTCACCGCGGCGACATAGAGGGAATTTTTCATCCGGCCCTCGATCTTAAAGCTGTCGATCCCGGCCGCCAGCAGCTCCGGGATATGCCCCACCATACACAGATCCTTGGAATTAAACAGAAAGGTTCCCCGTTCATTCTCATAAACCGGCAGATACTCCCCGGGCCGCGTCTCCTCCACAACCGCGTAATTCCAGCGGCACGGATGCGTGCATTCGCCCTGATTGGCATCCCGCCCGGTAAAATAATTGCTCAAAAGACACCGTCCGGAATAGGAAATGCACATCGCGCCGTGCACAAAGCACTCGATCTCCATCTCCTCCGGGATCTCGCGGCGAATCTGCGCGATCTCCTCAAGGCTCAGCTCCCGGGCCGCCACCACGCGCTTCGCGCCCATACTGTGCCAGAAGCGGAACGTGCCGTAATTGGTGCTGTTGGCCTGCGTGCTGATGTGCACCTCCACCTGCGGCAAAAGCTCCCTCGCCAGGGCAAACACGCCCGCATCCGAGAGGATCAGCGCGTCCATCCCCACATCCGCCAGTTCCCGAAAATATGCCCGGATTCCCTCCAGGTCTTTATTATGCGCGAAGATATTGGCGGTCACATACACCCGCACCCCATGGGCGTGGGCGAAAGCGACGCCCTCCCGCATCTCCTCCAGAGAGAAATTATGGGCCTTGGCCCGCAGGCCGAAGGCCTCGCCGCCGATATACACCGCGTCCGCTCCGTAGCGGACCGCCGTCCGCAGTACCTCCGGACTCCCGGCCGGCACCAGCAATTCCACCTTACGCATATCCATTTTCCTTTTCCCGCCGCTTCTTCCGACGCTGCGGCGCCGGCTGCGCTTCTTCATCACTGCGGCGCTTCCTCACCGCTCGACTGCCGGCGCCGCCATCTTCACCGCTTCTTCACCGCGACCGCAACCCCGTCTCCCACGGGCACGACCGCGGCCTGCAGCTGCTCACAGTGCTTGATCTCCCACAAAAAATCCCGCATCCTGGCGTGGATCGTCCGATCCCGCCGCTTTACGGCAAAACGGGATTCCAGTACCGTCCCGTCCTGCAGGACATTGTCCGCGGCCAGCAGACCCCCAGGCGCCAGCAGCCGCAAAAGCATGGGGAGCCACCGCCCGTACTGGCCTTTGGCCGCATCCAGAAAAATCATCCCGTAAGAGCCCTCCTCCAGGGTCGGAAGCACCTCCTGCGCATCCGCGCAGATCACTGTAATCCGGTCCGCCAGACCGGCCCGCCGGATATTCTCCCTCGCCTCGGCGGCGCGCCGCGCATCCTTCTCGATGGTCGTGATCCCACAGCCGTCCGGCGCCGCGCCGGCCATCCATATAGCAGAATAGCCCACGGCAGTCCCAAGTTCCAGGATCGCCCCAGGCCTTTTCATCGCTGTCAGCACCGCCAGAAAGGCGGCGGTCTCTCTCCGAATGATTGGAATTTCTCTTGTTATCGCATCCTCCGCTATCTCCCCGCACAGCGGATCCACATCAGGTTCCAGAGAGAGGAGGTAATCCCGCATCCGTTCCTGCTCCGTCATTGCACGGCTCCGCTCTCTTCCGTCTCCTCCACCACCTTGCCGTCGCGGAGGGTAATTATAATCTCCTTCGCCGTCATCGACGTGTTCAGGAGATAGGTTCCCGCCCGGACCGGGTTCCCATACCCCATAAAACGATAGCCGTATTCATAGAATAGGCACTGGATGATAAAGGAATACCGGTCCTTGACCAGTCCGCTCTCCTCCATGGCCACAGCCAGATTCAGAAGCTTCTCGCCCTCCCCGATTGTAACCCGCATATCCATCCCAGGCGGTTCCGCCACAGCCGTATCGTAAAACAGGTTATACCCGAACGTATAACCTCTGGACACCGCCTCATAAAACAGCAGGATTACCAGCACCAGGACGATCAGCTTCCATGAAATCGTGATAATCGCTTTCGTCACACGGTTGATATCGCTTGTCTTTCCACTCATATCCAGTCAGTCCCTTCTCTTAAGACTTGCAAAGCTGGAACCTATACTTCCATGATAATCGGCAGAATCATGGGATTCCGCTTCATCTTCTTCCACAAAAAGTCGCTCAGATCATCGCGGATGATATTCTTGAGCTTGCTCCAGTCCGTCACATGGCGGTCCAGGCAGTCCTGCACAGAATCCTCCACAACCCTTCTGGCTTCATCCAGCAGATCCTCGGACTCGCGCACATAGACAAAGCCCCGCGACACGATATCCGGTCCCGCCAAAAGCTGGTTGGAATATTTCTCCAGCGTAAGCACCACGATGATGATACCGTTTTGGGCCAGATTCTGCCGGTCGCGCAGGACGATATTGCCCACGTCCCCGACGCCCAAACCGTCCACCAGAATGGCCCCTGCCTGCACGTGGTCCACCACGCGGCAGGAATCCTGCGACAGCTCCACCACATCGCCGGACGACATGATCAGGATATTCTCCTTCGGAATACCCATGGACTCCGCCAGGCTGCGGTGGCTCATCAGATGGCGGTACTCGCCGTGAACCGGCAGCGCATACTTGGGATGCGTCAGGGAATAGATCAGCTTGATCTCCTCCTGGCACGCGTGCCCGGACACATGGGTATCCTGGAAAATCACCTCGGCGCCTTTGATGGACAGCTCGTTGATGACCTTGGAGACCGCCTTCTCATTGCCCGGAATCGGCGTGGAGCTCAGAATAATCACGTCGTTGGGCTTAATGGAAACCTTCTTGTGGATATTGGAAGCCATGCGCGAAAGGGCCGCCATGGACTCCCCCTGGCTCCCGGTCGTAATCAGCACCGTCTTCTCATCCGGGTAGTTTTTCAGATTGTCAATATCGATCAGCGTCCCCTCCGGGATCTTAATGTAACCCAGTTCGCTGGCAATGCCGATGACCGTCACCATGCTGCGCCCCTCGATCACCACCTTCCGCCCGTACTTATAGGCGGAATCGATGATCTGCTGAACCCGGTCCACGTTCGAGGAAAAGGTTGCGACAATAATGCGGTTGCTTACGTGCTCCGCAAAGATCGCGTCAAAGGTCTTGCCTACGGTCCGCTCCGACGCCGTAAAGCCCGGCCGGATCGCGTTGGTGCTGTCGCACATCAGCGCCAGCACGCCCTTTTTCCCGAGTTCCGCGAAGCGCTGCAGATCCGCGGGCTCGCCAAATACCGGCGTGTAATCGATCTTAAAATCACCGGTGTGCAGAATCACGCCTGCCGGCGTAAACACAGCCAGCGCCGACGCGTCCGCGATACTGTGGTTGGTCTTGATAAATTCCACGCGGAAGCAGCCCGCGCTCACGGTCTGTCCGTGTTTTACAACCTTCCGTCTGGTATTCTTAAGCAGGTTATGCTCTTTCAGCTTGTTCTCAATCAGCGCGATGGTAAGCCGTGTGCCGTAGACCGGCACATTGATCTCCTGCAGCACATAGGGCAGCGCGCCGATATGGTCCTCATGCCCGTGCGTGATGAAAAATCCCTTGATCTTCTCCTTGTTTTGTTTCAGATATGTGATATCGGGGATACACAAATCGATCCCCAGCATGTCGTCTGTCGGAAAGGCCAGGCCGCAGTCGATCACGATGATGTGATCGTCGCACTCGATGGCCGTGATGTTCATGCCAATCTGTTCCAGACCGCCCAGGGGAATAATCCGCACCCTGCCGGCCTGTCCCGCTTCTTTATTCTGTTGTTTCAATCCAATACCTCCAAATTTGTTCCGTTCAAATATCCGTCTGATTTTTTCTCTCTGCATGAGCGGCAGTATCCGAATAATTTCACCTCATGGTCCGTCACCGCAAAGCCCAGCCGCTCCATAAGGCTCTGCTCCAAAGTATCCAGTAAATCTTCCTCAAAAGGAAACACCCTGCCGCAGCCGCGGCAGATGGCGTGATGGTGGTGGTGCCCTCTGTTGTCCTCGCCCGGCAGCTTTCCAAGTTCATAGCGCACATATCCGTCGTCAAAGCTGATCCTGTCGATCAGCTGCAGCTCCACCAGCACCTGCAGGGTCCGGTAAACCGTAGCCAGACCAATCGACGGGGAAACGCTTCTGGCCAGCTCGTGAATCTCCTCCGCAGTCAGATGCTCCCCCGGATGGGCGGCCATCAGCTCCAGAACCAGTAGCCGCTGGCTCGTCACCTTCAGACCCTTATCTTTCAACATTGTCTTAAACAGGTTCTCGTTCATATGCGGCGCTTTTTCCTCCGCGTATTATTTTTCCAGATCCACGTCCAAATCGGCCACCAGCTCCGAAAATATCCGGAAAAGATACTCCAGTTCGTCATCGTCGTCCACGAATTCGTAGACCGCTTCCGTATCCTCCTTCCGCGACCGGTCTTTCAGGATATAGCATTGACCGTCCTCGTCGTCCTCGGCCACATCGGCCGCCAGAATATAGTTCAGCCCATTGATGCACGTCTCCTCTAAGACGCTTAAGTCGATCTGCTCGCCATCCTCCGTCAGGAGGGTAATCACTTTGTCCTCATCCATAAAAACTCCTCTTTACGCATTATCCAGATAATCCTGCAGAATAATCCCGGCCGCCACCCGGTCGATCTCCTTCTTGCGCTCGCCTGCCGGCACGCCCTTCTCCGCCAGGATCTCATCCGCCGCCACCGTCGTCAGCCGCTCATCCCAAAGAATCACGGGAAGTCCCGTCCTGCGCCTCAGAATCTGCGCAAACTCCTCCGTCCGCTCCGCCCGTTCCCCGATCGTATCGTCCATATTTTTAGGATAACCCAAAACGATCGTTTCAATCTGGTACTGGGCGGCCAATTCTTCAATTCTGCGCAGGGTGGCACGCAGTTTATGATCCTCGCGGCGGGTAATGGTCTCTAAGCCCTGGGCAATCAGCCCTGTCGGATCACAGACCGCCACACCCACGGTTTTCGTCCCAAAATCAAGGCCCATGATTCTCATACCGATCCGCCCTTTCTGCATGGAAACACAAGAATGCGCGGAAAGCCCCTTCTCTCAGAATTGGCTCCGCTTTCCGCCGCATAAGACGCTATTCGATTACCGTTTTGTTTTCACGCTCTTTTTCCGAATGACTCCGGCTGCCGCTATGCGGTCACTTCAGCCGCTCTTCGATATACGCAGACAAAAGCAATTCCAGAATCTCATCCCGCTCCACCTTCATGATGAGACTTCTGGCATTCTTATAGCTGGTAATGTAGGTGGGATCTCCAGACATGATATATCCTACAATCTGATTGACAGGGTTATATCCTTTTTCCGCCAGCGCATCATACACCCGTTCCAGAACCTGACTCACGTCCATTTGATTCTCTTGTACAGCACGAAAATATCTAGTATCCTGAATATCGCCCATATGTCCTCACGTCCTTTACTGTTCCACTCTATTTTATACCACTTTTTACCATTCGTAAAGGGTAATCTTTATAATTTATTCGCTTCTTTGCGCACATGTGTCCAACAACAGCACCAGTTCCGGCCCAATCATCTGAAAAAGCCGCCCGGATACGATATTTCCCTGAAGTCCGTTCTGCCAGGCAACCGCGGCTTTCACATACTCCCGGGTATATCCTGTCAGATATTCTATGCCGTTTATTGTAACCTTCTCCTCCAGAAGAACCTCCCGCTCCTCTCCCAAAAGCGACTGCCGATAGGCGGCGGACGCCTCCTGATCCAGCCTTAAAAGCCGCGCGGCACGCTCCTTTTTTACGGCCTCCTCCACCTGGTCCGGCATACCGGCCGCCCGCGTTCCCTCCCGTTTCGAGTAGGGGAACACATGCAGCTCGTAGAAACCGATCCGCTTCAGAAAGGCCTCCGTCTCCCCAAACTCCTCCTCCGTCTCCCCGGGGAACCCCGCGATCACATCGGTGGTGATGGCCGGGCGGTCAAAATATCTGCGGAGAAGCCTGCAGCTTTCCTCGTATTCCTGCGTCGTATAATGCCGGTTCATACGCCTGAGCGTCGCGTCGCAGCCGCTCTGCAGGGACAGATGGAAATGGGGACAGACGGTCCGAAGCGACGCGATCCGCCGCACAAAGTCCTCCGTCACAATCCGCGGTTCCAGCGAACCCAGACGCAGCCGTCTCAGACCTTTCACCTTATCCAGCATTTCCAAAAGCCCGACGAGGTCCACCCGTTCCCCCTCCGGCTGGTCGATGCCGTAGGAGCTGATATGGATACCGGTAAGCACCAGCTCCTGATAGCCCTCGGCAGTCAGCGCCTCTGCTTCCCTCCGAATCTCCTCCGCGCTGCGGCTGCGGACACGTCCCCTGGCGTAGGGAATGACGCAGTACGCGCAAAACTGATTGCAGCCGTCCTGGATTTTGATAAACGCCCTGGTATGGCCGGCCGCATCGCGGACGGAAAGGTTCTCGTACTCGCGGGTTTTTGCGATATCGATCACATGCGTATTCTGCGAACCGCCGTCCTGCGCGCCGCTCCCTTCCGATTCCCTCTGGTCAAAATATTCTTCCAGAAGCCGCACCAGATCCTTCTTCCGGTTATTGCCGATGATGAGATCCACCGCGTCGTCCGTCTGCAGCTTCTCGGCCGCCACCTGCGCATAGCAGCCGACCGCCGCCACGACCGCGCCGGGGTTGCGCTTTTTTGCGCGGTGCAGCATCTGGCGGGATTTCCGGTCGGCGATGTTCGTGACCGAGCAAGTGTTGATCACATAGACGTCCGCAGTCTCCTCGAAGGGCACGATCTCATAACCCGCCTCCTTAAGCAGCTGTGTCATCGCCTCGGTTTCATAGGCGTTTACTTTACATCCAAGGTTGTGCAAAGCGGCTTTTCTCATCATTTTTCCTCAGTCTGACCTTCCCTGTGTTTTGTGTTTACGGTTCGAACCAGTTTATCTATTTTTTACTTTTTCATGCAAACTGTCTATTGACTTTTCCGTCCCCAATCGCTACTATAACCATAGGCGTCGGAGGGCGCCTATCACCCTGACATTATCTGACAAACGCAAGGAGGCTTTTTTACATGAAGACTGTACGTATTTCGCTTAATTCCATTGATAAAGTAAAGTCCTTCGTCAATGATCTTTCCAAATTTGACGTGGATTTTGATCTTGTATCCGGCCGCTACGTCATCGACGCGAAATCCATTATGGGAATCTTCAGCCTGGATCTGTCAAAGCCGATCGATCTGAATATCCATGCGGAGGCAGAACCGGTTATCACCGAGATCATGAGCGTGCTGACCCCTTATCTGATTCGGTAACACGGCCATACATACCCCAGCAAGGGCAGAACCTGCTTATCCGGCAGGTTCTATTTGTTTCCATGCAGAAAGGGCGCCAGCGGCGCGCTTTCTGTATTTCCATGCGGGGCGGCGCGCCGGTGACGCGCTGCTCGTATTTCCATGCAAATGGAGCACCAGTGATGCTCCCTTTGTATTTTCATGCGGGCAGAGGCGCCGAGCGGCGCGCCTCAGCCGCAGCGGATAACCTCCCGCGACGCAACCGCCGTCTCCACCAGCTCCTCCACCGTTCCGAAAAGCTTTGCCTCCGATTTGCGGATCGCCTTAAGAACCGGCTTCGTCACCGGATGCTTCGCCACAAAGATCGTACAGCAGTCCTCGTAGGGAAGAATCGAAGTCTCATAGGTGCCGATCCTCTCGGAGATATCCACAATCTCCTGCTTATCAAAGGCAATCACCGGCCGGAAGACCGGCAGCGTACACACGTCGTTGGTCGCCGCGAGGGACTGCACCGTCTGGGACGCCACCTGACCGATACTCTCGCCGGTAACCAAAGCCAGGCTTCCCGTCTCGCCGGCAATCCGCTCGGCGATGCGCATCATATAACGGCGCATGATGATCGTCAGTTCCTCGTGCGGGCACGTCTCATAGATCAGCATCTGAATATCGGTGAAATTCACCACGTGCAGATCGATGGGGCCGGAATAGCGGGATACCAGCTTCGCCAGGTCCACAACCTTCTGCTTCGCCCGCTCGCTGGTATAGGGCGGCGCGTGAAAATAAACCGCGTCGATCCGGACGCCGCGCCTGGCTACCATATAACCGGCCACGGGACTGTCGATTCCGCCTGACAGCAGAAGCATCGCCTTCCCGTTCGTACCTACCGGCATACCGCCCGGACCGGGAATCATTTCCGAATAGATATTGACCACATTGCCGCGCACCTCGACGCGAAGCAGGATATCCGGCTCGTGGACATTGACCGACATCTCCGGATAGGCCTCTAAAACCGCCTCTCCCAGATCCCGGTTCATCTGCTCGGACGGAACCGGATACCGCTTGTCGGCGCGGCGGGCTTCCACCTTAAAGGTACGGTTTTTGTCCGGATAGACCTGATCCAGATAGCGGATCACATGGTCTTTCAACGCCTCGAAATCCCTGTCGCCGGTCTGAAACATCGGACAGATCCAGGCGATGCCGAAAACCTTCTTAAGCGCCTCGATCACGTCCTCATAGTCATAATCCGTAAGCGCCGTCACGTAGATCCGTCCCGCATCCTTCGTAACCTCAAATTTACCTTCCACCCGCTTAAGCGCATGGCAGATATGGCTGATCAGGGCGTCCTCAAAGAGAAAGCGGTTTTTCCCTTTCGTCCCGATCTCCGCGTATTTTATTAAAAATGACTGATACAGCATAGATACTCTCCTTCTGTCGCCGCTATTTCCTGCTGAAGCGCCTGAGCACCGGCAGTACTTTCTCCAGTTCCCCCACGGCGTAATCGATCTCTTCTTTCGTATTGAACAGGCCGAAGCTAAAGCGAAGCGTGGAATCCAGAAGTTCCCTGCGCACCCCCACGCCTTTTAAGGTTCCGCTTAAGCCCGGATGATTCGAGGAACAGGCAGAGCCGGAAGAGACGTAGATTCCCCTCTCCTCCAGCGCATGAAGCAGCACCTCGCTCTTCACGCCCTCAAAGCTTGCGCTCAGAACCTGCGGCGCTCCCGCGCGCCCCAAAGGATTGTTGAGCGTCACGCCCGGCAGTTTCGAAAGCCTCTCCTCCGCATAGATTTTCAGCTCATACATGGCGTCGATCTTTTTTCGGTGATCCGTAAACATCTCCTTCACCGCCGCTCCCATCCCGGCGACGCCGGGCACGTTCTCCGTACCGGAGCGAAGGCCGTTCTGCTGGCCTCCGCCATAGATCAGCGGTCTGATCTTCACGCGGCTGTCAATATAGAGAAAGCCGACGCCCTTGGGGCCGTGGATTTTATGGGCGCTGACGCTCAATAGATCAATGCCCTGGCGTTGCGGCCGGATCTCGTATTTGCCGTAGGCCTGAATCGCGTCCACGTGGAAAAGTGCTGACGGATTCTTCCGGCGCAGGATACGCGAGATTTCCTCCACCGGCTCCACTGTTCCCACCTCGTTGTTCACATACATGACGGAAACCAGGATCGTCTCCGGACGGATGCTCTCCTCAAGCTGCGCAAGATCGATATGACCCGCGTGATCCACCGGCAGATATGTGACCTCAAAACCCTGTTCCTCCAGAAATCCCAGGGGATTATACACGGACGGGTGTTCAATATTGCTGCTGATAATATGGTTTCCGGCGCGTCGGTTGGCCATAGCCGTGCCGATCAGCGCCATGTTATTGGACTCGGAACCTCCCGAGGTGAAAAGGATCTCCTTTTCCCGCACCCTGAGCGAAGCGGCGATGGCCGCGCGCGCATCGCGTATATAATTTTCCGCATCCAGCCCCATCCTGTGCTTGGCCGCCGGATTTGCGTAATCCTCGGTCATGGTCTTTACCACGATATCCTTTACGCTGTCAAAAACCCTTGTGGTGGCTGAATTGTCAAAATATGCCTGCATTTTGAGTGAACTCCTTACTTGTCCTCGCGGGAAGGCACATGGCTTCCCAAGCTTCTCATCGGCCATACGGCCGCGCCACGCGTCCTTTCACGCCTGCAATTCCAGATGATACATCAAAATCGACAGCGTTGTCAACCCCGCGGTTTCCGTCCGCAGAATCCGCCTGCCAAGCGACACCGGGACAAATCCGGCCTCGCGGGCGGCATCTGCCTCCGCCTCGTCAAAGCCTCCCTCCGGGCCGATCAGAACGCCCACGGACATGCCCGGGCGGACCGAACCGACCGCGCGGGCCGTAGCCTCCATTCCCCTGGCGTTTTCATAGGGGATTATCTTTACGTCAAACCCGGCCGCGCAGGCCAGCGCTTCCTCCCATTCCATCACCGGCGTTACCTCCGGCACGATCGCGCGGCCCGACTGCTCGGCCGCGCTCCGGGCGATGGCATTCCAGCGCCGGACCCGCGACTCCTCCTTCTTCGCGTCAAACTTGACGACCGTGCGCCTGGTGTTCACCGGGATCACCTGACTGACTCCCAGTTCCACGGCCTTCTGGATGATCAGCTCCATCTTGTCCCCCTTGGGAATCCCCTGGAGCAGATATATCCGCGCCGCAAGCTCCGTATCCGGCGCCTGGGACAGAATCCGCGCCGTCACCCGGTCAGGCTCAATCTGCAGGATCCGGCAGAGATAATCCGTGCCCGAACCGTTCCCCACCAAAATCTCCTCTCCGGGCTTCATGCGGAGCACGTTGCGGATATGATTCACATCCGGGCCTGTGACCGCGGCTTCCGCCGCGCCGGCGTCGATCTGTTCTTCATGCACAAAAAAATGATACATAACCGGATTCACTTTCTCCTGGCAGTGACGGATACCCACTCGCCCTGACAGACAGTCTCAAGAAGTTCCAGTTCCGGACTCGCCCCGAGCGCCTTCTTCACCGCGTTTTCCTTCGTATCGATGATGCCGGACGCGATAAAGATACCCCCGTGCTTCAGATGCGGCACTACCTCCGGGATCAGCCTGATGATCACATCGGCCAGAATGTTGGCCACCACGATATCATAGCATTCGTAACCTGCCCAATCCTTTATAACCTTATCATCAATAAGGTTGCCTTGGATGACATGAAACTGCCCGCCGCCGATCCCGTTGGCCTCCAGGTTCTCTCCCGTCGCGGCGATCGCATTCTCATCCAGGTCCGTCCCATATACCTCCCCAGCCCCCAGCTTTAAGGCCGTGATTCCCAGGATACCGCTGCCGGTTCCCACATCCAGAATCTTCGCGCCTTTCGTCATATATCTGCGAAGCTGACGGATGCACAGCTGCGTGGTCTCATGCTGCCCGGTACCGAAAGCCGTGCCCGGATCGATCTGGATCAGGAGCTTATCCTCCTGCCCTTCGGGGATTTCCTCCCAGGTAGGCTTGATCAGAATGTCGTCCACCGTAAACGGCTTAAAATACTGCTTCCAGTTATTGATCCAGTCCTTATCCTCCGTCTCCGAAATATCCAGGGTTCGCTGTCCCAGATCCACAAATGCGGCAAGCTCATCCAGCCCCGTTTCCAGCGCTTTAAGGATCTCCGCCTCCTTCGATAAATCGTCCAGATAGAAGCTGACTCTGGCGACGCCGTCGTCCGGCGGAAGCTCCGGCAGAATATCGATGAACATGCCCTTCGTCTCGCTCTCCGTCAGCGGCACATTGTCCTCAATCTCAATGCCCTCAATGCCGATCTCGCCGCACATGCTGCTGATCAGATCCACCGCCTGAGTCGTGGTGGTCAGCGTATATTTTCTCCACTTCATAGATGCCTCTCCGTTTCTGTGTTCTTTCCTCCCGCTTTCTCTGCCGTGTATTCCCCATGCGGCCTACAGGCTGCACAGATAGTCCTCGACCCGGCAGAACGTAATACCTTCCCCTTCCTGTGACTGGGGATCGTCGCAGAGAATAAACCGGCGCGTAATCGGTCCAAAGCGCTTCTCAATCTGGTTGTACTTATCGGCGTCCGCCAGACGGCGGTACTGCTCCGGGGCCATCCTGGCGCCGCTGCGCAGCTCGCAGATAAAACAGTTATTATCGGCCGGATCGTAGACGACCATGCCGAACACGCCCGCGTTGATCTGGAGCTTGTACACCTGCCTGCGGCCGCCTGCCGCCTTCTCCGTCTCCAGAAGAATGATATCCTCCAGCATTCTGGCCCTCACATCCGCCAGCACCTTCTCCACCAGATCCAGCTTGCCGATCTCGCTCATGCCCATAAATTTCTCCGTGCCCATCAGCTCCTGCAGGAGCGTCCGGATCTGGCAATAGCGGATCCCCGGCTGGGTAAAGATCACACGCTCGATGGGCTCGCTGCCCGGCTGCGGCATCTCGGCGGGACATTCCACCACCAGATCCATCTCCACCAGCGCCTGCTTGATCTCGGCCGCGTGTGCTTTTGTGATTCCCGCGGCCTGCTCCTCGCGGGTGCGGTCATTCCTCAGATTCCAGGCCGCCAGCCGCAGATTCTGGTACTGGGGATTCTTTGACAGGATCAATAACAGGAAATTCAGGTTCATATTCACCATAACCCGCTCCGTAACCTCCATGAGGTTATCATGCTCCTGCAGAGAGCGGAGCACCCGGAACTGGCTCAGATCCTTGCTTCCCACCAGAGACCGCTCGATATTGCGGCAGACAGCGCTGTCGATGTATTCCTTCGTGGACGCGCCGTCGCGGAACGTGGCGTTCTTTACGCTTAGGCCGTCCTGCGTGCGCTCCCCGGCGCGCAGCGTCCCGCCATAGCGGATATATTCGTCCACATCGTCGATCCCCAGAAGCCTTTTGTGCTCCCGGAAGGGGACAAACGTGGTGCCGACCGTCACCGCCCGGTCATAAAGCTCCTGGCGAAGCGCCAGACAGAAGGCGAGGGAATCCGTCCCCGTCAGAACCACGCGCATGCCCTGGGCCGCGTGCACGTCCGAGAGCAGGGCCGCGTCGTCGATAAAATCGCTCATCAGCGTCACTTCATCAATGAATACATAGCGGTATCCCATATCGAAGAGCAGGTTCAGATCCTGGTTCAGCTTCTCCATGGAATCCGCCGCCGTCACCTTAATATAGGCCGCTTTGGACGCCTGCTCCGGCTTCATGCCGCGGATCGCCTGACGGATCATCGTGGTCTTGCCGGTCCTTCGCAGACCGGTAATCAGACAGACCCTGCCGTCGTTTCCGATCTTTCCGTCCAGATAATCCTCAAGCTGGCGGCTGCACAGACGGCTGCCCGATTCCCTCAAATTCGCGGTGAGGCCCATCAGTGCCTCCCCGATTACCACGTTCGTGCAGAATTTCGGCCCCTGGGATCTGCCGGAAGCGCGGCCGTAACCTCTTCCCCGCGCGGCCGTAACCCTGGCCGCCGTCTGACGGGCCCGGAGTTCCTTCAGCTGCTTCTGGAGCTGACGGCGCTTCTCGATTCCTTCCTCGAGCCCCTCCAGCTGTCCGTCCTTGACATACTGGCTTTTGATCTTTCCGTTCTCCGTCCACTGACGGTAAAACCGGAGCTTTCCGTGAATCATCTTCCTGGAAATATAGCCGATCGGCAGCTCCGCGATCTGCCTTTCAAGCTCCTCTATCATCTGCTGTTCCGTCTTTTCCGCCCCTTCAGGCTGCGCCGCGCCTTCCCCTTGGGTCCCGGCGTTTCCGGACAGCTTCTCTTCCCCATATATCGCGGCATCTCCGGATAACCTTTCTTTTCCGGCGTCCGCCTCTGTCGGTTCCGCCGTCTCCGCCAGCCCGTTCTGCCGCCCTGTCATACTCCAAATATCCATAAGAATCCCTCCTTTTCTTCTCCGGTCATTGTAACCTACCATAACCTGACTGTCAACCGTATCCATAAAAATGTAACCTATTTGTAAGATTCTTCCATTTTTTGTTCAAAAAAACGGTTTCCATCCGTTTCCAGCAGAATTTTTGCAAAGAATGCAATAAAACAAAGCGCTCACGCATTATTTCAGTGAACGGGTGAAATTCATTCCGCCCTGCCGGCGGCCCCCTGATCGCAACGATCAGATCTTAACAAAGGAGGAGCTTACCAAAGAACTGCCGCGGCCGACGACCGCGATGCGGTCCGAGTCCCGGCCGGACAACCGACAACTATATAGAAACTGTAGAATGAAAGACAATCCTGAATGCATTACATTACGACCTCAATCACGCTTACAAAACGGAAGCGCCCGCACCCCAGGCGCGCCCGTCAACATAAAACCGTATCTCAGAAACGGGAATATACCAAGGACAATGAGATACCAAAGATCATAAGCTGCAAAAGACGATAGGGTACAAAAGAATGCTGGCAGGAAGGAACTACGCAGGAAAGCCGCCGCGGCCCGGGGTTCGCCCCCGGCACGGCGGCTTTTCCTGTGCGCCGTTCCGTTTCCATGCAGAAAGGTCTGTGACGCTCTGCTCTATTTCCGCTTCTGAACCGCTCCCAGCGCATCGATCACCGCCCCACGGAAACCGTTGCGCTCCAGTTCCGCCACCCCGGCGATCGTCAGACCTCCCGGGGAACAGACCGCGTCCTTCATCGCCCCCGGATGCGACCCCGTCTCCAGCTGCAGCTTCGCCGTTCCCAGCACCATCTGGCTGGCGAGCCGGTAAGCCGCGGGGCGGGCCAGGCCGTAAAGCACGGCCCCGTCTGCCAGCGCCTCGATAAACATCGCCGCAAACGCCGGTCCGCAGCCGCTTAGATCGCCCGCGATGCCAAACTGGGATGCGGGCAGAACCTGGATCATGCCAAGTCCCGAAAAGAGCCGGCAGAATTCCCCGAACTCCTCATCCGTCAGGGAATGCTTCTCCTCGCAAAGAATAATCCCCTCGCCCACCGCCACAGGGGTGTTGGGCATAATCGTCAGATGATGGGTGCCGGGAAGCAGAATCTCCTCATACCGGTCGAAGGAGATACCGGCCGCCACGGAGACAACCACCTTTCCGGAAAGAATTTCCCGAATCGGCGCGACGACCTCCTCCACCAGATAGGGCTTTACCGCCACAATCACGAGATCCGCATCTTCCGCCACCTCGCGGGCCGTATCATACGCGTGCTCGATTCCACGCTCCAACGCCCGCCTGCGCAGTCTGCCGCTGTCCTTCGCGCAGACGCAGATCTGCTCCGGCGCGACCGCATGGCTTCTGAGCAGGCCATCTGTCATGGCCTGGGCCATATTGCCAAAACCGATAAATCCGATCTTCCGATCTTTTCGCATCCCTGACCTCCGTCCCGGCCTGTCGTCCGGGCCTGTTATTTAAAGAATCCCTTTTTCTTCTTTCCGTCGTCCCCGCCGTCAATTTTTCCGGTCATCAATTCATCGAAATGCCGAAGCGCCTGCCGCTGCTCCTCATTCATCCGCTCCGGAACCTGAACCACCAGCGTCACATAATGATCGCCGCGGATATTTTTGTTCCGCACAGACGGAACTCCCTTACCCTTCAGGCGCACGCGGGTATCGGTCTGGGTTCCCGGCTTCACCTCGTACTCTACCTGGCCGTCCACAGTCTTAATAATGATGGGGCCGCCAAGGGCTGCACGCGCAAAGGAAACCGGTACGGTCGAATAGATGTCCATGTCACGGCGGATAAAGATCGGATGCTTGGACACCACTGCCTGCACCAGCAGATCTCCGCGCTCACCGCCGTTGACGCCCGGCTCGCCGGCCCCTACGCTGCGCACGCTCTGACCGTCGTCGATGCCGGCCGGTATACTCACTTTCAGTTTCTTGCGTCTGGTTATATAGCCGGTGCCCCGGCAGTCCGGACATTTCTCCCGGATAATCTGACCGGAACCGCCGCAATCCGGACAGGTCGTCACATTCTGCATCGTACCCAGAGGCGTACGGCTGGTATAGACGATCTTTCCCTTGCCGTTGCACTTGTCGCAGGTCTCCTTGGAAGTGCCTGCCTTGGCCCCGCTCCCATGGCAGGAGGGACATTCTTCTTTATAATTAATCTCGATCTCCTTCTCGCAGCCAAACACCGCCTCCTCGAAGGTCAGCCGGACGCTTGTCTGAACATTGGCCCCCCGCATGGGTCCGTTATAGCGGGAGCTTCTGGAACTGCGGCCGCCGCCGAACAGATCTCCGAAGATATCCCCGAAGATGTCTCCCATATCCGCTCCGTCAAAGCCGCCGAACCCGCCAAAACCGCCGTAGCCGCCGCCCGCACCGCCGTCAAAGGCGGCGTGTCCGAACTGGTCATACTGCTTGCGTTTCTCCGGATCGCTCAGCACGGCGTAAGCTTCGGATGCTTCCTTGAACTTCTGCTCCGCCTCCGCATTGCCCGGATTGGCATCGGGATGATATTTTTTCGCCAGGGCTCTGTAGGCCTTCTTTAAGGCCGCGTCGTCCGCGTCCTTTCCCACGCCCAGAACCTCATAATAATCTCTCTTGGTCTCTGCCATATGTTATGCTGCCTTTCCTCTCCCGCCGTCTGTCGGATGTCCCGGAATCCGGCAGGAATCGATCTGTATTGCGTTTTCTGCAGAAGAAACCGCCTGTGACGGTTTCCCTTGTAAAACCGCAGAAAAGTGTTGTAGCTTATACAACACTTTCTGCGATATGCGATTCGGTTTCACACCGCCGGCCGGGTTTAAACCCATCCGGCGTCCGCACCGGTATTTACACTTCCTTGAAATCTCCGTCAATGACATCGTCGTCCGGCTGGGATGCGCCGCCCTGGGCACCGCTGCCTGCGCCGTAACCCGCGCCTGCTCCGGCTCCGGCTCCTGCGCCTGCTCCGGCTCCCTGCATAGACTCGTACATCTTTGTGAACAGAGCCTGGGCGCTGGCCATCAGCTTCTCCTTGCCGGCCTTGATATCCTCCACCTGAGCGTCGGTCATCTGATCCACCGGCGCACGGTTGATGGCTTCCTTCAGAGCGTTCAGATCCGCTTCCACCGCGGCCTTGTCGCTGGCCGAAATCTTGTCGCCCACATCCTGCAGAGCCTTCTCGGTCTGGAACACGATGGAGTCGGCCTCATTGCGCGTATCGATGGCTTCCTTGCGCTTCTTATCCTGAGCCTCGTACTCAGCGGCCTCCTTCACGGCCTTCTCGATGTCGGCATCCGACATGTTGGAGCCGGAAGTGATGGTGATATGCTGCTCTTTGCCGGTTCCCAGATCCTTGGCGGATACATTGACGATACCGTTGGCGTCGATATCAAAGGTAACCTCGATCTGCGGCATACCTCTCCTTGCGGGCGGAATTCCGTCCAGACGGAACTGGCCGAGGGTCTTGTTGTCGCGGGCGAACTGTCTCTCGCCCTGCACCACATGGATATCAACGGCTTCCTGGTTATCCGCGGCCGTGGAGAAGATCTGGCTCTTCTTGGTCGGGATCGTGGTGTTGCGCTCGATCAGTCTGGTGGCTACGCCGCCCAGCGTCTCGATGGACAGGGACAGCGGGGTTACATCCAGCAGAAGAATGTCTCCGGCGCCGGCGTCGCCCGCCAGCTTGCCGCCCTGGATAGCCGCGCCGATCGCCACGCACTCATCCGGATTCAGGGTCTTGCTGGGCTCATGGTTCGTCAGCTGCTTCACCTTATCCTGCGCGGAAATCATACGGGTGGAACCGCCTACCAGAAGAACCTTGCCAAGCTCGGAAGCCGTGATGCCGGCATCGCGCAGAGCGTTCTGTACCGGAACCGCCGTCTTTTCAATCAGGTCGTGGGTCAGCTCGTCGAACTTCGCCCTGGTCAGGTTCATATCCAGATGCTTCGGCCCGTCGCTGGTGGCCGTGATGAACGGCAGGTTAATATTGGTTGTAGTCGCGGTGGAAAGCTCCTTTTTCGCCTTCTCAGCCGCTTCTTTCAGTCTCTGAAGGGCCATCTTGTCGTTGGACAGATCCACACCCTCTGCCTTCTTGAATTCCGTGATCATCCACTGGGTTACGCGGTTATCAAAGTCGTCGCCGCCTAAGTGGGTGTCGCCGTTGGTGGACAGAACCTCGATTACGCCGTCGCCGATCTCGATGATGGACACATCGAAGGTGCCGCCGCCCAGGTCGTATACCATGATCTTCTGCTCTCTCTCATTGTCCAGGCCGTAAGCCAGCGCCGCCGCTGTCGGCTCGTTGATGATACGCTTCACATCCAGGCCCGCGATCTTGCCCGCGTCCTTGGTGGCCTGGCGCTGCGCGTCGTTAAAATACGCCGGAACCGTGATGACGGCCTCGGTGACGGGCTCGCCGAGGTAGCTCTCCGCGTCGGCTTTCAGCTTCTGCAGAATCATGGCCGAAATCTCCTGCGGAGTATATCTCTTGCCGTCGATGTCTACCTTATAATCTGTTCCCATATGCCTCTTGATCGAGGAAATGGTCTTGTCTGCGTTGGTGACGGCCTGACGCTTGGCAGGCTCGCCCACCAGACGCTCGCCGGTCTTCGTGAACGCCACGATGGACGGGGTCGTGCGGACGCCCTCCGCGTTGGCGATGACGGTCGGCTTGCCGCCTTCCATGACTGCTACACAGCTGTTGGTTGTTCCTAAATCGATTCCTATAATCTTGCTCATGATTTTTTCCTCCTACATATATATTTGAAATTTGATTATTTCCTTGGGGGTTGGGACTGCGGGGGCGCGGGCCGCGACGTTCGCACTAACCTCGCGCTTCGCCTTGCGGCTCGCGCTTTGCGACGTTCACGGAGCGCCATTCGCAAAACCGCTCCTTCGGAGCTCTCCGCTGCTTCGCAGCTCCTTTTTGCTCATGTACGTGGCGCTCCCTTCGTCCGCCCGTGTCCGCGCAAGTCCTTATGCAAGCATAAACTTGCGCGGACACGGGCGGACGCGTGAACTGGTTTCGCTCAATTCGCGACCTGGACCATGCTGTGCCTCACGACGGTGTCGCGGTACATATATCCCTTCTGAAACTCCTGGGCAACGATGTTCTCTCCAAGATTCTCATCCTCCACGTGCATAACGGCGTTGTGGAAGTTGGGGTCGAAGGGCTGGCCTACGGCTTCGATGGGCTTCACACCGGCCTCCTCCAGATTCTTTAAAAGCTGCTTGTAAATCATCTCCATGCCTTCCGAGAAGGGCGTTCCCTTGGCGTCCTCCGGGACGGTGGCCAGGCCCCGCTCAAAGTTATCGATCACCGGCAGCATCTTTTCGATGATGCTCCTGGCTCCCACCTCAAACATGGCCGACTTCTCTTTCTCAGTGCGTTTGCGGAAGTTGTCAAACTCGGCCATCTGGCGTTTCAGCTGATCGGTCAGCTCTTCGATTTTCTGATCCTTCGGATCCTTCTTCTCTTTCTTCTTGCCGAAGACGTGCCATTTACCGTCTGACGCTGGCTCCGGCCCGTCCGTCTCACCGGCTTCCGATCCGCCCGCCTCGTCCGTATCCTTTGGCGCTTCACCGTCTTCTTCGCTTCCGGCGCTTTCCGCGTCCGCTTCCGGCGCAGCGTCGCCTGCTTCCGGCGACTTTGCCGTCTCGGCGCTTCCGTCGTCCTTCTGAGCCGCATCCGCGGACGCCGCCGCTTCGGACGTATCCGCTGACTGCGCTTCTGCCTCAGCCGTTTCCGGCTTCTCCTCATTTATTTTCTCATGCACCTTATCGTCCACGTCTCATCTACCTCTCTTCTTTTTTAAAGGCGGTCTCCAACTGCGTCATCAGCGTCCGCAGCGTCTTTAAAACCTTCTCGTAATCCATCCGCTTCGGTCCGATAATGCCTATGGTTCCACGGATTCCCTCGCCCAATTCATAATTGGCGGTCACCACGCTGCAGTCCCGCATGGCCTGCACCGGCGATTCCTCCCCGATATAGACCTGAATTCCGGTTCCTTTTTCCGAACCGTCGTCCGCATCCACAAGATCCTTCAAAAGCTCCGTGTGCTCCAGCGTCTGCAGAAGCTCGCTGGCCTTCTGATTATCGCTCAACTCCGGATACTTGAAAATGTTCGTCGCTCCGCTGGTATAGATCTGCAGATCTTCCGAATCCGCGCGAATCACCTCGGCCACCTGCTCCAGGACCAAGTCCACCACTTCGGCATGGGCGCCTGCCTGCTGCTTCATGCGGCTGATCACGTCAAGATTGATCTCCTCAATGGTCAGCCCGTTCAGATTGCTGTTCAGCAGGATGTTCATATTCAGAATCTCATCGTCGCTCAGCATATCCTTCACAGGGACGATGGTATTCTTGATCAGATTTCCTTCCAGCACCGTAACAATCAGCATCTTATCCACGTCCACCCGGGACAGCTGAATGAATTTCAGCTTATTCTCCTGATAGCGCGGGCCGCTGATCAGCGCGGCGTAGTTCGTATCGTGGGCCAAAAGCTTCGCCAGCCGTTTCAGCACTGATTCCAGCCGGTCGATCCGCTGGATCATCAGCTCCTGAACCTCCGCCGCCTCATTGTCCTTCTCCAAAACGATCTGATCCACATAGAAACGGTAGCCTTTGTCCGAAGGAATCCGCCCGGCAGATGTGTGGGGCTGCACAATATAGCCCATTTCCTCCAGATCAGACATCTCGTTACGGATCGTAGCAGAACTCCATTTGTTATCTACATACTTGGAAATGGTCCTGGATCCCACCGGCTCCCCGGTGTCCATATAATTCTTGATGATCGCCTTCAATATGGTAATCTTCCGTTCGTCCAGTTCCATGGTTCTGCTCCTTTCCGTGTCTATTTAGGTTGTTAGCACTCACTTGTATCGAGTGCTAATTCCTACGTTCTTACTATATTACTTCCCCCAATATTTGTCAATAGTTTTTTTTAATTTCTTCTACTTTTATATACTTTGCTTCTAATGCTTGACTTTTAACAGATTTGTAATATAATTGTAATTGACAAAGATTCCATAAGATGAAAATGATATGTGAGGTATCTGATATGAGACGAAGTACTCGAAACAAGCTGGCCCTCGCGGCCTCCGCTGCCGCGCTCAGCCTGCTGTTTAGCATACCGGCCATGGCCGCTGCGGAGGGCCACCTGGACTGGGCCAATCAGAAAACCATTGCCGGATGGGTTTGGGATCAGAGCTCTCCGGAGACAACCCTTGAAGTGCGGATTGAAATCACGCCTGAGGGTTCCGACACGGCGGCGGCGACTCTGACCGCTGCGGCCGAAAGCTACCGCGGCGACCTGGAGGCCTCTACCGGTTCCCCGAACCACGGCTTTTTCTGTCCGGTTGACTGGACGCTTCTGTCCGGCAGCCGTTTTACCGTGACCGCCTATACGACGGCAGGCGGCGAAAAGACGGCCCTGCTCGGCACGATTCACTATGATACGGCTTCCGTCGTTCCCGTGCTTTCCGAGAAAACCGACGCCGCCGCTTCCCAGACAGACGAGGGCTCCAAAAGCGCTCCCGGCGCTTACGGCCCCGGCGTATCCGCTTCGGCCGCTTCCGGTCCCGGCTATTTCGGTCCCGGCGCTCAGCCGGCCGCGGCAAAGTCCACCGAGACGGATGATCCGGCTTCAAGCGACACGAAAAATACAGAAAGCGCGTCAACTCTGCATGGAAATGAAACCGCTGCGTCCGCTGCCTCTTCCGCAGGCGGCCCGGGCGTTTCCGCCAATGGACCGGGGGCGTCAGCCGTTTCCGATACGGCCAAATCCTCTGCCCAGTCAGACGGCGCCTCCTCCGGTTGGAAGCAGGGCGCTTCGCTCGGATCTTTTACCACTACCGGCTACTGCAACTGCTCAGTCTGTTCCAGCGGCTGGGGTCTCACCTACAGCGGGACGGTGCCCAAGGCAAACCATACGATCTCTGCCGATATCAATGTTTTCCCAATCGGCACCAAGCTTATGATCAACGGCATTGTCTACACGGTGGAGGATATCGGGAGCAGCGTCAACGGCGGCCGCATCGACATCTATTACGATTCACATGAAGCGGCCGTAGCTCATGGAACACAGACGGCGGAGGTATTCGCGGTTATCGCAGAGTAAGTAATACACATACATAGGCGGCTGAAAGGCTTATGCAATATGCAGAATCCCTTTCAACCGCTTCTTTTTTTGCATTTTCATACTATCTGTCCGTTTTCCCGCATATACATAGAAACAGAAAACAGGAAAGGACGGACAAATAGCCATGCGTTTCAGACAACCCCTTATAGCCGCCCTTACGGCCTCCCTGGCGATCCTCGCAGGAACAACCACGGCCAGAGCCGCGCAGCCGCTCGGCTTTCTCGACGGCACGGACGGACAAGCCGTCTGGGGCTGGGCGTGGGATGCGGAAAATCCCGGCTCCCCGGCAGAGGTACAGCTTGTAATCCTGCACGCTGACAGCGGCCTGCCCGCCGCGTCCCAGACAATCATCGCCGACCAGTACCGCGCGGACCTTAAGCAGTACGGCGGCGGCTGTCACTCATTCGCCTTTTCCCCCGCCGCAAATCAGCTGCCCGAGGGCAGCTATACCGTCCGGGCCTTCTGCGGAGGAATTCCTTTAAGCGGTATCTTCTACTGGCAGGGCGGCTCTTCCGCCATCACGTACTCTCCCGCGCCCGCTTCGTCCGCAAATGCCGCCGACACTTCCGAAACGCCAGTCGCCTTTCTGGGCGTTTTCCGCACGACCGCTTACTGCTCCTGCCGGCGCTGTTCCGGCCGCTGGGGCCGGATCACCAGCAGCGGAGCCGTCGCCACCGCCAGACACACGGCGGCGGTGGATCCTCGGGTCATCCCCTATGGGACACGGCTGATGATCGACGGCGTGGTTTACACCGCGGAGGACGAGGGAAGCGGCGTCATAGGAAACCATATTGATATCTACTGCGATACTCACGCTGAAGCCGCCGCTTACGGTCTTCAGCAGAAAGAAGTATACCTGGTGTACTGAGCCGGTCAGCCTCCCCTGCCTTTCCCGGCGACGCGCTCTCAGCCCTCTTCCGCCTTCCCCGGCGACGTCCTCTCATACGCCAGGCGCTCGCTCCCATCCTCCAGATGAATGATCCCGCAGCGGACGAAACCGTTCTTCCGCAGCATATTCTGCATCACCACATTATCCCTGTGCGTATCGATGCGCAGATGACCGCACCGCTCAAACGCCCAGTTGACGCAGAAGGAACCGGCCCCCTTTGCAATCCCCGACGACGCGATCCGGTGCACCACGCCGTAGGGGGCGCTGCTCCTCCAGGCGCCGCCCTCGATCACGCGGTACGTGGGATCCTCCCCTTCCCTGTAATAAAACACCGCCGCAACCGCATCCCGAAACATACAGACATAGGAATTTCCGTCCTCCACGTCGCGGACCACCTGCTCCGCGGGCGGATCTGTCGTCCCCCACTGGTTGGGATTGCCGTGCTCCGCCATGAATTTTCGCGCGCGCTCATAGACCGCCAGAACCTGCCCCAGCTGCTCCGGCCTTGTCTTTTCGACGCGAAACGGCGCATTCTCTTTCAGAACATTCTCATTCGGAAGCTGACTTTTCTGCTCCATTCTCTTTCCTCCATCTTCCGGCTGCCGGTTCCAAAGCGCGATACCGCAGCGCCCCGGCCGACAGGATGAGTATACCATGATTTCAAGGACGTGGGAACATTTTTCATTTTTCACTTTTCAAGTTTTTCCGATTCCTGTATACTGTAAGCAAAATCTACTTCAAAGGGGGAACCTGTTATGGAAGAACAAAAGAATCTGACGAATACAACCGATTCGGCCGAGTGGGCCGCCATCATGAAACGCCTCGAATCCAGCAACGCGGCGCAGGAACGCTATGCGCGGAAGCAGTACATTATGTCCTTAATCGGAGCGGGGGCCAATCTCCTGGCCCTGGCGCTGGTCCTGTTTCTGACAGTCACGCTGCTCCCCAGGATCAACTCCACCTTCGTTGGGCTGAACGCGGTCATGAAAAACGTTGAATCGATCACCGAAGATCTGGCCGCGGTCGATATCGAGGGAACGATGGACAGCGTCAACGGTCTGGTAAACGGAAGCACGGACAGCCTGAATCAGGCGATGAAAAAAATCAACGCCATCGACATCGAAAAGCTGAACTCGGCGATTCAGAATTTAAACGACGCCATCGAACCCATGGCCAAATTCGCGAACCTGTTCAAATAACCTCAAAAAGCGCAAAAATCCCGCACAGCCCCAACCTTCTCATCGGAGCCGTGCGGGATTTGACTTTCATTCGTTCTGTCCGCGCGCCGGAAGCATTATCCCATTAACGCCGCGATATCCTTCATAACCTCACTGACCTTCAGATGCTGCGGGCAAATCTGCTCGCATTTATGACATGCGCGGCACTGGTCGGAGCGAACCTCAAAGGCCTCGTAGGCTTCCCTGGCCTTATTCTTATTGCGGTGAAGGCCATAGCTGTTATACACCTTGAAAATCTCCGGAATATTCAGGCCGAACGGACACGGCATACAGTAGGCGCAGCCGGTGCAGCCGACCATGGACATCTTGTCGTAGATTTCCTTGACCTTCCCGTAGGCGGCCTCCTCCTCCCCGCTCAGCATACCGACGCCGCTGCGGGAAGCGTAGACCAGATTATCCTCCACCTGCTGCCTGCTGCTCATACCGCTTAGAACCACGCCAACTTCCGGCTGGTTCCAAAGGAAATCAAACGCATGCTCCACCGGCGTCTTCTCCGCGGAGAACGCAGCCGCCACATGGCTGGACAAATTCGCCAGACGCCCGCCCAAAAGCGGTTCCATGACGACGACGCCCATACCTCTCGCCGCCGCGCAGCGCATACCCTCGGTTCCGGCCTGATTGGCAACGTCAATGTAATTATACTGGATCTGGCAGAATTCCCATTCATCCGTATAATCCAGAATCTCTTTGAAGGCGTTCAGGTCGTCATGGAAGGAGAAGCCGATGTGGCGGATCTTTCCAGCCTTTTTCGCCTCCTTCATATGCTCGACCAGATGAAACGGCTTCACCACCTTCTCAAGCCGTTCCCTTCCCATCGCGTGAAGCAGATAGAAATCGATGTGGTCCGTCTGAAGCTTTTGAAGCTGCTCGTTCAGAATCCTGTCAAAATCCGCCTCGCCCTTTACCGCCCAAAGCGGGCATTTCGTAGCAAGATAGACCTTCTCCCGATAACCGTCCTGCAGCGCCTTTCCCACGACGATCTCGCTTTTGCCGTCATGGTAGGGATAGGCGGTGTCAATGTAATTCACGCCCTCATCGATGGCGCGGCGGATGATGGCGACAGCCTCCTCCTCATTCACAGATCCGTCTTCCAAAACCGGAAGACGCATACAGCCGAATCCCAGCGCGGAAACTTCTGCGCCGGTATTGCCAAACTTACGATACTGCATGTGATACCCCTCCTTTTTATACCTCTCAGTATAGCGTATCCTCCGAAAAATGAAAAGTCCTTTTTGCGGCTGTCTTTGCCGCCTCCGCGCGCGGCTGTCTTTGCGCACAGCTGTCTCTGTGCGCGATTCTCCATGCGCGATCTATCTCTGTACGCGGCCGGAGCCGTCGCCGCCTGCCAGCGCGTCCACATCGGCGCGGGTCACCAGATTGAAATCGCCCGGGATCGTATGCTTTAACGCCGAAGCGGCCACCGCAAACTCCAGAGCCGCCTTCATATCCTTGCCGTCCAGCAGACCGCAGATCAGGCCCGCCGCAAAGGAATCGCCGCCGCCCACGCGGTCTACAATCGGAGTGATATGATATTGACGGGAATGGTAAAACTCCCTGGTCTTTCCGTCCATGATGCAGGCGGACCAGCCGTTGTCGGAAGCGCTGTGGCTCTCGCGCAGGGAGCTTACGATATACTGAAAACCGAACTTGTCCGCCATCTGGTTAAAGATATCCACATAGCCGGCCAGTTCCAGCTCGCCGGAGGTCACATCGGTGCTGCCGGGCCGGAAGCCCAGAACCTTCTCCGCATCCTCCTCGTTGCCGATGCAGACGTCCACATACTGCATCAGCTCCGTCATGACACGCTGAGCCTTCTCAGACGACCACAGCTTCTTGCGGAAATTCAGGTCTACGGACACCGTCACGCCGTGGGCCTTCGCGGCCTTCAGCGCGGCCTCGGTCAGCGCGATGGCGTCGTCACTGACAGCCGGAGTGATGCCGGTAAAGTGGAACCAGTCCGCGCCGCGGAAGATCTCGTCGAAATCAAATTCCTCCGGCTTCGCCGTGGAAATCGAGCTGTGGGCGCGGTCATAGACCACATTGGAGGCGCGCATGGCGGAGCCGGTCTCCAGATAGTAGATACCCAGTCTCTCGCCGCTCCTGGCGATATGCTTCGTGCCGACGTTGTACTTGCGGAGAGCCGCCACCGCGCACTCGCCGATGGGATTATCCGGCACCGCGGTCACAAACTCCGCCTCATGGCCGTAGTTGGCCAGAGACACGGCCACATTCGCCTCGCCGCCGCCATAATTGATGTCAAATTCATCCGCCTGGATAAACTTCTCATTGTTCGGGGTGGACAGTCTCAGCATGATCTCGCCCAGCGTAACTATTTTTGCCATAAATGATCTCTCCTCTATTTCGCTCTTGCCGCAGCCACAGCCTCAACAAATTCCTTCGCCTTCGCCGTCACCGCCGCGTAATCTCCGGTCTTGGCCCCTTTTGTCAGGCTGCTTCCGGTTCCGACCGCATAAGCGCCTGCCTTGATCCATTTGTCCACGTTGTCCACGTCCACGCCGCCGGACGGCATAAACTCTCCCTGGGGAAGCGGTCCCTTGAAGGAGCTGATGGCCGCGGGTCCCACGATATTGCCCGGGAAAATCTTAATCACGTCGCAGCCAGCCTCCATGGCCGTAATCGCCTCGGTGGGCGTCATGACGCCGGGAAGCATCGGCACGCGGTAGCGGTTGCACAGCTTGATGGTCTCCACATTCAGGCCGGGGCTCACCACGTAGTTGGCGCCCGCCAGAATGACCTGTCTCGCAGTCTCCGGATCAAGAACCGTACCTGCCCCGATCACCACCTGATCATCGTCCTTATACTTCTTCGCCATGGCCGCGATAAACTCTACCGGATTCCCCTCGTCCATCGTCATCGTAATCTCGATGAAATGAATCCCCCCGGCGATGATGGCATCCACCACCTTCTCGCCCTGCTCCAGGTTCTTCGCACGAACCACAGCTACCAGACAGTCCTCGCGCATCCTTGACAGTACCTTCTCCTTTTTCATGGCGTTACTCTCCTTTTCTTATTTTTGTTCGTATATGCGAATCATTTTCGCAAATACGATTTTATGGTTTCAGTATACTCCTTTTTCCGTGTCTTGTCAATACAGAAAAGGTGCCGGTGACCCCTTTTCATATCCGAGCAGGCGGGATATCTCCGCCGCCTTCTGGCTGATCAGCCGCCCCAGAACCTCATAGTCCTCGTCGGGACGGTAAAGGCTCGACAGACTGATCGCGCCCAGCACGCGCCCGTCGCGGCCGAACACCGGCGCGCCCACGCAGGTCATGTGATCCTCCATCTCCCGCGCGTCCATAGCGAAGCCGCGCTCCCGCGTCAGCGCAAGCTCCTCCTCCAGCTCCTCCCGGCTCACGATCGTCCGCTCCGTCTTCGGCCGGAAATGAATTCGTCCGATCACCTGCATCCTGGTTTCCTCATCGGTGTAAGCCAGGATCGCCTTGCCGAGGGAGGTGCAGTACATGGGATTCTTCGTCCCCACCGTAGCCGTCGTTATAATCGGATTTTCCGGCTCAAATTTGCATATATACACCACTTCGTGGTCAGAACGCACACCAAAAAACACTGTGCACCCCACTTTTCTTGAAAATGCCCTGAGCTCCGGTTCAATGATTTCCAGAAAATCCAGGCCATTCATATAGCCCATCCCAATCCGGTACGCGGCCAGGCCAATCCGGTAGGTCAGCTTCTGTCCCCTCTTAACATGGAGCATATCCAGCTCCGTCAAGGTCGCCGCGATATCGTAGGCGCTGGTCTTCGGCAGAGACAGCTCCTCACAGATTTCCTCCAGCGTGACGCCCTCCGGCTTCTTCGCCGCCAACTTTAATATCTCCACCGTACGCTTTGCAGTTCGGTTCATCTTCATCGTCATTCACTCCCGCCGTCCGGTCAATTACACAGAAACACTTACAGCCACTCTATCAGATTCATCCGGCAAAGTCAATGGTAAACATGGAAAATGGGTCTTGCCAAATCAGGGTTTATCCGCTATAATGATATCCAATCGATTGCTTCGGCATTCCTTTTATCTTGATTGATCTCAGGCCGAAACCGGCCGGTGATTCCACACAGCAAAGCGTTTTCAGCACCGCACAGGACTTGTATGTGACTGTCTATTCAGTTTACATAAATATTCATCTAAAGGGGGTATACATATGGTATACGAGAAATTTCAGGAGACATTGACCGGCCGGCTGCAGCTGCGGCTGGGCAGCGAATACCGGCTGCAGATTCAGAAGGTTCCCAAAAACAACGGACTGATCCTGGACGGCCTGTCCATCAGCCTCAAAGGGCAGGCAGCCGCTCCCATGATCTACCTGAACCAATACTACGAGCGTTTTCTGGAGGGGCGGCCCCTGGACGCACTGGTGGAGGAGATCGCGGACATCTACCGCGAACATTCCGACATCCTTCACGTTGATTTCTCCATTCTCAACGATTTTCAGCAGCTTAAGGGCCGGATTGCCTACCGCCTGGTCAACACCGACGCCAACCGTCTCCTCCTCGAAGATCTTCCGTCCGTTCCGTTTCTGGATCTGTCCCTCGTCTTCTATCTGTTTCTGGAAAGCGGCCCTTTCGGGCAGATGACCGCCCTCATCCACAGACGCCATCAGAAGCTGTGGAATGTGACGACGGAGGAGCTCTTCCTTCTGGCGCAGGAGAATACGCCGCTTCTGTTCCCTGCCGAGCTTAAAAGCATGACGCAGGTTATGCAGGACATTGCCAGGGAACAGGACCAGGACGCAAACCTCGGCGAGGCGCTTGCCGGACCGCCCAACGGGCGGGCGGAGCCGCCCCTGTATGTGCTCAGCACCACCGCGGGCTTAAACGGCGCCTGCACCATGCTCTACCCGGACATACTGAAAAACTTCGCAAACCGTCTGGACCGGGATCTGGTGATCCTGCCCTCCAGCATTCACGAAGTTTTACTGATACCCTATGAAGATAAAATCCAATTCGGCGAACTGGCCGAGATGGTCGCCTACATCAACGAAACCGAGGTCGCCGTCGAGGACCGCCTGTCCGACCACATCTATTTCTATTCCCGCGCGGCCGACGAAATCGTCATCGCCCAGGATCCGGCATCCGCCCTCACGTCATAATCCTCCGCAGCAGTCCTCACGTCATAATCCTCCGCGGCAGTCTCCGCATTCCGCATCTATTCAGAACAGCAGGCTTCCCGCCTGATAGACCAGCACAGACATACACCAGGCGGTCAGAAGCTGGAAGCAGACCATGCCAAGCGTCCATTTCAGAGAGCCCGTCTCACGCCGCACGACGCCCAGCGCGGCCACGCAGGGCGAGTAAAGCAGGCAGAACACCATCAGCGCATAGGCGTTCACCGAGCCGAAACCGGTCTCGGCCAGCAGCGCAGACAGCATTCCCATGCCGGCCGCGGAATTGATATTGCCGATACCGTAGAGAACCGAGAAGCTGGATACCACCACTTCCTTGGCGGACAGTCCCGACAAAAGCGCTACCGCAATCTGCCAGCTGCCTAAGCCGGCCGGCCGGAGAACCGGCACCAGAACGCGGCCGATCATCGCGGCAAAGCTGAACGACACGTCGTCCACGAAGCCGCCCGGCCCCATATTCAGCACGAACCACAGGACGATGGAAGCCACGAAAATGGTGGTTCCGGCCTTGGTCAGGTAGTCCTTAACCTTCTCCCAGACATAAATCGCCACCGTATGGGCGTTTGGCGTCTTATACTCCGGAAGCTCGATCAGCAGCGCGTCCTCCTCCCCGGACCGTGAGGTTTTGTGCACGACAAACGCCACCAGAATCGCCACCACAAGCCCTAAAAGGTACAAAGAATACGCCACAAGCAGCGCCTTATCCCCAAAGAACATATCCGCGAACAGCACATAAATCGGAAGCCTGGCCGAGCAGGACATAAACGGCGTGATCAGAATCGTCCTGCGGCGGTCCCTCTGCGTCGCCAGCGCCCTGGTCGCCATGACCGCAGGCACCGTGCAGCCGAAGCCAAGCAGCATCGGCAGAAACGCCTTGCCCGAAAGACCCACCCGGCTCATGGTCTCATTCATCACATAGGCCACCCGGGCCATATAGCCGCTGTCCTCCAAAAAGGCCAGCGCCAGGAACAGAATGAAAATATTCGGCAGGAAGGTGAGAATTCCGCCCACGCCAGCCACAACGCCGTCCACCAGCAGAGAGATCAGCCACTGCGAGGCCCCCACCGCCGTCAGTCCGCTCAATAGCCAGCCGGAGACGTATTCCAGGGCCATCTCGAAATATCCCTTCAGGAAATCTCCCACCGTGAAGGTCAGGAAAAATACAAGGGCCATGATCCCCAGGAAAATCGGGATTCCCAAAACCGGATGGACCAGATAATGGTCGATGCGGTCCGTCAGCGCCGCCTTTTCCTCCTTGTTGAAAAGACATTCCTCGATGACTTCTTCAATGTAATCGTACTTTTCGTTGATGATCTGCTTTTCGTAGGAGCGGGTGACGATATGATCCAGCTCAACCGGATGATCCTTGGCCACCTCCTCGTCCTGCTCCAAAAGCTTTACCGCGTGCCAGCGCAGGTTGTCCATCTCGCCGTACTTGCCGCGGAGCGCCTCCTCCACCTGGGCAATCTTCTGCTCCAGCTCGTCCGTATAATGGACGACGATACCGTGAGGTCCTTCCTCGTAATGATGAACCACCGCATGCATCAGCACGTCCAGGCCCGTCCGCTTTCTGGCGGACACCGGTACGATGGGAATGCCGCCAAGCATTTCCGGAAGGCGGTGCATATCGATCTCCATGCCGCGCTCCTCCACGATATCCATCATGTTGAGCGCCAGGATCACAGGCTTTTTCAGTTCCAGAAGCTGCATGGTCAGATACAGGTTCCGCTCCAGCGAGGACGCGTCCACCACATTGATGATCACGTCCACCTCTCCGTCCTCGATGCACTTGCGCGTGACGATCTCCTCGATCGTATAGGAGGTCAGGCTGTAGATGCCCGGCGTGTCGATGACGCGAATCGGGCGTCCCTTGTAACTGGTCTCGCCCTCTACCCTCTCCACCGTAACGCCCGGCCAGTTGGCTACCTTCAATTTTGCGCCGGTAAAGGCGTTGAATAACGTCGTCTTGCCGCAGTTAGGGTTGCCTACGAACCCAACGGTAATCTCCTTTTCGCTCATCCGCGCACCGCCTCCCTGCTTCCGGCCGTCTCCATGCGTTCCGTTTTGCCGCGCTTCCTTTCAGCGGCCTTTGTTCCGCCGGCCTTCATTCCGCCGTCTTTTATCCCGCCATCCTTTATTTCGCCGGTCTTTATTTCACGCACCGTAATGCCCTCGGCGATCTGCCGGCCCAGCGCCAAACGGGTGCCCCGCACCTTTATGATCAGGCTGCCGCTGCCCTTTTTATTCAATACCGCAATCTTCGTCTGCTCATTGACGCCCAAAGCTTCCAGGCGTCTGGTCAGACGCTCCTCGATCTGCACTTCCGTCACCAGATAAATCTGGTTGACTTCTCCCTCGATCAGTTTCATCGATCTGTCTCCTCTGATTCAAGCAACCATAGATATCAACAAAAGCAACCATAGATACCATCAAAATAGCATACTCTTGCTGCGAACTATTGTCAATAAGGAAGCGCAAGAAAATATCGTCCAAGCCAGGAGAGCCAGGAGCATTTCAACCAGGGGTGTCCCAGCCAGGGGTGTCTCAGTCAGGGGTGTCTCAGTCAGGGGTGTCTCAGCCAGGGACCGCCGGAATAGCCGCGCCGCGCAAAAGGAACCTGGCCATATCCCCGCGGCCGTCACGGCAAAAACGCCCATGCCGCCGCAATCACGATGGACGGCAGGAGATTTGCCACCTTCACTTTCTTCCCCCAGACCAGATTCAGGCCCACGCAGAAAATCAGAACCGAGCCCACAAGGGACAGATTATCGAGCGCCGCCTCCGTCAGAAACGGCTGTATGAACCTGGAAAGCAGCGTGATCGATCCCTGGAACAGCCCCACCGGGATCGCCGAAAAAATGCATCCTTTGCCCATGGAGGCCGTCATCACCAGAATAATAATCAGGTCCAGAACCGCCTTGGCGGCCAGCACCGAATAATCTCCAAGGATGCCGTCCTGGATTGAGCCGACCACGGCCATGGCCCCGATGCAGACGGTCAGCGAGGCCGTCACAAAGCCGTCCACAAAGCCTGCGTCGCCGCTGCTTCCGGTCTTCACCTTCAGCCACTCTCCGAACTGCTCCATGCGCAGTTCAATGTTCAGCCACTCTCCGATCAGCGCGCCGATCGCAAGACTCCCGATCATCATCATGGTGCCGCCGCTCGCAAGACCGTCCTCCGTCACCGTCAGAATCTTTTCCATAGCCCCGGCAATGCCTAAAAACAGCACACAGACGCCGTTCGCCGTCATTAGTGTGTCCTGATAGCGTTTTTTAAGGCGGCTGCCGAAAAGCATGCCGCCCATGCCGCCAATTACAATGGCGGCCACATTGATAAGTGTACCTGTCCCTGCCATAACGAATTTATCTCCCGCTTCTCAATCAGTTCTCTTCCAGACGTGCCCTGCAGGCCTGCAGCACCTTACGCATCGCTTCCGGTCCCGGCGCGCCGATGGTGGTCCGTTTCTCCACACAGGTCCTGAGCGCGATCGCGTCGTAGATATCCTCCTCAAAAACCGGACTGACGGCCTTATATTCCTCCAGGGTCATATCGTCCAGCGCAATCCCCTTGCCGATACAGTACAAAACCAGCTGTCCCACGATGCCGTGGGCGTCCCGGAAGGGCACGCCCTTATTTACCAGGTAATCCGCCGCATCGGTGGCATTGGTGAACCCGTTCCTCGCGCTGGCCGCCATCGCGTCCCTGCAAAAGGCCATGGTGGAAACCATGCCGGTAAACAGCGTCAGGCAGTCCTTCACCGTATCGATGGCGTCGAAAGCCATCTCCTTATCCTCCTGCATATCCTTATTGTAGGCGAGCGGAAGCCCCTTCATCGTGGTCAGAAGCGCCACAAGCGCTCCGTAGACACGGCCCGTCTTGCCGCGGACCAGCTCCGCGATGTCCGGATTCTTCTTCTGAGGCATAATGCTGCTGCCGGTGCTGTAGGCGTCGTCAAGCTCCACAAAACGGTATTCGTTGCTGTTCCAGATAATGATTTCCTCGGAAAAACGGCTCAAATGCATGGCGATTATGGACAGCGCGCTCAAAAATTCAATCAGATAATCCCGGTCCGCCACCGAATCCATGCTGTTATAGGTCGGGCCCGCAAACCCCAAAAGCTGCGCCGTGTACTCCCGATCCAGCGGATAAGTGGTCCCGGCCAGCGCCCCGGCCCCAAGCGGGCACTGGTTCAGGCGCCGGTTAAGGTCCGCAAGCCGCCCGCGGTCCCGCTCAAACATCTCAAAATACGCCCCGACATGATGGGCCAGCGTGACCGGCTGCGCCTTCTGCAGGTGCGTAAAGCCCGGCATGTATGTCTCCAGGTTTTCCTCCATGATCTTTAAGAGCGCCTTCTGCAGGTCTTTTACCAGGGCCGCGGTCTCCTCCGCCTGCCTGCGGCAGTACAGCTTCATATCAAGGGCCACCTGGTCGTTCCTGCTGCGCCCCGTGTGGAGCCGCTTTCCGGCCTCCCCGATGCGTTCTGTCAGGTGGGCCTCCACGAAGGAATGAATATCCTCGTACTCCTTCGTAAATTCCAGCTTTCCCTCCTCAATATCCGCAAGGATTCCCTCAAGCCCCGCGATGATCGCATCACGGTCGGCCTCCGACACAATCCCCTGCCTGGCCAGCATCGTCACATGGGCGATACTGCCCTCGATATCCTCCCGGTACAGTCTCCGGTCAAACGAGAGGGACTCGTTAAATTCGTGCACCTCCTGATTCTCTTCCTTCGTAAAACGTCCGCCCCATAGCTTCATATCGCGTTCTCCTCTCTTGTCTCCGCCGTCTCTACGCAGTTCCGGCCGTCCCCAGCGGCAGCTGTGTTCTCTCAGTTCCGGCCATCCCCAGCGGCGGCCGTATTCTCTCAGTTCCGGCCGTCCCCAGCGGCGGCCTCCGCATCTTCCCCGGCACGCTTCCTTTTCTTTCTCGCCGACCGCCCGGCAAGCGCCGCAATCAGCAGCACCGCCGCGCTCGCGGCCGTAACCATTCCGCCCATCCGAAGGCCCTGCGGAAAATAGCGCATACTGACCGTGTGGGTTCCGGACGGCACAGGAAAGCTCAGAAACGCATCGAAAATCTTCTCCGTCTCCACTTCTTCCCCGTCCAGAAGCACCGTCCAGCCCTTATCATAGGGAATGCTGGTAAACAGAACGCCGTCCTTCTCCGTGCTGACCACACCGTCAATCGTCTCATCCGTCCAGCCGGTCACCTCCAGCGGATAGCGGTTCAGGGTATTATATACCTGCTTTAACGCCTCGTCAGAGAAGCGGTAGGCATAGGCATCCAGATTTACGCCCGCCTCCTCACTGTTTACCGATACCGTCTGCCCTGCGTCGCACCAGCCGATTTCCAGAAGATAGCCGCGGTTTACATTGTCAAACGTAAGGCTCTCAATGTCCTTGCTCACCGTCACCTTCTCCGCCGACCGGTTGGAGATGTAAACATAGTAATCGCCTGCTTCCTCTGCCGTAAAGCGGAAGTTATCGCCCATGTTCTCGCCGCCCGCATCCAAAAGTACCGGTTCCGCGCCCACATTGGCGCAGAACGCGTTCTGCACGAGAGCCGGATTTCCCGCGTCCCGTTTCCACTCCTCGTCGAAATAATCCGGCAGCATCACACCCAGCGGCAGCGTAAAATATCTTCTGTACAGCCAGGTATCCCCGGACTGCCCCTGCAGCTGCAGCATACCGTCAGATACATCCTGCTCCGACGAATACAGCCCGTAGCGGACGGAGAGCAGGGAATCCACAAACGGCGTGCTTCCGGTAATGCTGTAGGCGTTGACGCTCCCCTCGCAGCCCAGCTGCTTCATGAACGCCGTCAGATCCGCGTTGGCCGTGGAGGAGAACAGGGATACGGTCGGGAAATTCATCCAGGCGCCGTCATTCTTCGTCTTCCTGGTCACCTTCTCAATGCGGTAGAAGCCTTCCTCTGCCGGAATCTGTTCCACAAGCGCCGTCACATCCGCATTGTCGCGGACATAGGCCGAGCGGCTCGTGGTCGTCACGCTCGTAATCATCGTGTTCATCGCGGCCTCCTCCGACACCACCGCCAGCGTCAAAAGAAGCAGAAGACTCACATCCAGCTTCCTTTTCTTATACAGCCAGAGCAGCCCCGCGTAGACCGCCAGCAGGATAATCGCGATATAATACATATAGAATTCAAAATGTTCCTGCTCCACAAGCTTCTCCGCCAGAATCACAAAGCCGACAGCGCCCAGGAAGGCCCGGCCGATCTGTTTCTCCGGCATCTCCCGCAGATGCGTATAGGCCTCATAGCAGACATACAGCATTAAGAAGATGTAGATGAAGGACTGACGGCAGGGGAGACTGTTGGGATAATGGAACCCGTGCCAGATAAAATTCAGCACATTCATGGAAAAGCTGGCAAAAAACATGAGCATCATGCCGCAATAGACCGCCTTGTGACGCACCGAAATCTGCCGGCATCCCAGATACAGCACGAAAAATATCAGCACCGCAACGCCGCAGTAGATATTCGGCCAGTGATCCAGCCCGATCTCCACATCGATATTGCCGATATGCCGCGCAAACATATCGAATATGGAAAAATACGAGGAAAATGTCTTCGGAAAGCTGAAATCCCCGGAGGCCGTCATCTGGAGGGCATAGATTTCCGGCAGAAGCACCACCGCCGCCAGACCGCCCGCCGCCAGGGAGCAGCCACCGAACTGGACGCAGTTTGCAAGATACGCGCCCGGCCCTTTCCCCTCGCGGTGTTCCAGAATCAAAAGCGCCGCAAAATAGATCACCATGAAAATGCAGATCATGATGGAGATATAATAATTGGACAGGATGCATAGCCCCAGAGTCACGCTGTAGAGAATCCCCCGACGCTCCCTAACCAGCCGTTCCAGTCCCAGCATGACAAGAGGGAACAGCAGGATGCAGTCCAGCCACATGATATTCCAGCTGTACGCCGCCATATAGCCGGACAGCGCATAAAAGATACCGAAAAACGCCACGCCGAAGCCGCCTTTCCCGCAGTGCCTTTGCAGGTAATAGGCGAAGCTGAGCCCCGCAAGCCCGATCTTGAAGACGATCATATAGGTCATAAACTCGATGACATACGCCTTTGGGCACAGCACCAGAAGCCAGTTTAAGGGACTGGCCAGATAATAGGCGTAAAGCGCGGAAAAATTGACGCCCATGCCTACGTCCCAGCTGTAGAGAAGGCTTCCGCCGTGGGTCAGCTTGTACTGAAATTCCGAGAAAAACGGCGCGTACTGGTGATACATATCCGTCCGCAGAAACGATTTGTCCCCGAACGGAAAAATCCCTCTCTGCACAAAGATGACCACCATGATAAAAACAGGCACCAGAAATGCCGCCGCAAGCCCCATATTGCCGGTAAGCTCCAAAAGAGCCCCGTCCTGTCTTGATTTTCTGCGTTCCCTGCGGGCCTCCTTGCTGCGGGAGCCGGGGTTGTTCCGCGGTCCCCTCAGCGCTTCCCCGGCGTCGTACAGATCCTCCGTCCCGTCGCCGCCGTCCTCTGAAAACAGGACGTCGTCCTCCGAAAAGAGGAACGCATCGTGCGCGTCATTGGCGTTCTGCACATCCGCGTCATATATTCCGTCATCCGGCTCCTCATACGCTGAGCTGTCATACGCCGGCCCGCGGCCGTCCGCGTCATATCCTTTTAACAATTTTTCCATCTCTTCTGACGCTTTTCTAATCTCATCTGATTCCATCTGTATCTGCCCCACTGTCGGTTTTCTTAAATATAAACCACTTACTGAATAGATAGTTTAACACCAGGGAGACGGCCGATACGACCAATTTCCCGAAAAACTCATTCCAATGAAGTCCGGACACCATAACAATCATCGCGACCATCGTGAATACGCCGGTAGCCGCCCGGGCCGCCACAAAGCCGGAAAATTCGCGCCACAGAAACGCCGGCCTGAACTCCATGCTCTGAAACACAAACAGCTTATTCGTGACAAACGCGAACAGGACCGCCGCCGCCCAGCTGAGGGCCGTAGACACCCTGTAATCCGTTCCCAGCCGCCATAAAACCGTATATGTGATCCAATCGACCGCCGTCGTCAGTACACCAAACAAAACATAGGTTACCGATTCGCGGTTAACAAATTTCCTCCAAATCTTCGCAAACATCCCGCTGCTCCCAATTAGCCCAGTATTCTCCAATTATAGCCTTCCCTCCGCATAAAGTCAATACAACCAAAGCGTCACTGGCGCTCCGGTTGCATGGAAATACGAACAAAGCGTCACTGGCGCCTTGCTTGCATGGAAATACGAGGAGAGCATGCGCGTTTTTTGCATACTGACATAAAACTGCCCTCTCCGCACAGTCCGCGCGCAAAGGGCAGTCTCAAATCCTGTAAAACTGTTCGGCAGCAGTTCCCTATTCGGGCAGCTCCGCCACAAATTCCGTGATTCGGATTTTTGCATCCGGATGCTCCTGCATCAGCGTCACCGGGAAATGTGCCGATATCTCGCCGTAGGCCGCGTGGCGCACCACGCTGCGGTGCCAGTCGCGGAAGCATCCCAGGCGCACCTTCCGCGCGTGGTAAATCTCATGCATACCGATGGTCACGCAGTAATGGGGCATATCGTCCAGCGCGCCGTTCAGATCGCCGATCGCGTTGGCCGTCCTCGTCTCCGGGGTAATCGCAAGCACGCGGGTTTTGAGGGCCTTAAACTGTTCGGGCGTCAGCTCATCCTGCGCCTCATTGAACGCCAGGTGCCCATTGATGCCGATGCCGCCGAAGCAGATATCCACGCCGCCCAGCTTCTCGATCATCCGCGGCACGTTCTCCACATCCTTCGGATCCGGGAAAATGCGCTGCTCCTCCGGCATCAGAAGCTCCGGAGCAATTTTCGTATAGACGGTGCGGTTCATAAATCCCCGGAAGCTCAGCTTCTCGGAGCTGTCGATCCATTCCTTCCCATCGGTCAGGTACTCGTCCATATTGATAAACCACACATTCTTTAAACAGATCCGCTCACGGTTTACGATGTCCACAAAATAAGGATACTGTCCCACGGGACCCACCGGGCAGATAAAGACCGTCCGCTCGCCAAGCGCGTTTTTGCGGATGATCTCATCCGCCATCTCACGGGCAATGGCCGAAAAAACCGCGGCGTTATCCGCCATGACCTCCACCGGGATCTTCGGAGCCGCTAAAAGCTGCTCCTTCGTATAATAGTAATACTCATGCTTCATCATTTCGCCTCATCCTTTCCGCTTTCCGGCAGCGCTGCTCCTGCCGGCAATTCCGTCCGCCGCGCGGCCCTTCTACTTCCGCACTGCCAGAAATTCCTGATAGACCTCGTTCCATATCTCCGCCTTCAGCTCCAGGAAACGCGGATTCGATTTGGTCTCCTGCGTCCTCGGATATGGAATGTCGATCGGCACGATCTTCTTGATCCGCCCCGGCCTGGCGCTCATGATGATCACGCGCTGCGCCAGGAGGATCGCCTCGTCCACGTCGTGGGTGATAAAGAAGCAGGTCTTTTTCTCCTGCTGCCACGTGTTCAGCAGCTCGGTCTGCAGCTGCACGCGCGTCTGGGCATCCAGCGCGCCGAACGGCTCGTCCAGCAGAAGCACCTCCGGATTCGCCGCGTAGGCGCGGGCAATGGCCACGCGCTGCTTCATGCCGCCTGAGAGTTCCTTCGGATATGCGTTCTCAAATCCCTCAAGCCCCACGGCTTTGATGTACTTCTTTGCAATCCCCTCGGCCTCCGCCCTCGGCGTCTTCTTCATCTCCAGGCCGAACATAACGTTTCTGATCACCGTCCGCCATGGAAACAGCGCGTACTGCTGGAAGACGACCCCGCGCTCCGAGTCGGTTCCCTCGATCTTCCTTCCGTCCAGATAGGCCGCGCCGTCCGTCGGCTCCAAAAGGCCCGCGATGATATTGAGGAGCGTGGATTTCCCGCAGCCGGACGGTCCTACCACACAGATAAATTCATTCTCCGCAATATCCAGGCTGACCCCGTTTAAAGCGACCGTCTTTCCGTTTCTTCCTTCATATTCCTTGTATACATTGTCGATTTTCAGTTTGATCCGTTGATTTATTTCCCTCATCTAGTCCGTCTCCTTTTGCCTTATCAACGTCTTTCCCTGAATCTCGTTATCCGCAGCAGGGATGTCCGTGACCGTCTCTCGTATGGCTGTTCTCAGCCGGGTCCTTCATACACAGATGAACCGCGGCCGTCGTAAATGTCTTCGGCAGCGCCAGGATGTTGGGATTCGGCCCGACATACTTCTTCTCGGCGTCCGCCAGCGCCTCCTCCACCGTGGCTCTCGTCTTAAGCCCCATGCTTCTAGCGATTCCCGGTTCCCTGGCCCCGACGATGTAGATCGCGCTGGTGTGCTCCTCCGCCAGATGGCCGCAGCTCATCATGGAGAATCCGTGGAACGGATGGAACGCGTTCGCAAAGCGGTACTTACGGATGTATTCCTCATTGGTCGCAAAATACTCGCCATAGCGGTTCATATCCGGCAGAATGTTCATGCTGTCATGCTGGAACATCTCGTAAAGCTCCCGCAGATACGGCCAGCGCTCGTCGTGGAACCAGCCGTCGCAGATGCTCGGCACGATGAACACACAGTGATCCGCCAGAACCCTCTTGTGCCGGATGACCTGCGCCGACAAGGCCTGCATCATCTGAATCGGGTTGGTGCCCATGCCGGCTCCGTAGTGGAAATTCGTCGGCATACCGAAAACGACGACGTCATATTTCTTCTCCGCCCAGTGCACATAGGTGCGCTTATCCGCCGTCTTCCAGCTGATGGGCTGCATCTCGGCGGCATAGCCGGAATTGATCTCGATCTGGCGGGACTTCGTATCGAGCACCGCGTCGCAGCAGAAGAATTTCTTCCCCATCTTCTCTTCCATGAACATGCCCTGGCGGTCGAATTTGCGGCGCATGACGCTGGATGTGGAGACCGGCACGAAATCCGGCCTGTGCATCACATCCGGCACATGGTGAGCGGAAATGCTCCTCCAGTGGCTGATGCCGGTAGCGCAGTGCTTGTAGCCGCCGGAATAGCCCCCGTAGGGATTGCCCTGGGTATGGCCGATCAGGATCGGGATATCCGCGTCGAAGACGTATTTATTCATGATCACATGATCGCCGTCCTCCGTATAGCCCAGGTCTACCAGATGGTCGTAATCCTCGCTGTCATGGCTGGTGATCTGCCCGCTGGGATAGAATTCCTGGAACAGCTGATCACCCAGGATCGTGCGCATCTCCGGCACCGTTGCCCTGGGATGAAGGCCGTTGGAGAACAGAAGGAGAATGTCCTTCTTCTCCACGCCGGCACTGTAGAGCTCGTCTAAGCAGGCGCGGATCGCCACCTTGCGGTGGGAGGTGGGCTGATTGCCGCCCTTTACAATATCGGGAATCACGATCACGGCCTTGTCGCCGGGCTTCGCCAGCTCCGTCAGCGTCGGCATACCGATGGGATGGCGGATGCTGTCAAGCGTCGCTGCGTACAAACTGTCCCAGTCCTGGGGCAGACACGGCGGATCCGGAACCGTCTCGCCGGGGATGAACACATCAGTGGTGTCCGGAAGCTCAGCGCTCATAAAACCGTTTCCATATTCAAAATCCAGTTTCATATCTTTTTCTTCTCCTTATCTTTTTTCGCATTGCTTCACTTTCCGAGGTACAGCCGGATGATCTCCAGATACTCATCCGGATAGAATCCGATCTCCCCCGCAAACCGGGTCAGCGCAATCAGTCCGCCGTCGATCTCAGCAATCGACGCGAGCATCGCCGCGTTGTCGGTCTTTAAACCACCTCCGTAAACCACATCCAAGCCGCCCGTCTGCTCCTTCACAAAGCGGGCGATCATCGTGATATAGTCCTTTCCTGCCGGCGTCTTGCCGGGGCCGATGCTCCACACCGGTTCATAGGCGATAACCACTTCGGACGTGTCCACGCCGTCCAGGCCCACGCGCAGCTGCTCGCCCAGCACCTGCTGCCATTGCGGCTGCTCCTCGCTGGTCTCCCCGATGCAGTAGACCACCTTAAGCCCCGCGGCGACAGCACATTTCACTTCCTTGTTCAGCAGACGGTTCACGGCGGACATGTCGGTCACCCCGGCCTCCGCGAGAATCCCCTTCTTGTCATTCCTCTCCTCACAGTGGCCGATCAGGGTCGCCCCGCAGCCCATGGCCTTCACGATCGACGCAGGCCGGTTCGTCGTAAACGCGCCGAAATTGCCGCCAACCGCCGTGTTCTCACGAAATACGCCCTGGCTGCCCAAGATAACCGGACTGTCCTCCGAAAGCGCCGCAGCCGCCGAGAGGAGGTGGGCCTCCGGCAGAAACTGTACAAATTCCACTTCTGCCGGATCGTATTTCCGAAGTCCATCCTGCGTGGACTCCACGACGGTTCTTCCCCATTCCGCTACCGGAGCCAGGCGGTTTACGCCGCCGAGCTCCACCGGCACGTCAAATCGTTTCAGATTCAGAAAAATATGTTTCATATGCAATCCTTCTCTCTCCTCGTAATCATTTTCCCGCGCGTCACCGCAGAAGGGCAAACTGCGGGAAATCCCCGCCCATAAGCGGATTCGCGTAATCGAAGAACGCGTCCGCAATCCGGTTGCCGTCCACAATCCATTCCATCGGGAATTTCTTCTCCGCGTTGGCCACGCCGGCCAGCGGCGTCAGGAATGTCCTGCTGGTGTATCCGCCGCCGCTTCGGTCCGCCTCGATCGCCACCATATAGCCGCTCTCGCCGCGCAGGGCCGCCTTCACCGCCTCGCTTCCGACCGCATACGCCTCCTGACGGTCCACCAGGGACACGTACGGGATACTGGTCCGGCCCAGAAGTCCCGGCTTCTCCGCACGGGATTTTAAGCCGGTATTCTGCACGATCAGATCGGAAATGTGCTGGCCTACGCCGCCCGGGATGATATGGCCGAAGCCGTCCACAATCCCCGTATCCGCCAGCGGTTTCCCGTGAATGTCGCGGACGCCTTCGCTGACCGTCACAAGCAGTCCCCGTCCTTTGGCATAGCCCTTTTCAATGTCCGCCAGCATCCGATCCACATCCACCGGCACCTCCGGCAGATACACCAGCTGCTCGCAGTCTGTCAGGCGGGAGGCCATCGCGCTTGCGGCCGTGACCCATCCGGCGTTCCGTCCCATCAGCTCCATAACAACCACATGAATCGGAAGTCCGGACGCGTCCAGGGCCAGCTCGGCCGCGTTGATGGCCGCGTACCGGGCCGCGCTTCCGAAGCCGGGGCAGTGATCCGTCACCACCAGATCATTGTCCATGGTCTTCGGAATCCCGATGACCCGGATATCCATGCCCTCCTTTAAGGCCAGCTCATTCACCTTGTGGCAGGTGTCCATGGAATCGTTGCCGCCGTTATAGAAAAACGCGTGAATATCGAACTTCCGAAGCATATCGATGACCACCGGATAGTCCGCCTCCGTCAGCTTTCTGCGGCAGGAACCGATGGCGGAGGCCGGCGTCTGCGACAGCCGGCTGATCGTCTCCGCGGGCACATCCGTCAGATCGATCAGGTCACCCTTTAAAAGTCCCTCGGCGCCGAAACGGGCCGCATAGATCTTATCCACCTTCCCGGACGCGCGGGCGGCCTCCACCACGCCCTGCAAAGACGTATTGATGACAGCGGTCGGCCCGCCGCCGTGCGCTACTAAGATATGAATTCCCATCTCTCTTACCCCCTGCTCCGTCCGTATCAGATTCCTTTTTTGCGGTATCTCTCCGCCATCTCATCCAGCGACACCGCCTCGATTAACGGGGCCTTGCCCACGCTGTCGAACTCGACGATCAGCGTACCGACCACCTCGCGGACACCGCGCTCGATGCAGTCAACCACAAGCGCCACGTCATCATCCGGCACATTGCCGTACATAACCGTGTCCATGATCGGCGGCAGGAAGACGCGCGGATCAAACTGGGACGGATTCTTAAGCAGCAGCTCATAGATCGGCCCGATGGACGCGCTCTCGCGTTTCGCCGGCTGATCCCTGAACAGCTCGCGCAGATTGCGGGTCACCGCCAGGCGGATATCCGTGTCCACATTGATCTTGCGGATTCCGAGCTTGGAGACCTCCTTCAGCTGCTCCTTCTTGATGCCGTAAGCGTCGTGGATGTCGCCCCCAAGCGCGTTGATTTCCCGGACAATGTACTGGGGAACCGTCGAGGAACCGTGGCTGACCAGCGTCCCCTCAATGCCCTCGTGCATCATGCACTCCTTCGTCGCGATCGCGATCTCCTTGCGGATGACGGTATCCTTCCCCTTGTTCGCGCCATGCTTTGTGCCGTAGCTGATCGCCAGGGCGTCCACGCCGGTGTTCTTAAAAAATGTAACCGCATCCAGCGGGTTCGTATACGTCGAGGTTGCCGCGAACACATGGTCCTCCACGCCGGCCAGCACGCCGAGCTCTCCCTCCACGGTCACGCCGCGCTCGTGGGCGTATTTGACGACCTCACGGGTCAGCTCCATATTCTCCTCAAACGGCAAAGACGATCCGTCGATCATGACGGACGTATAGCCGCCCGCGATAGCAGCCGCGCAGGAGTCGAAGGTCTTGCCGTGATCCAGATGCAGCGCTACAGGAATCGGGCTGTTCTGCGCGTATTTCTTCACCGCGCTGGCAATGTTGAGCGCCCCCTTCTTCTTATCCTCCAGAGTCCCGTTGGCAAAATCTGTCCGGCCGCCCATGAACGCGTTAGCCAGATCCGCCCCCTGCAGAATCGCCGCGGAACGGAACATCTCGTGAACCTCGATCACTGCCTTGGCCTGGCAGACCGCATTGACGTTGAACGCGCCCTGGGCGTAGTTGTACTTTTCCGTCGCATCCAGAATCGCCTTCATTGGTACTAATGACATAATACACACCTCCGTTTTCTCTAAAAATTAATACCATTCCTTTAAATTGAAACACATTTTTAGTATACTAAAAAAAATATGGAATTACAAGATGCATTTGTCAGATTTCTATTTCTGAAAACAAGGGTAAAAAAAGAACATAACGGCATACAAAAGTCCCGCGGATACCGTCCGCATCGCCGGAACCGTATCCGCGGGATTATCTCATTTCCATGCGAGCAAATCGCCAGTGACGCTCTGCCCGCGGTTTCTGTATTACGGCATTGCCCTTAACAGCTTATCCACGCTCACCAGCTTGACGCAGAGGGAGAACAGCTGCATGGCCTCCTTCAGATCGTCGAGCGGCGGGTAGGACGGAGCAATCCGGATATTCGCATCATGGGGATCCTTGCCGTAAGGGTACGTCGCCCCGGCGCCGGTCATCACAAGCCCGGCCTTCTTGCAGCGCGCCACGATATCCTTCGCGCAGCCCTCCATCGAATCGAAGGAAATGAAATAGCCTCCCCTGGGCGTGGTCCAGGTTCCGATGCCGAGTCCGCCAAGCTCGCGGTCCAGGATCTCCTCTACCGCCTCGAACTTAGGACGCATGATATCGGCGTGCTTCCTCATATGCTCCACCATGCCGTGGATATCCTTGAAAAACCGCACATGGCGCAGCTGATTCACCTTGTCATGGCCGATGGTCTGGAATTTTAACTGCTTCTTGATGTCCACCAGGTTGTTCTCCGACGCCGCCAGGGCCGCGATCCCGGAGCCCGGGAAGCTGATCTTGGACGTGGAGGCAAATTTGATAGCCAGATCCGGATTGCCGGCCCGCTTGCACTCCGCCAGAATCTCCAGCAGGTGATCCTGCCCCATGTCGTAGAGGTGATGGACCGTGTATGCATTGTCCCAGTAAATCCGGAAATCCGGCGCTGCCGGCTCCAGCCGTGCGAAGCGGCGGACCGTGTCGTCCGAGTAGGAAATGCCGGTCGGGTTGGAGTATTTCGGCACGCACCAGATGCCCTTGATGGAGTCGTCGCCCGCAACGAGCTCCTCCACCATATCCATATCCGGTCCGTTCTCATCCATCGGCACGTTGATCATCTCGATGCCGAAATATTCGGTCATCGCGAAATGACGGTCGTAACCGGGCACCGGGCAGAGGAATTTCACCTTGTCCAGCTTGCACCAAGGGGTATTGCCCATGACGCCGTGGGTCATGGAGCGGGACATGGTATCGAACATGACATTCAAGCTGGAGTTGCCATAGATGATGATCTGCTCCGGCCGAACCTCCATCATGTCGGCCAGAAGCTCCTTGGCCTCGCTGATGCCGTCCAGCACGCCGTAGTTGCGGCAGTCGGTTCCGTCGTCGCAGGTCAGGTCCGAGTCGCTTCCCAGCACATCCATCATGCCCATGGACAGATCCAGCTGATCGATGCTGGGCTTGCCTCTGGACATATCCAGCCGCAGATCCTGGCTCTGGTAATCCTTGTATGCCGCTTTCAGCTCCGCGCGGAGCGCCACCAGTTCGTCTTTCGTCATTTCCGCATATGGCTTCATATGAAATCCTCCTTTATTTCAAAATACTATATCGTAAATGCCTTTGTTTTGTCAACCTCTTACTTGACAAGAGGGCTCAGCAGCTCCCGCACGATCTCATTCACCTTCGCCGGGTCTGCCTTTCCCTTCATGGCGCGCATGGTCTGGCCCACCAGAAAGCCCATGGCCTTCTGCTTGCCGCCGCGGTAGTCCTCCACGGACTGGGGATTCGCCGCTATGACCGCTTCGACGGCCTGCCGCAGCGCGCCCTCGTCGCTGACCATGGCCAGTCCCTTCTCGGCCACATATTTCTCCGGATCCACGTCGTGGGCGAAGATCTCCTCAAATACGGTCTTGGCTACCGTCCGGTTGATTGTATTTTTCTCCACCAGGCCGATCAGCTTCGCCAGGTTCGCCGGTGAAAACGCAAGATCCTCCGGATCCTGCTCCTTCTCCTTTAAAAGCCGCATGGCCTCCACCATCAGCCAGTTGGACACCTCCTTCGGCCTGCCGCAGAGGGCCACGGTCGCCTCGAAAATGTCCGCCAGGTGCTTGGAACCGGTCAGAATCTCAGCGTCGTAGAGCGGCAGCTGGTACTCGTTCTGATAGCGGGCCAGCTTCTCCGTGCGCAGCTCCGGCTGCCGGTCGCGGACCGCACAAAGCCACTCGTCGCTGATCACCACCGGCGTCAGGTCCGGATCCGGGAAATAGCGGTAATCCTGGGCGTCCTCCTTGGAACGCATCGCGTGGGAGGATTCCTTATTGTCGTCCCAGCGCCTCGTCTCCTGGATCACCTT
>CANRHU010000015.1 GCA_947630485.1 uncultured Lachnospiraceae bacterium
CCCCGGCTGGCCGCTATTTAAGTCGCAGGCTGGCCGCCGATTATGGCACAGGTGTCCGTTCAGGTAGGCAATCTGCAGCGATGGAGCGGATGATCGCGTATCTCACCTATGTGAAGCCGCGAAAAGAGGAACTGATCGTCGATGAGATGCTGGCGATCTGCAGCGAGATCGACGCCTGGCGGGAGAAAAAGGCCAGCGAGGCGGCCAATGCCAGCTATAATGAGATGCTGCAGTTCGGGCTGGGAGGGGAAGAGAAGGCTGGCGATTCTGGGGAGGATGTATGAGATTATTTATAGCGATTCAATTCAATGACTAAATGCTGGAGGCATTGACAAAGTTGCAGGGCGTTGGAAGCTTTGGCGACATCTTTTGGGCAGGAATTGCCGAGAATGAGGGGCTGGAGTTATATGCACGGCAGATCAGAAGGCACTTGCGGAGCGGGGAATTCCATTCGACAGGAAAAAATTCTCACCGCATATCACATTGATCCGAAATACCCGATACAAGAATGGGGAACGCATTCCGGTGTCGGTGCTGCCGGAATGCGAGATGGAAGTAACGGCAGTTTCGCTGATGAAATCGGAAAGAGGGCGAAATGGGATGGTGTATACGGGAAAAATATTTGTCAAAAAATATATTTTAAGCTGGAAGCAGCTTAGAAGTGTATTTATGAGCGAATGGACATGTATTTTGCGTATTTTTGTTTGTAGCGTTGGGCACGAAGGGTATTTGGCTCAAATATCTGTTTTGTGAGAATGCAGTGAGTAAATGCTGTCTGTAGAGAACCATATGTTCCTGTTCCCACGGCAGCGAGCAGCATGCATCCCATAGTGCCTGCTTGTGAGGATTGCAGTGTGAGGACAGGGATTTCCCATATATCAGCTTTCATCTGTGCCCAATAATCGGATTGTGCACCGCCGCCAACAAAGAAGACACGTTTAACTGGCAGACCTGCGTTTTCCCATTCAGTTAGAATAGCTTTATCCTCAAAAGCGATACTTTCTAGCATACTTTGATACTTTGCAATCAGAGATTTGGATTTAGACATTTTTCTGTCTGCTTCAATTGGTTTGTTTATTGTGTCTTGAATTCCGTTTCCGCTTCCGCGAATAAAACAGAGAGCAGGAGAAGGCGACTGTTCACATTGTTTTTGAATAGCTATGTGTGTCTGCGAAAGATGTTCTTTGCTGATGCCACTAGACAGCAAGAATTGATCTAGCGCAGAACAACCACGGACTGGAGCCTGAAAAGTGTAATATGCATTTGGAAGAGCACTGCAGAAAGGGGAGAGCTGGAACAGTTCAGTATTTTTGTTGATTTTTTGGGTAATTAAATGGGATATACATTCTACAGTTCCAGAGCAGTTAATAACCGTTTCATCATCTTGCAAACCTGCGCCGATGGCATTGCATAATTGATCGTGGCCACCTGTGAAGACGAGAGTTCCAGGTGTTATTCCGAGTTCTAAGCAAAGAGAATTTTTTATTTCTCCGACAAGTGTTCCGGAAGGTTGTATTTTAGATAGTTTTTCACGGTCAATATGAGTGATATCTAGAAGCGTGGGATCCCAGTCTTCTGTTTCCAAGCATAACAACATACTGCGGGCGGCTGACGAAACACTGGTTATGGCTTCTCCGGTTAGCATATAGATAATAAAGTCTTCAACCATAAAAAACTTTTTGACTTTTTGATAAATATCCGTGTGATTTTGGAACCATCGAATTTTTACAGCTGAATGATGTTTGCCGGGGATAAGTCCAGTTATTTTGTGTATCTGGTCTGGAGATATTTTCCCTAAAATCTCTGTCAGTTCCATGGCGCCTTCTGGGGCATTGCCCAAAAATGAATTGTATAGGACTTTGTCATTAGCTCCAACAGGAATTATTGTTTCTCCAAATCCGGAGACAGCCATTCCGTGAATGGCTGCTCCGGCAGGGAGGTTTTGACACGCAAGTTTAATCACTTTTTTCACAGTATTCCAGATCAGAATTCCCGAAATACAGGATTTTGATGTGCTGCCAGGGTAAGGGGATGCGGATTCTGATGCAAGTATACCATTTTCATAGTAGACTGAAAATTTTACAGTTGTTGTTCCTATATCTAATCCGGCCAGCATAAATAACTCCCTTCTCTTGCAAATTAAAAAGTTAGTATCACTTTAAATGCCTTGTGCTCGCGGAGAAGATCGACGCCCTTTTGTACATCGTCGACAGGCATTATATGAGAAATAAAAGAATTCGGATTAATTTTTCCGGCGCGTATCATTTCTTGCAGAATATCCAAAGATGCGAAACTGTGATAAGGAAGATTCAGCATATGGAGTTTTGTATTGTTTTTTAATCGCTGGACATCAAAGGAAGAGTCTCCTCTGCGCAGAACGCCCATAGCACCAATGCTCCCGGCTGGCTTGCAGTAGTGAGAGCCTTCGATTAAAATTTTGGAACTGCCAACGGCGTCAATCACGATATCGAATAGTGATTTTCCCAGAATCTGCCGGACATCTTCTGACTGAAAGTTGATAACGAGATCGGCCATACCCAGAGTTTTAGCCATTGCTAAACGTTCTGGTACACAGTCAATAGCGACGGTTTCCGCAGCTCCGAATAATTTGCAGAAGCGCATAACGGCAATGCCCATAGGACCACATCCATAGATTAGGACTGTACTCCCTTCTCTAACGCTGAAATTAATAACAGCTGCCAGGCATTCACACAGCGATTGGAAAACACCTGCAGTAATTAAATCCATGTCAGCTCCAATTTTGCCGTTGACTAGAGGACCATCCTGATAAGTATATACTCTTGTTCCGTAACCAGTGACGGAAGGAACTTCTTCTACTGTATAACCGTCTTCCATAATTGCGCGGATGTCGGGCACGAGTCCATATTCTGCCATAGCTCCGTGGGTTTTTGTATATATACTCCCTGTATCTTCTCTAAGATTCGTATGAATAAAGCGGTCTCCCAATTGAATATAACGAACCTTTTTTCCGAGAGCCACAACTTCTCCGGCACTTTCATGTCCTAATACGGTAGGATAGGGGGCCAGTGTTTCTTTTTCTGTTCCGTCAATGTATTGTAAATCAGTTCCATTGCATATTCCGCAAGATCGAACTCTTACAAGTGCATCATAATCACCGGGAGATGGCAGCGGAATATCAGAAACGACTCTGATCTTACCTTGTTCTGTGACAATCACACCTTTCATGTATTTTTTCAATCATATCACCTCCGTCTTTTTAGGGAATAATGCCGCCAGCCGATAGATAAAGGTCATACCATTCTTCTCTTGTCAGTTGAATATTTTGACCAGCAACTGCGTCCTGAAGTCGATCAGCCTTGGTTGATCCGAGTAGAACCTGCATATTTGCAGGATGCCGGAGAATCCATGCAATTACGATTGCAGCGGACGATACGTCGTATGCGGAAGCATATTCTGCTAGCTTTTCGTTGATTTCTGCGTATTCAGCGTTATTCAGGAATGGCCGTGTTTCCACTTTGACTCCATAGCGATCGATTAGTGTTCCGGTATTGCGGTTTTTGGCGGCTCGGAATGGTGAAAATGCTTGTATAGTAATATTGTTCAACCGGCAGTAATTCATAACACCCTGATCATGATCATAGCTTTGTGTTTCCACCCTGTTGACATCCATACCTGGATCAAGCATCAAAGAGTGTCCTAACGTAAATTCCATCTGATTGATTTCAAAGGGCACAGTACAGTATTTCTGAAGCAGTTGGATCTGCCCGGTATTGCAGTTGCTTACTCCAAAATGGAGTACTTTTCCACTTGCGTGAAGTTTATCTAGGGCTGAGGCCACTTCTTCCGGTTCGGCCAGAGCATCTGGCCGGTGCAACAGATAAAAATCAATATGGTCTGTCTGCAGCCGGCGCAAACTGGCTTCGCAAGCCGAAATAATATGCTCCTCAGAAAAATCATAATAGGCGAAGCCCTTTGCGCCTCGTAGAATTCCTCCCTTTGTCTGGAGAAGAAAATTATTACGTAATCCAGGATTTGAGGCAAATGTATTTCCCAATAGAGTTTCGCAATAACCGTCTGCGTAAATGTCCGATGTATCCAGATAAGTAATCCCAAGATGGATATCATGGTGTAGCAATTCTGTTAATTCTTTTACTGATAGGTTTGCTGTGCGCATAAGGCCTTGAATAAAAGCTGGAACTTGAATTTTGTTTGGACCAAGGAATATTGTTTTCACATTTGCTCCTTTCATTACCACCATTTAATCTGGTCAGTGATATATTTTCGATATGCAATAAATTTTGAATCCACCACATCTCTTGGACGTGGCAGGTCGATGATTACTTCTTCCTTGATAGAAGCAGGTTTGTTGGTAAGAATTAATACGCGGTCAGCAAGGTAGACGGCTTCTTCAATATTATGTGTGATGAATACTACGGTTGATTTTAATTCTTTCCAAAGTTTGATGACCTCATCCTCCAAGTAGAATCGGAGTTTTATATCCATCTGTCCATATGGTTCGTCCATCAACAGCAGATCGGGATGCATGATAAATGCTCTGCCAATGATAATTCGTTGTGCAGTGCTGACTGAAAGTTGATGGGGATAAAAATTGCGGAAATCTCCAAGTCCCAACAATTTTAATATTTCTTCTACTCTTCGATCTGCTTCATCTTTGGGTATTTTCTTAATTTCCAGACCAAAGCGAAGATTTTTTTCCACGGTTAACCATGGCATGGCAGATGGTTCCTGAAATACAAAAGCAAGATTATGCTTTTTGGGATCAGCAGGAATTCCGTCAATATATAATTCTCCGGAGGTTGGGGCGATGATTCTTGTAAGCAGATTGAGAAATGTTGTTTTTCCACATCCAGTAGGGCCTACCACACAGAGAAATTCACCTTTTCGTATATTGAATGATATGTCGTCTAAGACATGGAGATCACCAAAATACTTTGTCAAATGTTCTACGCGGACTTTATATTCTGTTTGTTCCATAATATACCTCCGATTAGAGCGCAAGATCTGTATTGTCAGAGATTTCTTTGCGGATACGTAGAAACTCCGGGTCTACTGTATTTCTTGGTTTTTCCATCTGAATTTCATATTCGGCCTTCACATGTGCGGGGCAGCTGCTTAGCAAAATAATGCGATCTCCGAGATAGACGGCCTCTTCAATATTGTTGGTGACGAAAATAACGGTTTTCTTTTCCTGCTGCCAGATACGCAGAATCTCTTCCTGCATTGCGTATCGCGTTTGAGCGTCCAATTGGCCAAAGGGTTCATCCATCAGCAAAATTTCAGGATTCACTGCATAGGCTCGTGCAATTCCCACACGTTGCTTCATACCTCCTGAGAGTTGGCTTGGATAGGATTTTTCAAAACCTTGAAGTCCTACGAGATTGATATATTTTTGCGCAATTTTTCTTCGTTCGGCTTTTGCGATACCGGCCATACGCAGGCCAAAGGCAACATTATCTATAACTGTCATCCATGGAAGCAAAGCTAATCTTTGAAAAACAAGAGAGATTCTGCGATCTACGCCGGCAAGCGGTTCTGCACCAAGGTATACTTGGCCTTTTTGGGCACTTTCAAGGCCTGATATAATATTTAAAAGAACACTTTTGCCGCAATGCCCTGGACCGAGGATTACAAGAAACTCATTTTTATAGACATTGAAGGAGACGTCTTTTACTGCCTGCTTGACGCTGTTGTCTACGACATAACTTTGCTCTATGTTTTTTAATTGTAGGATTACTTCTTTTTCAATAGCCATGGGCAAGCTATCCTTTCTATCGTATTCAGTGCAATTGCAAAGAGTGCGCTTACACTGCCAATTGCAATCATTGCTAAAAGTATCAGGGGCATATCCATGGAGTCCATTCCCCGGCTGATCAAGAAGCCAACACCGGATTTCCCTCCTAACATTTCTGCCGCCAGAACTACAACCCAGGCACTGGACATTGAATTTTTAATTCCTGCCAGTACTGCATCAAGGGCGGAAGGCAGCGCGATTTGAAACAACATTTGACGCCTGTTAGCGTGAAAGATTGTTCCTACATCCAGATAAAGCTGCTGTACGTTGGCGATTCCCGCTTGGGTATTAACTACTATGGGGGGAAGGCCGCCCATAATTACAATCAGTATTTTGGGAAATTCGCCAATCCCAAACCATAGCGTGATCAAGGGGATCCATGCCAGAGGTGGAACTGCTCGGAAAGCACTAAACAAAGGCTCTAAAAAGGCGCGGCATTTCTGATTCCATCCAAGCAGAATTCCAAAAGCAAGGCCAAATGTCCAGCAGAAAGAGAGTGCAATCATAACCCGCTGAAGAGAAGCAAGCAGGTGACCGAAGATGTTTTTCCCTTTAATAGGATATTGGAACATTTTTATCATACGTTCCCATATATCACCTGGGGTCGGAAATCTGCTGGTGCTGGAAATATAAATCCATAGTCCAATCAACCCTAGCACGGAAGCCACCGATAAAATTTGATAAAAAGTATTTTTGTGTCGTTCCCTTTTCTTAACCGTCATAATTTTCATTTCCTTTTCCACCTTAGTACGACATTTTCCAGATGGCTGAATAATGTTATGATAATAGTTCCGATTATGCCTATAGCAAGCACACCAAGCATTACAATATCAGTTCTTCCAAAATTTCGCCCCTGCAGGATCATGTAGCCTAATCCGCTGCTGGCTGCCAGCATTTCTGCTGCCACTAATGTGCTCCAAGCATTTCCAATGGCCAGTTTGATTCCAGTAAAGGTCATTGTCATGGCTGACGGGATTCCGATTTTCCAGAAAATCGTAAAGTCAGAGGCCCCACAGGTTTTACCCACATGAATTAAAACGGGATTTGTCTGGCGGATTCCGGTATAAGAATTAATTACACAAGGTATGAATGCAGATAAAAAAACAATGGTTGCTTTGGCCTTTAGGCCTACACCCATCCAGACAATTGTGAGGGGAATCCATGCAACAGGGGGAATGGGCCTTACAATATCGAAAATAGGATTTACGACACTGTCAACTACCCGATACCAACCCATTAGCCAGCCTAATGGAACACCAATCAGAATGGCAGCGATGAAGCCTGTAAATGAAATTTGCAGGCTAGAAAGGATATTGACTGTAAGCACTGCGCCATCTGGATTGGGGTCATGTATTTTTATAATCAAAAGACGGAAAATTGCCTCTGGAGGAGCCAGATAGTGTTCTGGCACCAGCTTAAGAAGAGCCACCATTTCCCAGATGAAAAAAAATAAAAGTATACTGCTGACTGAAAGCATCAGGTTCTGGTAAGATGCCTTTCGTTGCTTTTTTTGGTCTTTTAGAATTTGTTCCTGTTGTTCGGAGGAATGATTCTGTTTTTGAACGTTCATGCAGAGATTCTCCTTTCAATCACCCTTATCCAAATAGTTTTTGTTTTGGATAAGGGTGATGAAGTTTTGTTGATTATTTTTGTTTCTGATAATTTAATAGCTGATTCCAGCTGTATCAAGCATTTTCTTGGCAGCTTTTGCTACAGAGCTGTCAACCAGCTGATTATCTAGAACATACTCTCTGTTTTCTGGTGTATAATTGCCTTCGCTGATGAAAAAGTCCATTGGATCGAGAAAGTCATTCTCAACTTTTAATAATTCCCTCTTTGTATAAAGCCCAGAATCATCAGGCTCTGTTTCTATATAACTGTTGATCCATTCTGATGTTGTTGGGCCATGATACCATTCTGTAAGTTTTAAAGCAATTTCTTCTGTGCAGTTATAGCCCTCTTCCTGACAGTTTTCGTAAAACCATTCGGCAGCTTGTTGAAGGTTCTCGTCACTTGCATAAATCCATTCGTTAGTCAAATGGGCAACGGCAACAGTAGTAGCTACCAGGTCCATATGTTCATCGAGCATTTTTTGCGACGTTACAGTTCCGCTGGGAGTCTGAAAGCCAAGAGAAATATCCGTTCCGACTAGGACGTAGTCACCGTCTTCGGCATAAGTAGACTGGAACGGATTCGTTGAGGCAGCATCACCAGTGCCGCTGTCAAATACTGTGAATGTGGAGGCCAAATCCACATTTACAGAATCGATATCTGCGAGACTTAGACCTACGTTCTGCAGACCGACAGCAAGGACTGCTTGGCAGGTGGTGCCGGAAGCATAGACCCATTCTACTTTCCAATTTTCCGGATCCTCTGGATTTTCTGCCAGAGCAGAGCCTGCGCGTGCCCAAAGACTATGGTGTTCTTCGTAATTCATAACATCAATCATATGCATATCATAAGCGGTAGTACCAATGCAGAGTCCCCCTGCTCCTGCTGTTGCAATATCCCACTCTGCGTTTGCTTCCATTTCAGCAGGGCCGCCGCTAAAGCAGATAAATTCCACATCAATATTTAATGCATCAAATACTCCCAGTTTTTCAGCTATAATGTATGGACTGAGAGCACCTGCGAGAAAAGCGATGCGAAGTTTTTGCTGTTCGGCGAAGGGCGTAAGACCAAAAGTCAAATCCTCTGACATTGGAGTATTGGACGTCTGATCAGATATTTCGCTTTCTTTTTCTTGCTGGTTTTGATTTTCCGCAGCGGTGGTGGTTGACTGGCTGGTTGAATTTTGACTGTTGCAGCCGGCGAGTACACAGGTACATAACGAGAAAACGATAATTACACATAACAGCCTGTTAATTTGGTTTCTTTTCATGATAGTATCCCCTTTCTCCCATAAGTTTCTTTTCTTTTTACATTTTTATACAATAGACGCTGGTGTTGATTCTGTTTTTTTATAGCCTCCTTTCTTTGTACTTTGAAAGATGTCCATCTTGTGCTGATAAATTGGCATCAGTTCTTTGCGGATTTCTTTTCGATAAAGGCAGCTGTCAATTAAGTCTGGATGTTCTGCCAGCACTTTTCTTGTAATTGCTGTAGAAGGCAGCCATCCGTCAGAAGCAATATTGATTTTGCATACGGCAGTTCTGCTTGCCTGGATCAGGCTTTCATCTGGGATGCCGACTGCAGGTCCTAAATTCCCGGCGTATTTGTTGATCATATCTATGTACTTGCCGGGAAGGGAGGAGCAACCATGAAGGACTAGCGGAATCTGTGGAATACGTTGCTGGATTTTTTCTACCAGGTCAAAACGAATTTTTGGGGAAGTACCTGTACTTCCTTCCTGAGATTTGTTCAGGCCGTGTACGGTTCCTACAGATATAGCGATGCAATCAACATGGCTTTCCCGGACAAATTGCTCCGCTTCTGCAGGATCTGTATATTTATGTTCTGAATCCTCGCTGGAGAAGCCCTCTGTCCCTGATAAGGAGCCTATTTCTCCTTCTACAGTTACATTGTATAAATGAGCATAATCAACAACATTTCTTGTCAGACGAATATTTTCTTCTAGGGGTAACCTGCTTCCGTCAATCATTACAGATGAAAAACCATGATCAATGGCTGTCTTGCAGTCTTCAAAACTCATACCGTGGTCCAAATGCAGCGCAATCGGGCTTTCGCAGCCGGCTTCGCGGACTCTTTCCACCATGGCTTGGGCCATGCGTACCACTAACTGTATTTCAAATTGATGGTAATGTTTTGGGGCCAGCATGATGATAACCGGAGAATTATTTGCAATGACTGCATCCCCTATTGCGTTTATTTGTTCCATAGTGATATAATTACATGAAGGGATGGCATAATGCCTTTCATAGGCATCCCTTAACATATCACCTGTATTTGCAAAACCATATTTGCGATATAAATTCATTTGACCCTCCATTTCATACGTATTTGATTCAGCGCGCTTTGTTGGTATTTATTATAAAAAAATGATTTAAACGAGTCAATAAGTGGCGGGGAAGTCGATTGTTTGAAAGCAAATAAACATTTTGTGATCATTTATGATCATTTTAGCCAGGAGGAGGATTTTGGCGTTGCTACAGGAAAGACAAGCGCAAATACTTGAATTATTGAAACAGAAAGGATTTGTGACAGTGGATTTTTTATGTGGGCAGCTGTTTGCCAGCGGCGCCACAATACGGAGAGATTTGGCGGTTTTGGAAAATAGAGGAATGTTGAAACGTGTGCGTGGAGGTGCGATTGCATATAATGGTATTAACAGCGACTTACCTTTGTTATTACGAGGAAATACAAATATTGAATTAAAGAAGCATATAGGAGCTATCGCCTCTACGTTTGTACGAGATTCCATGACGTTGTTTATGGATTCCAGTTCTACGACCCGATGCATCGTTGAACGAATCATTGACCGGCATAATCTCAGTATTATAACAAACAGCATTGTGATTGCGTATGTTCTGAGTACCTTTTCAAATGTTAAGGTATATACTAGCGGGGGATTAATAAAAAACAATGCAACTATGATAGGGTCAGCAGCTTTGAATATGGTACGGGATAGATATGCTGATGTGTTTTTCTTTTCATGTGCAGGTCTTTCCGCTGAGTATGGAACGAGTGAAACGAATGAAGATAGTGTGGAAATGAAACGGGCTATGTTTGAGAATTCGACAAAGCGCATTTTGTTGTGCGATCATAGCAAGTTTGATATTGTGTTTTCTTATAAGTGTTTTCCTTTAAATCGCATTGACGTTTTAATAACAGACCAAAAACCGCCGGAATCGTTTATTCGTAAATTGCCTGCTAGTTTGCGGTTGCTGTATTAGGTTAATAGAAAATGGAATACATCCTTTATCTCCCAGATACGGAAAATACTTTTAACCATAAAGTAAAGAAAAATTAAGGCAATCTCCCGGAATATATGCTATACTATTTTTACAAAAGGAACAAAGGAGGAAGTGCTTCATGTCCCAGATGAATATACTTGTAGTAGACGACGAGCGCGAGATCGCCGATATGGTGGAGATCTATCTGGTCAGCGACGGCTATAAGGTCTTCAAGGCGAACAACGCCCAGGAAGGCCTGGATATTCTCGATAAGGAGGAGATCCACCTGGTGCTTCTGGACATTATGATGCCTGGCATGGATGGGCTGGAGATGTGCCGGAGAATCCGGGAAATCAGCAATATCCCGATCATTATGATGAGCGCCAAGTCCACAGATCTGGATAAGATTCTGGGGCTGGGAACCGGCGCCGACGATTATGTGACGAAACCGTTCAACACATTGGAACTGACGGCCCGCGTCAAATCCCAGCTGCGAAGGTATACGCAGCTGAATCCGAACAGCACGACCCGCGAGGCCGAGAAGAATGAGATCGCAATCCGCGGCTTGGTTATTAATAAGGATAATCACAGGGTTACGGTGTTTGACGAGGAGATCAAGCTGACGCCCATCGAGTTTGACATTCTGTACCTGCTGGCCTCGAATCCGGGGAAGGTCTTCAGCACCGACGAGATCTTCGAGCGGGTTTGGAATGAGAAGGTCTATGAGGCGAATAACACTGTGATGGTACATATCCGCCGCCTGCGCGGCAAGATGAAGGAAGATACGAGAGAGAATAAGATCATCACCACAGTGTGGGGGGTAGGATACAAAATTGAAAAATGATATGAGCCGCAGGTATCATACCCGCGTCATCACTAACATCATTTACAGCGCTGTTCTTGCCTGCCTGGTGGAGGTGTTCGTGGTCACGAACCTCTCGATGGTGGGCCGCTATGCCGTGGAGAACGGAAGGGAAGGGAGCCTGGCGGCTATGTTCTATCAGCCGGAGGCTCTTGTTGTGGTACTTTATCTGCTGCTGGGGGTGGCGGTATTTTCAATCACATTTCTTTTTCTGCAGCGCGACGCGCTGGAATATATCACAAAGATTTCCGCGGCCATGCAGAATATTGCGGCCGGCGATTTGAATACGTCGGTAGAGGTGGTCGGCGACGATGAGTTTTCTGTGATGGCGGCCAACATCAACCGGATGGTGGAGGAGATCCGGGAGCTGATGGATAAAGAGCGGGAGTCTGAGCGGACGAAGAACGAGCTGATCACCAATGTGGCTCACGATTTGCGGACGCCTCTGACGTCCATCATCGGATATCTGGAATTATTGTCCGGACCGGTGCAGCTGGAGCCGGAGATGCGCGAGAAGTACATAAATATCACCTACACCAAAGCGAAGCGCCTGCAGAAGCTGATTGAGGATCTGTTCGGCTTTACAAAGCTGAATTATGGTAAGATTTCCATGCGGGTTTCGCAGGTGGATATTATCAAGCTCTTAAGTCAGCTTTTGGAGGAGTTCTATCCGAATTTCATGGAAAAGGATCTTGCCTACGAGCTGCAGAGCAATGTGCCGTCCAAGACGATCACCGCGGACGGTAATCTTCTGGCCCGCCTCTTCGATAACCTTCTGGGCAACGCGATCAAGTACGGGGCGGAGGGGAAGAAGATTCTGGTGAAGGTTCACGCGGACGAAGAGTTTGTGACGGTGTCGGTGACGAACTACGGCTATGTGATTCCAAAAGAGGAGCTTCCGCTGCTGTTTGAGAAATTTTACCGGGTGGAGCAGTCCCGCTCCACGAACACCGGGGGCACCGGCCTGGGGCTGGCTATCGCCAAGAACATTGTGGAAATGCACGGCGGAACGATTGGCGTGACCAGTGATTTAAACGGTACGGTCTTTACCGTAAAGCTTCAGGTGAATTTTGATATTAATCGGGAACATTTCGGAAGCACGGGGGACAGCCATGAATACGAGATGTAGATTATTTGCAGGGCCCATACTATGTATGCTGGTCCTGTTTGCCGCGTCAAGGATGCCGGGAACGGGAGACGTATTGACAGCGTGGGGAGCGGAGAACGCGTCGGCCCCTGATTCCGGAGAAACACAGACGGCGGGCGCTGAAGCGGAGAGTCTGACGCCGGAAGAGGAGCGGACGGCTAATTCCGGGCTTTCCATGGATGTATCTTACGGCTACGGCAATCGCGCCAAAGGGGGGCGTTATGTGCCCGTGGACGTAGTGCTTGATAATCAGAATGGGACGGATTTTGCCGGCCGGCTGCGTCTTTTGACGATGGAATCGGACTATGATATTTACCGGTACGATTATCCGGTGGAGATTCCGGCCGGGGGGCATTTGGACAAGCATCTCTATATACCTATGGGGAACCGGGCGGAGCAGATGTTTGTCAGTCTGACGGACGATGCGGACCGGCTGCTTTTAAACAAGCGTGTGAATTTGAATTTCAGCGTGGATATGCCGGAACTTTTTATCGGGACGTTGACCGATACTCCGGAAATGCTTTCGGCATGGGACGGCATCGGCGTGGATTACAGTATGCTGAGAACCGAAGTGGTTCCTTTTGATGCGAAGACTTTCCCGGAGGATGAGATGGGCCTGGATGTGCTGGATGTGCTTCTGGTCAGTAATTTCCGTATCCGCGATTTGTCTTCGGAACAGAGCCAGGTTCTGATCGAGTGGGTCCGCAGCGGAGGCACCATGATCCTGGGTACGGGTATGCGTGCGGATGACACGCTTGGACGCTTTGCGCCGGAGCTTCTGGAAGAATCTTACGATCCCCCGGTGGTCCGTGAGGTGGATATGGGCGATGCGTACGCGAAAGAAAATCCCGCAGATGCGACGCTCACGATCCCGTGCCTGGATTTTTCATTATCCGGCGGTGATATTCTGTTTGCGGATGAGCAGCAGGCATTGGTGGCGACGGTTTCTTACGGGAGGGGAACGATTGCGGTTGCCGCGTATGATTTTACGGATATCGACTCTTTCTGCCGCAGAAATCCTTCGTATCTGGACGATCTTCTGACCGGGGTTATGGGCGAGACGAAGCTTGCCGGGCTGGCGCAGGCCGCCTACAGCGGCAATTCCGATCAGTACTGGTCGGTTCGTGAGATGATTAATACAGGAAATGTCCGGCAGCTGCCCGATCTGACTCTCTACACGATGGAGATCGTAATCTATCTGTTTCTGACAGGTCTGGCGATTTATATTTTTTTGAAGCAGAGGGATTTGACGGATTATTACCGGCGCACGGTAGTCGTTCTGGCGCTGCTTTTTACAGGCATTCTCTATTTCATGGGCAGCAAGACACGGTTTTCCGGGACATTTTATAACTATGCCCAGTTTTTGGAGACGACCTTCGACTCTGTCAGTGAGACTTCTTATCTTAATATCCGCGCGCCCTATAACCGGCTGTATCAGGCCCGGATACCGTCTGGGTATTCGGTGAAGCCGATCACGCGAAGTTTTTATAGCGAGGAGCGCGCCCCCCGGTTCACCGGCGGGGAGACGCCGCAGGTGGATTTAAGCTTTGAGCAGGGACAGACGGTGATTTCCATTCAGGGGGTTCCTGCTTTTGAACCGCGGTACTTTCAGCTGAACAAGGTAACGGCGAATAAGGACTTTATCGGCTTTGACGGCGAGATTCAGGTGGATCGGGGAACGTTAAGCGGCAGTGTGACGAACAATTTCCCGGAGAGGGTGCAGAATTGCGCGCTTTTGTTTAATCACAGGCTTTACCGGTTGGGCGATCTGGAATCGGGACAGACGGTGGAATTGGATGATTTGGAGGGCCTGACTTATCCGCAGAACGCTTCCTATCAGGTGGCGGCGTATCTGTCTGGGGAGAGCGCGTTTGAGCAGGCCGATATCAGCAATGAGGAATATCTGAGCGCATCGGAGAAATCGGATCTGCTTCGCTTCTATCTGGACAACCAGATGCCATATCTTGCGATTCCGGGCGCCAGAATTGTGGGATTTACATCGCCCGGTGATGAAAACGGAAATGCGCTGGCGGGAAAAGGAGCGGAAGGCATCACGGTGGTGTCCTCCACGGTTTCCGTCTATTCCAGCGATGATGAGATGCTGTACCGGTCGGGACTTGTGAAGACGCCGGCTGTTCTGGGAGGCAGCTATGATTCCGCGGCGAACGCCCTTTACGGCATCGATCCGCTGACTCTGGAATACTCCCTGGGCAGCGATGTACAGGTGGAGAGTCTTGTGTTTGATTATGTCTCTCCGGTGTTTACAGAGCAAGAGGGCAGCGATCTGCTTCTGTTTGAAGGCAGCATCTATTTCTATAACCATCTGACCGGCGTGTATGATGAGATGGATGCGGATAAACTGGAGTATGGTCCTCATGAGCTGCTTCCGTATCTGACGGACGACAATCTGATTACGATCCGTTACGTCTTTAACAACGTCAATCAGTATAACTGGAATGTTCTGCTTCCGATGCTGAATATCGTGGGGAGGGAATACTGATGCTGCAAATTGAGAATCTGAAGAAGGTTTTTGGACGTATGGTGGCGCTGGACGGTTTGAATATGACGGTGGAGCAGGGGGCTCTCTATGGATTTGTAGGACCTAATGGCGCGGGAAAGACTACGACGATCAAGACCATCATCGGGCTCCTGGCCCCGGATGATGGTCGGGTGCTGGTAAATGGGCTGGATGTGGCGAAGGAGCGGGATCGGGTCATGGCGCGGATCGGCTATGTACCGGACGCGTTCGGCGTTTATGATAATCTGAAGGTTTCCGAATATATGGAGTTTTTTGCATCCTGTTACGGCCTGACGGGACTGAAAGCCAGAAAGCGGGGCCAGATGCTTTTGGAGCAGGTGGGCTTGGATGATAAAGCCGATTTTTACGTGGAAGGTTTGTCCCGGGGCATGAAGCAGAGACTTTGTCTTGCGAGAGCGCTGATTCACAATCCCCCGGTTCTGGTGATGGACGAACCGACAGCGGGGCTGGATCCGCGTACCCGGTATGAGTTCAAGGAGATTTTAAAGGAGCTTCAGGGACAGGGGAAGACGGTACTGATCAGTTCCCATATTCTGCCGGAGTTGGCGGAAATCTGTACGGATATCGGCGTTATCGATCAGGGACGGATGGTATTTGAGGGCAGTATGGATGAGATCCTGGCACAGATCAACGTGTCGAGTCCTCTGCTGATCTCGGTGTCGGGCAGCCAGCAGACGGCGCTTAAGCTGCTGCGGGAGCATCCGATGGTGGAGACGATTACGATCCGCGAGGAGGATATTGTTGTCGGATTCTCCGGCGACAAGAAGGATGAGGCGGCGCTTCTGCAGAGTCTGGTGGAGGCGGATGCCGGCGTCTATGGCTTTGTACGGGAGAAAGGCAGTCTGGAATCTGTGTTTATGCAGATTACGGATCACAGTGATGGAGAGGTGGTGCTCATCCATGAAGATTAATCCGATTTACCGGCAGGAGAGCCGCGCTGGCGCCCGCTCCTTTAAACTGCCGCTCATTATCCTGGGATTTAACGGCGTCCTGGCGGTGGTGGCGCTTCTTTATATGTACTCCATGATTATGCAGGTTCGGCTGACGGCGGAGATACAGTATTCCAGTTTCCTTGGGCTGTATGTGTTTGTAACCACTGTCGAATTCATCCTGCTGCTTTTTATCATTCCCGGTTTGACTGCGGGGAGTATCAGCGGAGAGCGGGAGAGGCAGACGCTGGATCTGATGCTGACGACGCGCGTGCGTGCGGTAGATATTGTGTTTGGAAAACTGGTACTTGGATTATCCACGGTTTTTTTGCTGATTGTATCCAGTTTCCCGATTTTAAGCCTGGTATTTATCTACGGCGGCGTGACGATGGCCGATGTGGGGCGGCTGCTGATCTGCTATGTAGTGACGGCGGTTTTGGTGGGCAGCGCAGGGCTGTTTTGCTCGGCGGCCATGAGACGGTCAACCATGGCGACGGTGGCGGCATATCTGACGGTGGCGCTGCTGGTTGCGGGGACGCTGGTGGTGAATTATCTTGCGGACGGATTCGCGGAAATGACTTCTGTGAGCGGAAATTCCGCGGTGAGCTGGCCGCTGTATCTGCTGCTCTGCAATCCGGCCGCGCTGTTTCAGTCGGTTTTGTCGGGGCAGGTAGGCAGTGAGAGCGGGATGGCGGTTCTGTTCCCGCAGCTTGAGAGGATTGCGGACATGGGCGCTCTGGGAAGGTACTGGCAGCTGATCAGTGTGATCGTGCAGCTGCTTCTTTCTGCCGCGTTCCTGTGGGGCGCGGTCCGCAGAACGGAGCCGGCGCGCCGGAAATGATGGCGCCGGAGCGGGTTCCGCGACGGTAATGCTTGCACTTTACGCCATATTTTGGTATGATGAAGGCAAATGGAGTTCTGAGTATGGTTTAAGGAGGAGAGAGGAATGGGAATTATCAAGGCGGCAGTTTCGGCAGTCAGCGGCGCGTTGGCGGATCAGTGGCTTGAGGTCATTGAGGCGGATCATATGGACGATCAGACCGTGTTTGCCAGAGGGGTGGCAGTCCGGAAGGGATCCAACACCAAGGGTACGACGAATACCGTGTCGAACGGATCCGTGATCCATGTCTATCCGAACCAGTTCATGATGCTGGTGGATGGCGGTAAGGTTGTGGATTATACGGCGGAGGAAGGCTACTACACGGTAAACAATTCTTCTCTTCCGTCCCTTTTTAACGGCCAGTTCGGCGATGCGCTGAAGGAGTCCTTCAATCGGATCAAATACGGCGGAGTTACGCCGACATCCCAGAAGGTATATTATGTAAACTTGCAGGAGATCAAGGGCATCAAATTCGGCACCCGCAATCCGATCAATTATTTCGATATGTTTTATAATTCAGAGCTGTTTCTGCGCGCGCACGGGACTTATTCCATCAAGATCACGGATCCGCTCCTGTTTTATGCGGAAGTGATTCCGAAGAGTACCGACCGGGTGGAGATCAGTTCGATTAATGAACAGTACCTGGATGAATTTTTGGAGGCTCTGCAGTCTTCCATCAACCAGATGTCGGCTGACGGTATCAGGATTTCGTTCGTTGCCTCCAAGGCCAGGGAGCTCGGCAAATATATGTCGGATACGCTGGATGAGGAATGGAAGCGGATGCGCGGTATGGAGATTCAGTCCGTGGGTCTGGCCAGTGTCTCCTATGACGAGGAATCCCAGAAGCTGATCAATATGCGCAATCAGGGCGCAATGCTCAGCGACCCGTCCGTGCGGGAAGGTTATGTCCAGGGAGCGGTGGCCCGTGGTATGGAAGCGGCGGGTTCCAATGCGGGCGGCGCAATGGCCGGTTTTATGGGCATGGGTATGGGCATGAACGCGGGCGGCGGCTTCATGGGCGCGGTGTCTGCCGCCAATATGCAGCAGATGCAGATGCAGCAGGGCGCGGCCTGGGCAGGCGGCCAGGCTGCCGGTATGCCGGCGCAGGCGGCAGGCGTGAAGGCGGGAAGCTGGACCTGTTCCTGCGGTACGGTCAATACAGGCAAATTCTGCAGCGAGTGCGGCAAACCGGCTCCGGCGCCTGCCGGAACCTGGGTCTGCAGCTGCGGTACGGTCAATACGGGCAAATTCTGCAGTGAGTGCGGCAAACCGAGACAGTAAGTCAAAACATTACCATAATGATATTTTTTCAGCCGGAGAATTACTATGGCAACGATAACATTTAAATGTCCTAATTGCGGAGGCGGGCTCCAGTTTGATCCCGCCTCTCAGAAGTATAAATGCGAATACTGTCTGTCGGCGTTTACTCAGGAGGAGCTGGATCGGCAGCAGCCGGACGAAGCGGCGGATCAGAGCGTGCGGGAAAATGTGGCAGGCGGCTCTGTGAGGGCGGCCGCGAAGCCGGCAGATACGGCCAGGGCGGTCGTCTATACCTGCCCGAGCTGCGGCGCTGAGATTGTGACCGATGAGACGACGGCGGCGACCTTCTGCTTCTATTGCCATAATCCCGTAGTGCTGCAGGGGCGGCTTGACGGGGCCTATGAGCCGGATTATGTCCTGCCCTTTGAGGTGGATAAGACGAAAGCCAGAGAAATTTTCCTCGGATGGCTGAAAAAGAAAAAATTCGTTCCCAAGTCCTTCTATTCGGAGGATCAGATTGAGAAGATGACGGGAGTTTATTTCCCGTATTGGATGTACAGCTGTCAGGTGGACGGACATTTGGAGGCCGTGGGGACAAGGGAGAGCCGGTCCTGGGTGCAGGGTTCTACCCGATATACGGAGAACAAAAAATATGATATTGTCCGCGACGGTCAGATGGACGTGAAGCATGTGACGCGCAACGCCCTTAAGAAGGCGGACCGAAAGCTGGTTGAGGGCGTTATGCCTTTTGAGATGAGAAATCTCAAGCCGTTTTCCATGGGATATCTGTCAGGCTTTGTCGCGGAAAAGCGCGATATTGAGCATGCGGAGTTTGACCGGGAAGTGGAGGAGGAGATTCGCTCCTATGCGGCTTCCAGCATGACGGCCAGCGTGGATGGTTATACGAGTGTACAGGTTCGCTCCCAGCAGATGGATCTGAAAAATGCCTCCTGGGATTATGCGCTGATGCCGGTGTGGACGCTGACTTACAGGGACAGCTCCAGCGGCCAGATCTATTATTTCGCGTGCAACGGCCAGACCGGAAAAGTGTGCGGGAAGCTGCCGATCGATAAGACAAAGCTGAGTATATTTTTTGCGGAGATTTTTGTGCCGCTGTTTATCGTGCTGACGATCGTGGGGTATTTTCTATGAGAAGCTTGCGTATGATATGGAAAAAATGGCGCGGCGCGGCGCGCGGGCCGGCGCTGCAATGGGTCGCCGCCGTTATGTTGACTGCCGTTTTGGGGTTCTGCGGCCTTCTGAACGTTTGGGCGGCGGATTCGCCGGAAGTCCGCGTCTATGACTACGCCGGCCTTTTCAGCAGCAGTGAGATCGAGGAGCTGGAGGAGGCGGCTGCGGAGGCGCGCGACGGCGCCGGGTTTGATGCGGCGGTGATGACGACAGACGACGCGGAGGGCAAGAGCGCGCGGATGTATGCGGCAGACTGCTATGATGCGCTTGGCCTGGGCGAGGGCTCGGATCACAGCGGCGTCTTGTACTTGATCGATATGGATAACCGTGAGATCTATCTGCTGACTACCGGAAAAGCGATTCGGGTTCTTACGGATGACCGCATCGACGATATCCTGGATGAGGCCTATGAGGAGGCAGCGGACGGCGATTATGCCGCCAGCGCCGCGGCGGCCCTGGAGCGTGTGGTTTACTATGCGCAGGAGGGTATCGTTTCCAATCAATACAACTATGACGAGGACACCGGCCGCATTCATGTATATCATTCGGTGAGTGTAATCGAGTTTCTGCTGGCGCTTATCGTTTCTGCGGCCGTAGCAGGCGGGGCAGTGATGACGGTGAAGCGTCAGTACCGTATGGAGGAGGATCCGGCCCGGCTTGCCAATTATGATATGGCTTACCGGGCGTCCAGCGAATTTAATATGAAGCCCGGCACGGACAAAGTGATCGATACGTTTGTGACGAGTATGCTGATTGCCAGCGCGGTTTCGCACAGTGGAAACAACCATTCCGGAAGATCGTCTTCCTCCGGCCGCAGTACTACGTTCCATTCCAGCAGCGGCAGGACGCACGGCGGCGGCGGACGGAAATTCTGAGAGGAAGGAGATCTTACGCGTATGCAGGCTATTCTTCTGGCAGGCGGCCTGGGAACCCGCTTACAAAGCGTGGTCAGCGACCGGCCAAAGCCGATGGCTCTGATTCAGGACAAGCCTTTTCTGGAATATGTGATCCGGGAGCTGAGAAACAGTAGTATTGACGACGTGATTTTTGCCGTGGGGTATAAGGGCTCCATGGTGGAGGACTATTTTGGAGACGGTTCGGCATTCGGGATCCGTGCTTCCTACGCATATGAGGAAACGCTTCTTGGCACGGCCGGCGCGATTCGGAACGCAGCCCGGTATATGACGGAGCGGGAGGCGTTTGTGCTGAACGCGGATACATTTTACAGGATCAATTATGGACAGCTCGCTGATATAAAGAAAAAGAAGGGGCTGGACATGGCGTTGGTTCTGCGGCAGGTGCCGGATATCAGCCGTTATGGGGAAGCGATTCTTACGGACGGCATTCTGACCGGTTTCAATGAGAAGAGCAGCGTGGCGCGCCCCGGAACGATCAATGGCGGCGTCTATCTGTTGTCCCGTGAACTGATCGATCAGATTCCGGAGGGAAAAGTATGCCTGGAGAATGATATGATTCCCCGCTGGCTGGCGGAAGGACGCAGGCTTGGAGGCTTCGTCAACAGCGGGTATTTTATCGACATCGGAATTCCGCAGGATTATTTCCGCTTTATCGATGATGTGGAGAAAGGGGTTATCACATGGTAATCAGAGGGAGAGCGCCGCTGCGGGTCAGTTTCGGCGGGGGCGGCACCGATGTGGCGCCATTCTGTGAAGAGCAGGGAGGCGCGGTTATTGGCAGTACCATCAACAAATACGCGTATTGCTCTATTGTGCCCCGGGACGATGAACAGATTATCGTCCATTCCCTGGATTTCGATATGACGGTCAAATATAATACGCGCGAGAATTATGTTTATGACGGAAGACTGGATCTTGTGACGGCGGCGCTTAAGGCGATGGAGATCAAGAGAGGCTGTGAGGTTTATCTCCAGTGCGACGCGCCTCCGGGTTCCGGGCTTGGCACTTCCTCCACGGTTATGGTAGCGCTTCTGTCGGCCATGGGCCGTTGGAAGGGCGTTGAGACGGATTCCTATGCGCTGGCTGATCTGGCATATCAGGTGGAGCGTGAAGATCTGGGAATCGAAGGAGGATATCAGGATCAGTATATGTCCACCTTCGGCGGTTTCAATTTTATTGAGTTTCACGGACGCAACAATGTAGTGGTAAACCCTCTGCGGGTCAGCAAGGCCGTATACCATGAGCTGCAGTATAATCTTCTGCTGTGTTATACCGGAGGCGTCCATGTGTCTGCCAATATTATAAAGGATCAGGTTCAGAATTATGCGAAGAAGGACGCTTTTGACGCGATGTGCGAGGTAAAGGCGCTGGCTTACGCGATGAAGGACGAGCTGTTGAAAGGAAATCTGAACAGTTTCGGAAGGCTTCTGGACTACAGCTGGCAGAGTAAGAAGCGCATGAGCAGCCGCATTTCCAATCCGCAGATCGACGAGCTCTACGAGGAAGCCGTGAAGGCGGGCGCTCTGGGAGGCAAAATTCTGGGGGCAGGCGGCGGAGGATATCTGCTGATGTACTGTCCGTACAATGTGCGCCATAAGGTGGCGGAGCGTCTGGAAGCGATGGGCGGACAGATGACGGACTGGGTCTTTGAGCTGCGGGGGGCCCAGACCTGGATTGTAGATGAGGAACGGTGGCATTATGACCGGGTAAAGGTTCAGACGACAGACGGTCATTATGAGTTTCCGGTGTGACAGCCGGAACGGAATACAGATCAGAGGATGGGACAGAATGGCGGAACGTGCGGGCAGAGTGGTCTTCTTGGACAGGGACGGTACGATTAACGAGGAAGTGCATTATCTTCACAGGCCGGAGGATCTGCGGTTTCTTCCCGGCGCGCCGGAGGCCATCCGCATGCTGAAGGAAGCGGGATTTACACTTATCGTCATCACGAATCAGGCGGGCGTGGCCAGGGGCTATTATACCTGCCGCGATGTGGAAGCGCTGCACGCGTATATGAATGAGCAGCTGCAAAAAGAAGGCGGCCGTATCGATGGGTTTTATTATTGTCCCCATCATCCTGTTTATGGTATCGGCAGCTACAAGACGGTCTGCCATTGCCGTAAGCCGGATATCGGTATGTTTGAGATGGCGGAAAGGAATTTTTCGGTGGATAAGGCCCATTCCTACATGATCGGCGATAAGGAGCTTGATATCCAGGCCGGTCATAATTACGGCGTGCAGTCCGTTTTGGTGGGTACGGGTTACGGAGCGGAACACAAGGAGGCGGCCGAGCGGCAGGGACGGGAACCGTTCTATGATTATTACGCGGAGGATTTAAAGGCCGCGGCGAGATACATTATTTTGAAGGAAGGGGATCCGGCTTTCCGGCCGGAAGATAAGATATGACGGGACAGGAATATTTGGATCATTTGATAGAGAGATATCCGCAGCTGGAGGTTGTGCGGGGGGCGATCGTCCAGGTGTATGAGACGGTCAGAGACGCCTACGCGTCCGGCCATAAACTGCTGGTTGCCGGTAATGGAGGCAGCGCCGCGGATGCGGAGCATATCGTCGGAGAGCTGATGAAGAGCTTCGTGAAGTCCAGACCTGTGCCGGAGGAGACGGCGGCCCGCATGAAAATGATGGATGCGGAGTGCGGGAACAGGCTGGCGGAATGCTTGGAGGGCGCGCTTCCAGCCATAGCCCTGACCGGGCAGTTAGGGCTGTCAACCGCTTTTCTGAACGATGTGGACGGCAGCCTCATATATGCGCAGCAGGTATTCGGTTACGGGCAGGAGGGAGACGTGTTTTTGGGGATCTCTACCTCCGGCGACGCGAAGAACGTGTACCTGGCCTGTGTGGCCGCGAAAGCCAAAGGCATGAAGGTGGTGGGGCTGACGGGCAGAGACGGGGGGAAGCTGGCGCGGATTGCCGATGCGGCGATTATCGTGCCGGAGCGAGAGACTTACAAGATTCAGGAACTGCATCTTCCGATTTATCATGCCCTGTGCCTGATGCTGGAGGAACATTTTTTCTGAGGAGAGACTATGAATTTTCATGCCTTTGTGATCTGTGCATATGGTGAGTCGCCTTATCTGGAGTCTTGCGTGCGCTCTCTTTTGGGACAGACGATGGAATCCGGTATCCTTTGCGCCACCTCTACGCCGAATCCTTACATCGATCAGGTGATGGGCAAATACGGTATTCCGGTAATGGTGCGCGAGGGAAAGAGCGATATTCAGGACGACTGGAATTTTGCCCTGGCGCAGGGAGACGCGGCGTTTGTAACCGTGGCTCATCAGGATGATATGTATGGACGCCATTATGTGGAGGAATTGTGGAACGCCTGTGAACGGTGGCCGGATATGACGCTGTTCATGACTGACGCGGTGACCGTGCGGCACGACGGCGCCGCGGCGGGCGGACGGGGGCATGGCCGTCTGGTCCGCATCAGTGCGAAAGGGCTGGTGAAGAAATTACTGCGCGCGCCGCTGCGGCTAAAGGGTCTGGCGGACAGGGAGTGGGTCAAAATGGCAGCCCTGCGGTTTGGAAATCCGGTTATGTGCCCTTCCTGCGCGTATCGGAAGAATTATCTGCCGGATCCAATCTTTCATTCGGAGTACCGTTATGCTCTGGACTGGGACTGTCTCGTGGATTTGGCTAAATGGCCGGGCCGGTTTATCTGCGTGGAGAAGCCGCTTCTGTTTTACCGGGTTCACAGCGGGGCGGAAACGAAGGCCTGTATTGAAAATCATCTGCGGGAGAAAGAGGAGCGGCGGATGTTTGCGCGTTTCTGGCCGGAAGAGATGGTGCGGCTGCTGATGCATTTCTATAAAAAAGCGTATGGAGAGTACGAAAAGTGATGGGAACAGAGAAGAAAAACAGGAAAGAGAAACAGAACGTCGAGTACCGCAGACGTACTATGGTGCTTCGCTACCGTTGGAAGGAGGAGGTCCTTGTCTGCGGCGCCTTGATTGTGTTTGCTTTTCTTGTGAACGCCGGGATTCAGATTCACGGTCTTGCCGGCGACGATCTGTATCTGTGGCAGAATTTTTTCGAAGATTCCTTCTGGCGATTCCTGTTTCCCGGCGAAAACAGCCGCTTTTTCTATCATCTTGCCGCATGTCTGGAATTTATCTTCGTGGGGAATCATATCAGCTGGTTTGTGCCGGTCAATCTTGTGATCAATGGTCTTATCGCCTACACGGTGTTTCGGGCGGCCAGGCGTTTTTCCGGCAGCGGCGCGGTGGGGTTCGTGTGCGGAATCCTGTATCTTTTGTCCCGCATGTCCTATTATCAGATCAGTCAGGTGTATGGGCTGATGGAGAGCCTTGGCCTGTGGGCGGCGGTTGCCATTCTCTACTATCTGTACCGGTATCTGAATGAAAATGAGGAGGGAGACAGCTGCTATTTTGTCGCGTGCGGCCTGTATTTTATCGTCTGCTTTATCAATGAGAGATACATGGTGCTTGTGATGGCCTTCCTGCTCCCGCTGCTGTTTCGGAAAGAAAAGCGGATTCTTAACTGGCTGACGCCGGCCTTTTTGTTTCTGCTTGTTCAGTTTGTCCGGATTCTGACGACAGGTACGTTGTCCCCGGCCGGTGTCGATGGAACGTATGTGCTGGAGTCTTTGAGGCTCGGTCAGGTGCTGGAATTTTTGCTGTGGCAGCTTTTATATCTGCTTGGCATCAATATGGGGCCTGCCTCTCTGTGCGGACAGCCCTGGGTGGAGACATCCCGCCTTTTAAAGCTGGCGGTTACGCTGGAGGGCATGATTACGCTGAGCATCTTTGTGCTTTTTATTATCCGCCTGGTCTGTGACTGGACGAATATAGGGAGCTATGTGAAGAACGCGGCGCTGTTTGTCGGATTTATTGTTCTGTGTATGCTCTCCTCCAGCGTCACAATACGGCTGGAAATGCGGTGGATCTATGTGTCCATGACGGCGGCCTGGCTCTTTCTGGCTTATATGTGCGGCGTTGTCACGGGCCATTCTTACGAGGGCGGCCAGAGCTTCGAATGGAAGGGGATCCGTTATCATCGGGGCGGCCTGATCAGTCTGGCGCTTCTGACCGCATATCTGGCGCTGACCTTTTATACCGAAAATTACTATCGCGGATTCTACCAGAATCTGTCGTTCTGGGAGAAGCAGCAGGAGTATAATTCGCTGGCGGATCAGACCTGGGGAAGATATGGCGGAGAGTTGTCCGGCAAGAGAATCTATATCCTGAAGAATACCTACGGGATCAGTCAGGGGGATGCGGAAACTTTTTTCCAGACCTTTGAGGCGAATGGAGAAGACGCGGATATCTCGGTATACTTTGTGGACAGTATCCGGGATTTCGGGCAGGTAGCCCAGAATATGGTGATTCTGCGGGAGGATCCGGAGCATCAGGCGTATCAGGATATTACCTCGATGGTGCGGGAACTGAAATGTGAGGGCATCTACGGTTATTATCCGGATGGGTGGATGGATGAAAACGCGAAGATGCGCGTTATGGCCGGCAGTACCGGGGATATCGTTCTGGAACTTTTGTATCCGGATGCGACCACCGGGCGGGAAGTTATGAATATAAGTATGGACGGCTGGCAGGCGGCAAGCGTGAAGATCGATCAAAGTATCCTCTATGTTACGCTCAAAACGCTGCCCTATCGGACGGTTGAGTTGGAGTTTGAGAATAATTTCTATCTGGGGAGCGCGCAGGAACAGCGGGGAAGCGACCGGCTTTCCATTATGGTCAATGTGACGGCGGACTGAGCGCGGAGCCGCGATTGGAAGAGAGGACAAAGGGCATGAAACAGCGCGGGTGGTACTATCTTCTGCCGGCTGCAGGGACTTTATTTGGAATCTGGTACATCCACATAGCTTTTTACGATGTGGTTTATTCGGATTACATCCGTCTGGTAAATAGTTATCTCGCGGATGTGTGGGATCCGTCCCGCTTTCTGGTGCCGGATGTACTGACCCGGGTACCGCTTACTTATCTGGGACGTATCGTGAATACCACGTTCTTTCACTACAGCGTGACCTTCGATCAGATTCTCGGCGTTCTGGGACTGGGCCTTTCCGGCGTTTGCGTGGTGTCCTACGGCATCCGCCGCGGGATCGGCTTCGGCTGGATGGCGGCGCTTATGGCGGTGATATTCAGTCTGAACAAATGGGAGATGCTGACCAACGGAACCGGATGGGTACATTTTTTTGCGTTTGCCGGATTCTATTACCATTACCTGGTGCTGGACCGGGTCTGGAGCGGCGAAGAAAAGCCGGGCGACAGGCGGAAGCTTCTGTGGCTTCCCGGCGCTCTGATCCTGACGGCAGCGGGACAGTACTGCGCTGTGTACGCGGCGGTGCTGTTTCTGGTATATCTGTGCCGGATTGCGGCGGCCTGGTTTGGAAAACGGCGCTGGGATAGGGAATATACAGGATATTTTCTGGCGGTGGCGATTCCCTTTGGCTGTTACCTCCTGAGCAATTCCTTTGCGGTGGAGGATCACGCGGGGATGCAGGATATATCGCTTCTGGCGCAGCTGGCGGAGACGCCGATGTATTTTGTGAGGTTTCTTCTGCGCTCCCTTTCTTCTGTTGTGGTGGGAATCAGCTTTTCCGGGAAACATTTCTCCGGAAATCTGCCTTATATGGTGCTGGGAGTGCTGACAGCCGCCGCGTATCTGACGGCCCTGTGGCTGCAGTACAGGTACAGAATCTGGGAGCGGACGATTTTACCGCTTATTCTGGTGCTTTCAGGCGGCGCCAACCATCTGCTGATTCTGCTGGCCCGCTGGAGTTTTTTGCGGGAGGATTACGGCATGAGCTCCCGCTATGCGCTGCAGTTTTCCGTAGGCGTGGTGGGAATTCTGCTGACCTATGCGGCTGTGTGGAAGAAGACGGATACGGCGCCGGAGCCGGCAGGAAAAATGAGACGCTGTGTTACGGTATTGTTTGCGGCGATGTTTTTGGCGGGGACGATTCTGGATACCCGGCAGGAGCTTGAGACCGCCCCTTACCGGAAGCTCCTTTGTATGGAGCGGGCGCGGATTGCCCTGGATTTTGAGAACCGGTCCGATGATGAACTGCGGGAGAATTTTGAATACCGCACTTCCCAGCCGGAGAGCGGCCAGGCGGTGCGGGAGGCGCTGACAATTCTGAAGGAACACGGGTGGAATGTGTTTTACAGAGAAGAGGAGAATATTGCGGAATGAATGAATCAGGAGAATTTTATCGCGGCAGGAAGGTTCTGGTGACCGGGCACACCGGTTTTAAGGGAAGCTGGCTGTGCCGGATTCTGCTGGGGCTGGGGGCGCAGGTTACCGGATACTCGCTGGACCCGGCCACGGACCCGGCCCTGTATCATCTGGCGGGACTGGAAGGGCGGATCCGAAGCGTGCGCGGCGACGTGCGGGATCTGGAGCATCTGCGCCGGGTCTTTGAGGAGACGCAGCCCGAGGTGGTTCTGCATCTGGCAGCGCAGCCCATTGTTCGGACTTCCTATGAGGAGCCTGTTTATACCTATGAGACGAACGTGATGGGAACCGTCCATGTGCTGGAATGCGTCCGTCTCTGTCCGTCCGTGCGGTCTTTTCTCAATGTAACGACGGATAAGGTCTATCTGAATGTGGAGCGCAATTACGGATATCGCGAGGAAGATCCGCTGGACGGCTACGATCCCTATTCGAATTCCAAATCCTGCTCGGAATTGGTGACGCACAGCTATGCCCGGTCCTTTTTCGGCGACGGCCGCTGTGCCGTTTCCACGGCCCGTGCCGGCAATGTGATCGGCGGCGGGGATTTTGCCCGAGACCGGATCATCCCGGATTGTGTGCGCGCCGCCTCGGAAGGGCGGCCGATTATCGTGCGTAATCCTCATTCCATCCGTCCGTACCAGCATGTGCTGGAGCCGCTGGCGGTTTATCTGTTGATTGCAGAGCGGCAGTGGGAAAGGCCGGAATATGCGGGATACTATAATGTGGGACCGGATGATGCGGACTGTATCGAAACAGGGCGGCTTGCGGATCTGTTCTGCCGGTTCTGGGGAGACGGCGCGGTATGGCTGGACCGATCGGACGGAGGTCCCCATGAGGCGGGCTTTTTGAAGCTGAACTGTGATAAGGTGAAGGAGACGTTCGGATGGCAGCCGCGGCTTACTGTGGATGAGGCCGTGGCCTGGACTGTGGCCTGGACAAAGGCGTGGCTGGGCGGAGAAGATATAGAGAAAGTGATGGACGGACAGATTCGGGACTTCTTCCGGATGTAGGATGAGCATGTTTGGACAGGGTCTGCGCTGGGCTGCGGCTCTGGGAAAGGAAATCGGTTATGTTTGAGAATAAGACGGAATTGCAGGCACGGGCGGAAATTCTCGAAATGGTCGGAGAGTATTGCGACCGTTTTCATAGCAGGAAACCGTATGAGGAGGGAGATCGGATTCCCTATGCCTCCCGCGTATATGACCGGGCGGAAATGACAAATTTGGTGGACAGCGCGCTGGAATTCTGGCTGACCTCCGGCCGCTATACGGATGAATTTGAGAAAAAACTTGCGGCTTATCTTGGAGTTCGTTATTGTTCTCTGGTCAACTCCGGCTCTTCCGCGAATCTGGCGGCGTTCATGGCGCTGACCTCTCCTCTTCTCGGGGAACGCCAGGTAAGGCCGGGGGATGAGATGATCACTGTGGCGGCGGGGTTTCCCACGACGGTGACGCCGGCGATCCAGTATGGGGTGAGACCTGTATTTGTGGATGTGACCATACCGCAGTATAATATCGACGTCTCCAGGCTGGAGGAGGCGTATTCAGAGAAAACAAAGGTCGTCATGATTGCCCACACGCTGGGAAATCCGTTTGACCTGGCAGCCGTAAAAGCATTCTGCGCCCGCCATAACCTGTGGCTGGTGGAGGATAACTGCGACGCGCTTGGCAGCCGTTACTGCCTGGACGGAAAGGATGCGTTTACCGGGACTGTCGGGGACATCGGAACCTCCAGCTTTTATCCGCCGCACCATATGACTATGGGGGAGGGCGGCGCTGTCTATACGAACAATCCGCTGCTGCACCGGATTATCCGCTCGCTGCGCGACTGGGGGAGGGACTGCTCCTGTCCGCCAGGCCGGGACAATCTCTGCGGGCATCGGTTTGATAAGCAGTACGGACAGCTTCCGTTAGGTTATGACCATAAGTACGTTTATTCCCATTTTGGGTATAATCTGAAGGCGACCGATATGCAGGCGGCGATCGGCTGTGCGCAGCTGGATAAGTTTCCGTCCTTTGTGGAGCGGAGGCGCCATAATTTCGACCGTCTGTATGAGGCTCTTCGCGGGACGGAGGAGAAGCTGATTCTTCCAGAGGCGGCCCGCGGAGCAAAGCCCAGCTGGTTTGGCTTCCTGATCACCTGCCGTGAAGGCGTCGATCGAAATACGGCAGTGCGGTATGTGGAGGGAAAGGGAGTCCAGACACGGATGCTTTTTGCGGGGAATCTGACCAGACATCCCTGTTTTGACCAGATGCGTGAGAGCGGTCAGGGATATCGCGTCGTCGGGGATCTGACGAATACCGACCGGATTATGCGCGACAGCTTCTGGGTGGGACTCTATCCTGGAATGACAGACGAGATGATCGACTATATGGCCAGAGTGATCCGGGAATCGATCGATATGGAGAAGGCGTGAGGAAAGAGGGAGCAGTTTGGAAGAGAAAAAATATACGGACGGGGAGCCGGATTACGGTCTGGAGGCAGTTCACCGCGCCAGCTTAAGTATTTTGAAAGAGATTGACCGTATCTGCCGCAAATACGGTCTGCAGTATATGATGGATTCCGGAACTCTCCTGGGAGCCGTGCGTCATAAGGGCTTTATTCCCTGGGACGACGACGCCGATGTGGCGTTTACCCGGGATAATTATGAGGCGTTTGCGAAGGTGGTGCAAAAGGAGCTGCCAAAGGAGATGCGCTTTCTGGAGCTGCGGGATCTGGGCGAGGCGTTCTATGATTTTACGCCCCGGATTGTCTATCTTCCCAGCAGGACTTATGGGGATACGGAAGAAATGCGGTTTTACGGAGGCAGGCTGGATCATCTGTGGGTAGATTTATTTATCCTGGACGAGCTTCCGGAGAAGAAATGGGCCGCCGGCTGGACAAAGCTTCTGCATGTGCTGGTCTATGGACTGGCCATGGGACACCGCATGCAGCTGGACTACGGCAAATTTGGACCGGCAGGGAAAGCGGCGGTATGGATGCTGTCCCGTCTGGGCAAAATGCTGCCGATGAAGACAATACGGAAGCTGCAGTACCGGGCGGCGACCAAAGATAAAAAAGGGAAGAGTTCCCTGTTGTATTACAGCAATTATCAGCCGGACTTTCTGTATGTGACCGTCCGGACGGAATGGAGCGGAACGGCGGTGGATCTGCCGTTTGCAGACACGGTGCTGATGGCTCCGAAGGGATGGGATCCGGTGCTTCGCGAAGTCTACGGCGATTATATGACGCTGCCTCCTGAGGAGAAACGGGCGCCGGCCCATTCGAGCGGGGAACTGACGGTATACTGAAAAGACGGAAATCATAAACGGAGAGATTGATGAAAGCATTATCGGGAAAGGAAAAATGCATACTGGCTGTGCTTGCCGCGCTGTTGGCAGGCGGGATTTTCCATGCGTCGGATAAGATTTTGGTGCATGGAATTTACGCCAGATTTTTCAGGTATCCGGAATATATTTCCATGATTGCGGAGTTGGCGGTTCTGTTTGTCCTTTTTGCGGTAATCGGACGCCGCGTGACGAACCGGAGAAAGAGAAGCCTCTATATCGGGGCGGTCATGGCGGTCTTTCTTTGGATTCATGTGATCCTGCTTCCGCTTTTGGTGTCGGGTCTGTATCTTCTTTATATCTGCTTTTTGGGCAGGAAGATCCGATGCGCCCTGGCGAAGGCCGGATCAGACCAAAAGGAATGTCTGACGGATACGGGGCGGGATTTCCTGATTGGAAGCATGGCGGTGATCTGCGTATTCTGCCTGATGTCGGCCGTTGATCGGGCTTTCGGAATCCGGATCGGTTCGATTCCCGCCATGTGGTGCTTCGTGCTGGCAAGCGGTCTTGGAATGCTTGCCTGGGAGCTGATGCACGGCTCTGTCCGCGCGGGCAGGCGTAAGAGAGCGGAAGCGGCGGATTCTCCGAGTCTATATGAGATTACTGCTGACGGTGCATGGTCCGTCTCCACCGCGGTCGGCGTGGCCTTCGTCCTAATGGTCTTTTGTCTGCAGGCAGGCCGTCTGAACCTGGCCCTCGATTATGATACGATGTGGTATGGGGTTCGCGCCCCCTACATTCTGAATAACGGACGCGGCATCTATGAGAATCTGGGGACGCTGGCGGTGGTTTACACATATTCTAAGGGCTGGGAAACGCTGACGCTTCCCTTAAGCATTCTTCCGTCCTATGCTTTTCTTATGTCGGCCAGTTTGTGGATGGGCGCGGGGATGCTTGCGGCTGCGTATCAGATCGGCCGGTATTTTATGAACCGGAGGCGCAGCGGTTTTTTTGTGGCCTTTCTGGCATCCCTGCCGGTTTTGATGAATATGTCCATTTCCGCGAAAACCGATATGGCCGCGCTGTATGTGCAGCTTTTGATGATTTTGGAGCTTCTGCGCTTTCTTTTGCGGCGAGACGGCCGGGATGCGGGACAGGCGGAGGACGGCCGGGATGCGGCGCTCTATTACAGCGTGGCCGCCCTGGTTCTGAGCTGGCTTTTCAAGCCTACAGCCATGGTATTTTCCACGGCTGTCTATGGTATGAGCTTTTTGTATCTCCTGTTCCGCCGCCGCTTTTCGTTTTGGTGTGCGCCGGGGGCGCGGGCGGAGGCGGCGGGCGCCGTGTTTCTGACATTGGGAAGTACGGTCGGCATCTGGGCCAGAACCTGGCTGCTTACCGGCGTTCCGGTGACCTCTATTTTTTCCGGTTTTTTCCTGAAACTGGGGTTTCATTTGAAATATCCCTACAGCGCCAAGCCGGTACCCAATTCCGCGGCGGAGATGACGCTGGCAGAGAAAGCGGGACATATGCTTTCGCGGTTGTACGGGCTCGTTCTCAGTCCCCATGACGAGGCGGATATGAGTCATGTGCTCATGGCCTGGGGCTGTATGGCGATCTGGTTTTTCTTTTGGATGGCGCTGGCCTGGCTTTTTTTGGAAAAGACGAAGGAAAGATCCTCCAGGGAGAGACTTCTGGACGGCTGGCTGGGAACCGTATTCTGGCCGTATGCGGCAGTGAATTTTGTCAGCCTTTATCTGTTGGGGCAGGTGGACGGCAATTATTTTATGCTGCTTTACATCCTGATCACGCTGGGCGGTTTCCGCCTTCTGGGAAGGCTTAAGGCGCGGCCGTTGCGTGATGGGGCGGAGCTTTTGATGCTGCCGGCAATGGCGTTCGCAATGGTTCTTATGACGATGTCTAACTGGGCCTGGTCCATGGGCTTTACGCCTGTCAACCTGATTCATCGAGGCTATTACCGGCACCAGGATGAACAGCAGGTTCGGATGACGGAGCAGGGCAGCGGTGAGATTTGGGAGATTCTGGCGCAGGATCCGAGAACGCGGGTGATCGCCGTCGCGGATCATCCCACGGCGCTTCTGTTCCCATGCTGCGTTCAGTCGTTTACCGATATTACCAGCAACAACGGCAATCTGGCGGTGGCTATGACGGCAGCGGATTTTGCGGAGTTCATGGAATATGCGGGCACAGAGTATGTGTACACCGATTCCAGCTGGCTCGGCGGCGGGGAGTGGACCTGGGGGTTTATGAGCGATCTGGTGGAGCAGGGATATTTAAAACCGATCTATTATAACGGGGATAAAATGCTGGCTGAGGTTCACACAAACGGAATACCGGAGGAGGAAGCCGCCGCGGCTTTTGAACGGTTTCAGCGCGACTATCTGTTCCGGATCGAAAGGCTTTATCCGCAGCCGGACTCTGCAGTAAAGGAGACAGGAGAATGAAACGGTTGCTGTCGATTGTAGTGTCAGTTTATAATGAGGAAGCGGTATTGGAACAGTTTTACCGGGAGGCCGGTCAGGTGCTTAGCGGTATTTCCTGGGATTATGAGCTTTTGTTTGTCAATGACGGAAGCCAGGACGACAGCCTGCCGATCTTGACGCGGCTGGCCGCGCAGGATGCGCGTGTGAAGATAGTCAGCTTTTCCAGGAATTTCGGCCACGAGGCGGCTATGATCGCCGGCGTGGATTACAGCCGCGGCGACGGTATTGTCTGTATGGACGCGGATCTGCAGCATCCGCCGGCATGTATCCCTGAAATTCTGGAACGGTTCGAGGAAGGATATCAGGTCATCAATATGGTGCGGACCAAAAATGAGTCCGCCGGCTGGTTCAAAAACCTGGCTTCCGCTGCTTTTTACAGCCTGATCAATGCCCTGTCGGACGTACATTTTGAAAACAACGCTTCGGATTTTTTGGCCGTCAGCAGACAGGTGGCAGATGTTTTAAAGGACAGTTATCGGGAACGGGTCCGCTTCCTGCGCGGTTTCGTGCAGAACGTAGGTTTTCGCCGGACAACCATTGAATATGAGGCCCGGGCGCGTGCCGCGGGGCAGAGCAAGTACAGTATCCGCAGGCTGTTCCAGTTTTCCGTGAATACGATCGTGTGTTTTTCCAACCTGCCGCTGAAGCTGGGCATTTATGCGGGGCTTCTGTCAGGGCTTCTGGGCATGATTGTGCTGGTCTATACGCTGTTTACCAGGAGGGGCGCGCCCAGAGGTTATGCTACGATCGTGGTTTTGATCTGTTTTATGTTTGCGATCCTGTTTTTGCTGGTGGGCATCATCGGAGAGTATATTTCGATTCTGTTCACGGAGCTTAAGGACCGGCCGATCTATATTGTGGAAGAGACGAAAAATCTGGAAAGAGAATCATGAAAGCCGGCGTATGGAAGCCGCGGCGCAGGGAGTCAGAGGGAATGGAAAATGGAGCATGAAAGAGAAATTATGGATGTAGCCATCGAGGCAGGGCATATTCTGCTGGAAAACGGCGCGGAAATTTTCCGGGTGGAGGAAACCGTCTACCGGATCAGCCGTCATTACGGGCTTGATTCCGGCAGTGTTTTCACGCTGAGCAACGGAATTTTTGTCACGGCGGACAGTGCCGGCGCGGAGCCGTTTGCCAAAGTGATCCATGTGCCGGTGGGCAGCGCCCATCTGGACCGTGTCGCCGCGGTAAATCAGCTGTCCCGGGAGATCGAGGAGGGGAAATTTACGGTAAGCCAGGCTCGCGCGGAACTGGAGCGGATTCGGCATATGCCGGGGAAGACCTACCGGATGCAGGTGATCGGCGCCGCTATGGGCAGCGCCGGTTTCGCCTATATCTACGGAGGCAGTCCGATTGACAGTCTGGCGGCGTTCATCGCGGGAGCGATCCTGTATATCTATATCCTGTCCGTAAGCAGGCCGTATCTTTCGAAGATGGTGGGCAGCATTACCGGGGGCGCTATAGCGACTGCGGCCAGTATCCTTCTCTATAAGCTTGGTCTGGGAGAAAATCTGGATTATATCGTGATCGGCGCGGTGGTGTCCCTGATCCCGGGCGTGGCCTTTACCAATGCGATCCGGGATATCACGGATGAGAATTATCTGGCCGGCGTGGTGCGTATGCTGGATGCGCTTCTGGTCTTCTTCTGTATCGCTATGGGAGTCGGCCTGGTCTATGCCATCATGCAGCGCCTGATGGGAGGTGTGGTTCTGTGAATCTGGCGGGACAGGTTTTTGCAGCTGTGCTAGGTACAGTCGGATTTTCCATCATGTTCAGCGTGCCGCGGGAGTATTATCCGCTTTGCGGCTTTGTCGGCGGCACCGGCTGGCTGGTTTATTGTCTGGTGCTTCCCTTCGCGGACGCGCCGGAGGCGACGCTGGCGGGCACGGTGCTGGTTGTGCTGCTGTCGCGGATGTTTGCCGTGCGGAGGCGCTGTCCGGTGACGATTTTTCTGATTCCCGGAATTATACCGTTGGTGCCGGGCGGGGATATCTACTGGATGGCATACTATATCGTCATGAACCAGGTGGAGCGGGCGGCGGATAAGGGCTTTGAGGCGGTTAAGATTGCCGTAGCTATCGTGCTGGGGATTGTGTTTGTATTTCAGGTGCCGCAGAAAGCGTTTGCGGCGGTGGCAAGGGTGCTTAAAAAGCAGAGCACAGGGAGGTCTTGACAGATGTTTTTAATCAAAAACGGTACGGTGATTGATCCGGAGAAGCTGGACATGCAGCCTTTCGACGTGATTTTGGATCATGGGTTGATCGCCGGCATCGGCTTTTATGAGGATAACGGAACGTATGAGACTGTGATCGACGCCACAGGCTGCGCGGTCGCCCCCGGACTGGTGGATGTCCATGTGCATTTCCGGGATCCCGGTTTCACTTACAAGGAGGATATCCGAACCGGCGCGGCCGCGGCCGCGGCAGGCGGCTATACGACGGTGGTCTGTATGGCGAATACGAAACCTCCGGTGGACAATACGGATACGCTCCGCTATGTGCTTGGCGAGGGACGGAAAACGGGGATCCATGTGCTGCCGACCGCCGCCGTATCTGTGGGTATGAAGGGGGAGGCACTGACAGATATGCGGGCGCTTGCGGCCGCGGGCGCGGTGGGATTTACGGACGACGGTATTCCGCTGATGAATGAGGCTTTGGTTCGGCAGGCGATGGCGCTGGCCGCGGAGCTGGATGTGCCTTTGAGCTTCCATGAGGAGGATCCGGCATTTATCAAAAATAATGGGATCAATCACGGCGCGGTGTCCGAAAAACTTGGAATTTACGGTTCTCCGGCCGTGGCGGAGGACAGTCTGACCGCGCGTGACTGTATGATTGCTTTGGATGTAAGCCGGGGGACGGATCGGGAAGCCGGGCCAATCGTCAATATCCAGCATATCAGTTCCCACGGTGCGGTAGAGCAGGTGCGGCTGGCCAAGCGTCTGGGGGCGCGGGTATGCGCGGAAGTGACGCCGCATCATTTTACGCTGACGGAGTCGGCTGTTTTGGAGTACGGAACTCTGGCGAAAATGAATCCGCCGCTGCGGACGGAGGAGGACCGGCAAGCGCTTCTGGCCGCGCTGCAGGACGGCACGATCGATATGATCGCGACGGACCATGCGCCCCACAGCGCGGAGGAAAAGGCAAGGCCGCTTACAGAAGCCCCCAGCGGGATTATTGGCCTGGAGACGGCCCTGGCTTTGGGGATTACGGAGCTGGTGGATAAGCATTATCTGACGCTGCCGGAGCTGATGGCCCGTATGAGTCTGAATCCAGCCCGGCTCTATCGCCTGGACTGCGGACGCATGGAAGTTGGCGCGCCGGCAGATCTTGTGATTTTCGACCCGAGGAAAAAATGGAAGGCGGAACATTTCCTCTCGAAGTCCGTCAATTCTCCGTTTATCGGAAGAACGCTTCTCGGAAAGGTCCGCTGGACGGTTTGCGAAGGAAGAATCGTCTATAGGGAGAGTGATTCGCGAAACTGACAGGCGCCGGATCTGCGGTTTTTCACAGAAAAGGCTTGCAAAACGGTCAGATTCATGTACAATAGGAGTGGTACTGCATGGGGCCCCGAAAAGGACCCCATTTTTACCATGGAAGATGGGAAGGCCATGACAGGAACGAGGCCTGTTGGGAGAATTGGACGCTGCGGCGTCAACGGAGGAGAATTAAATTATGATCAGTGCGAACAACATCACGCTGCGGGTCGGAAAGAGGGCGTTATTTGAGGACGTCAACATCAAATTTGTCGAAGGCAACTGTTACGGCGTGATCGGCGCCAACGGCGCCGGCAAATCTACGTTCTTAAGAATCCTGTCAGGACAGCTTGAGCCTACGTCCGGCGATGTGGTCATCACGGATGGGCAGAGACTTTCCTTCCTGCAGCAGGACCATTTTAAATACGATCAGTACACGGTGACGGATACGGTGATTCTGGGCAACCCCAGGCTTTATGAGGTGATGAAGGAGAAGGACGCCATCTATATGAAGGAAGATTTTTCCGACGAGGACGGCATCCGGGCGGCGGAGCTGGAGGCGGAATTCGCCGAGATGAACGGCTGGGAAGCGGAATCTGACGCAGCCAATCTCCTAAACGGTCTCGGTGTGGATACCGATTATCATTATACGCTGATGAAGGATTTAAACGGCGCCCTGAAGGTGAAGGTGCTGCTGGCCCAGGCCCTCTTTGGCAATCCGGACATCCTGCTTCTCGACGAGCCGACCAACAATATGGACCTGGATGCCATTGCCTGGCTGGAGGAGTTTTTGATCAATTTTGAGAATACGGTGATCGTGGTATCCCATGACCGCTATTTCCTGAATAAAGTCTGCACGCAGATCGCCGACATCGATTACGGCAAGATTCAGCTTTACGCCGGCAATTACGATTTCTGGTTTGAGTCCAGTCAGCTGATGATCAAGCAGATGAAGGAGGCTAACCGCAAGAAGGAGGAAAAGATCAAGGAACTGCAGGAATTCATCCAGCGCTTCTCGGCAAATGCCTCCAAATCGAAGCAGGCCACCTCACGCAAGCGTGCCTTGGAAAAGATTCAGCTTGACGATATCAAGCCCTCCAGCAGGAAGTATCCGTATATTGATTTCCGGCCCTTCCGCGAGATCGGCAATGAGGTGCTGACGGTGACGAACCTGTCGAAGACGATCGACGGCGTGAAGATACTGGATGACATTTCCTTCATCTTAAACCGCACCGATAAAGTGGCCTTGGTGGGGCCGAACGAGCAGGCGAAGACAATCCTTTTCCAGATCCTTGCCGGGGAAATGGAGCCGGACAGCGGCGACTACAAATGGGGGCTGACTACGACCCAGTCCTATTTCCCGAAGGACAACAGCGCGGAGTTTGCCAATGAGGACACGATCGTGGAGTGGCTGACCCAGTATTCGCCGGAGAAGGATGTGACGTATGTGCGCGGTTTCCTGGGCCGGATGCTGTTCGCCGGTGAGGACGGCGTGAAGAAGGTGAAAGTACTCTCCGGAGGCGAGAAGGTGCGCTGCATGCTGTCGAAGCTGATGATCTCCGGCGCCAACGTGCTGATGCTGGACGAACCCACCGACCATCTGGACATGGAATCCATCACAGCGCTGAACAACGGCCTGATGAAATTCCCCGGCGTGCTGCTGTTCTCGTCCCGTGATCACCAGATCGTGCAGACCACGGCCAACCGGATTATGGAGATCGTGAACGGCAAGCTGATCGATAAGATTACGACCTACGACGAGTACCTGGAGAGCGATGAGATGGCGAGAAAACGCCAGGTGTTCACACTGGTGAATACGGACGATGAGGAGCCGATAGAGGAGTAATGCAAAAAGAGCGTCACTGGCGCTCTTTTTGTATGGAAATATAAAGAAGGCCAAATTCATTTCTTCTTTTCTTCCAGATATTTTCCCGCATCCTTAAAGAAGCTTCCGATAATGATTATCATAATGATCCCTACCGGAAACGCCGCGATAATCGAGACGGACTGCAGATTAGCCATGGAGTTTTCCGAGAAGATCAGCGCGATCGGGAACAGGATCAGCATGATCGCCCAGAAGAGACGGATATTCCGGTGCGGCTGCGCGCCGGCCGGCAGCGTCTTGTAGGAATACGCGGAAGCCACCATCGTGATTGAGTCGAAGGAGGTCGCGTAGAAAGCGATCATCGTAACGGCGAGAAGGATCAGGCCGATTTTGGCCCACGGCAGCGTCTGCATGATTGTGATGATGATTTGGTACAGATCGCCGGAGGCGGCATATTCGGAGATCAGGTCCATCTGGCCGGTAACCTGTAGGTTCAGACTGTAATTGCCCAGGATGATGAAGGATGTGAAGGTTCCTGCCAGCGCCCAGAAGTAGCCTCCCAGAATCGTCTGCCGGATGGTGCGTCCGCCGCTGATGGAGCCGATGAAGAACGGCGTCGCCACGCACCATACCATCCAGTAGGCCCAGTAGAAGATGGTCCAGTTCTGCGGGAATGAGGTCTCCCGCAGCGCGTCGGTCCAGGTGGACAGGCCGATAAAATTCTGAACCAGGTTTCCGATGGCCGTAATGCCGGTCTCGATCGTGTAGCGCGCCTTGCCGCCTCCGATGAGCACGTAGAGCAGCAGGGCGAAGAAAAGGTAGGTGCAGGAGGCGGCAAGTTTTGCTACGCCTTTCATTCCAAAATACACAGTGACGGTGTAAACAAGGCAGATAATCACCAAAATCGCGATGGTGAACAGGTTGGACTGCTCGATATGAAATACAGTTCCAAGCGCCATGGACAGAAGCGGCGTCGCCAGGGAAAATGTAGTGGCGGTGCCGGCCAGAAGCGCAAACACGGCGATCAGGTCGATGAGCTTGCCGGCAGGGCCGTCAGTCCGTTTGCCCAGAATCGGGCGGCAGGCTTCGGAGTATTTCTGTTTGCCGCGCTTGCGGACATGGATCATGAAGCCGAAGGCCACGGCAAGTACCATATAGAAACTCCAGGGAATCGGCCCCCAGTGAAACAGCGGGTAAGTGCTTGCCCAGTCCTGGACGCCGCCCATATCGGAGATGCGCGGTTCTCCTGCGTAGAGAATCCATTCACATAAGGAGTAGAACAGAATATCCGCTGCCAGGCCGGCAGTGAACATCATGGAGCCCCACTGGAAGGAGGTGTACTCCGGTTTTTCCTGATCTCCCAGCCGGATGTCGCCGTACTTGGAGAATGCGATGTAGAGGGAGCACAGAACCATCCCCAGGCCGATCAGCAGATAATAGCTGCCCAGCTCGTCTCCCAGAAAGAAACGGATGGACGCCAAAATCCGGCCCGAAGCTTCCGGAGCTGCCATAAAGACTGCGCACAGAAGCAGGATACAGATAAATGGGATCACCGTCGTAAACCAATCCAGCTGTCCACGCAGGCCGGAAGACGTGTTTTTTTTGTTTGAGCCGCTCATAAGCCCCTCCTTTGTTCAAAAACAGATAAAAATAAGTTTATATTGAACATGATAGCACGCTCTTACTGAGAATGCAACCCTGCAAATCTGACGATTTTCTAACATTTTCAAAAACCCTCTACAAAAACAGAAGATTTTTGGTATACTATTCGGGAGAAATGGATGGTCCGCGCGGCGGATAAAAGGAGGAAGATTTATTTATGAAAAAAATGTTGAAGCGTATAGCGGCCCTGTTTTTGTGTGTTTGTCTTTTAAGCGGCTGTACAAAGAGCACGATACTTGAGCCGGAAGTAACGGAAAGCGCTCCGGGAGATCTGGATCCCGACGAGATTATGTGGGATGATTTATGGGACGGTTGGACGAATACCTATACCGATCCGGAAGTGTATCCGTTTGCGATGACTGTAAACTGCAGTATTTATCCGGATGAAGGCATCGTGCGCTTTTTCCTGCTCCTGAATACGGAAGTTTCCGTGGAGGAGGCACAGGCCTACGCCATGGATGTGGTCAAGGGTCTTGGGGATGCGATTGCCGATCAGAATGATAACTGTACCCATACAAGCGACACCTCTTACGGCAGCTTCCTGGACGGCTACGATATCTATGTGATGGTAAGCGAGGATGCTGTGAAGGCGGATAGGGGCAGCTGGATTTTGGAAGATACGATTCCCGCGGGCGAGGGCCGCGCGATCCAAATCCCGGCAGCCGAGTAGACGTCAGAGTTCCTTGCGCGTAGATATGCTGCGGAGCCGGCAGTTTCGATTTAGTCCGCCGGCAGTCCGCTGTGATAGGAATAATTGCCTAATTCTTCGATCAGATCTGTGAAATCGATCTCCTCTGAGATAGTCTCAGGGGAGATTTTTTTGTGCGCTTCCCATAGCTCCGGCGCAGGGAGCTGGCGCGTCAGCAGCCGGAGATTCACCAGGGAATAGACGTCGCCGCATCGGTTCAGGGCCTGATGGAACAGGTCAAGAAAGGACGCATCGGAAGCCAGGCGGCGGTTCCAGGGATTGGACCAGGTCTCGTGATCCAGATTGAGGCTGCGCCGCGGGGAGATCACATGGTCGGTGACGATCTTGCCGGACAGCAAGGGGTTCGTGGTAAAAATGGACTCGAGGGTTTCAATCCGGTCCCGCTTATGTCCGGACGGATCCGCCAGCGTGCGGCAGCCAAATCGAAGCGCCAGGATGGAACGGTGTATCATCCGGCGGGTCACCTGGAAGCTGTTTTCATACGTAATCGGATAGTATGTCCGGTTGATGCAGGAGGCCAGCATATGGGTGATAAACTGGATTTCCTGTGGATTCAGGCAGATCGTGGCGGCCTGGTTGAACTGCGAGGGCTTTTTCTTTTTGTATTTTTCCAGGAGGAGAGAATCGATCTCGCTTTCCAACTGGGCGTGCAGGCTGTGGTGCTTTAAAGTGGGCTTGCCGGTGTCATACTGGATCCTCCCGTAGATAAACGGATGGCAGATGGAATCGCAGATATAATGGCACAGATAGCCGCAGAAATAGGCGATCGCCTGCTCCCGCTGCTGGCGCGACTGGATACGCAAAGTCTCCTGTATGTAGGTGATAAAGAAATCCCGGACGTGGTGCTCATGCATATAGGAACCCACATTCCGATAGTCCCGGTGGCGGAGGATAGGCAGATTATAAAAAAACATGTCCGGCCCCTGAAGTCCTAACTGGTAGAGCCACCTGTATTTGGAAATAATATGCTTCAACTGATTGGATGGAAGGTCATTGTAAGCCTTCATCCCCATGATGTAATGGGTGGTAAAGCCAGGCATGGCAGCCTCCTTTCGGTGTGTTTCAGTATAGCATACTTTTTATAAAAATGCGATAGAAACCATCAACTGCCAGGCATAGAATTTTTGGTTCCGGAATAGATGAATAGATAACAGATAGAAATGGACGCGGAGGGCGGAAGATGATCCATTGGCTGCACGGGCTGGTATGGGGACCGGCTCTTCTCGTTCTGCTTCTCGGCACAGGCGGATATTATTCCGTCCAATTCCGACTGTTTCAGCTGCGGGGAATCGCTGTGTGGTGGCGGGCCACAGCCGGAAGTCTGCTGCGGAAGGAAAATGCAGAGCCGGGCTCGCTAAGCCGGATTCAGTCTGCGTGCATGGCGCTGGCGGCAACCATCGGTACAGGCAATATCGTTGGGGTGGCGACGGCTCTGGCAGTCGGAGGGCCGGGGGCTGTTTTTTGGATGTGGATTTCGGCGCTGATCGGCATGATGACCGCCTACGCGGAGGTCAGCCTCGGCATTCGGTATCGAGAGCGGCTGGAGAACGGGCGGTGGTTTGGAGGGCCCTGTGCGTATCTCTCACGCGGGCTTGGTATGCCGCATCTTGCGCTGCTGTACGGCGTTTTCTGTCTGTGCGCGTCGCTTGGAATGGGCAGCATGGTGCAGTCCAATGCCATTGCCCAGACGTTTCAGCATGCGGCCGGTGTGCCGCCGCTGGTCAGCGCGGTGATTGTCACAATCCTTGCGGCTGGCGTCATCCTGGGCGGTACACGGCGGATCGCCTGGGTGAATGGCCGTCTGATTCCTCTGGCGGCGGGGATTTACGCTCTGTTTTCTGCGGCGGTGCTGCTTATGTGCCGAAATCAGATTCCGCAGGTTTTGGCGGAAATCTTCCGCGGGGCGCTGCTTCCGCGGGCAGCAATCGGGGGAGTCGGCGGCTGGAGTGTCCGGCAGGCGTTCCGCTACGGCGTCGCCCGGGGAGTTTTTTCGAATGAAGCCGGTCTGGGGACGCTGGCGGGCCTTCACGGCGCCTCCTCGGAGGATGCGTCGTCCGGCGAGCAAGGTATGTGGGCGATGTTTGAGGTGTTCTTTGACACGGTTTTGATCTGTACGCTGACGGCCCTGGTGATTTTGTGCGCCTTGGGCGGAGCGGAAGGTCTGGCGTCTGCGGAATATGAAGGCGCGGTTCTGGCGGGCGCGTGTTTTGCGGACTGCCTTGGGGCGACGGGAGAATATCTTGTGTCGGGCGCGATGACGGTATTTGCCTTTTCCACTATGATTGCCTGGTATTTCTTAGGGCGGCAGACGTTGGAGGCGGTATTTGTGCTCTGGGAAAGACTGCGGAAAGAGCGGCGGGGATCAATGGCATACCGGACGGTTTTGGCGGGCCGGGGCGGAGGCGCTTTCAGGAGACAGGCGTCGCGCGTGTACCTGGCGCTGTATCTTTGGGCGGTATTTCTTGGCTGCGTCAGCAGCCTGACGGCTGTGTGGGAGATGTCGGACGTTCTGAACGGCCTTATGGCTTTCCCGAACCTTCTGGCATTGTTTTTGCTGCGGCGTCAGGTAGAGGAACCTCCCCTGAAAATACGTCGGCAGGAGAAAAAAATACAAACGGAGCGTCACTGGCGTCCTGCTCGCATGGAAACAGAATACAGAAAGCGTGCCGCTGGCACCTTTTCTGCATGGAAATAAAAAGCCAGCCACCCGGCAAGCGGCTTTGCAGGGTGGCTGGCTTTTCTATAAATGGATTAAAAAGGGAGGAGAGCTGATAATCCAGATTATCAGCTCAAGTATTATGAAAAAAAACTTATTGGCTGTCTACGTTTTTTACTATAAAGGAAAAATATGAAGAAACGATGCAGAATGTGTAAAAGATTTTTGAATAATTTGTGAACGTCTCAGGGCTTGAAGGATAAGAAAAATAATGGTAAGATTGAGAACGGAGAGCTGTTGAAACGTATTCTCAAGATAGAACACAGGAGGCAGACGAAGATGGATGAGAGAAAGCAGAAAAACCGCTATAAAGTTTTGATTGTAGACGATTCGGAGATGAACCGGTCGATTCTTTCTGATATTCTGGGGGAAGAGTATGAGATTATTGAGGCCGAGAATGGCGAGGAGGCGGTGAATATCCTGCGGAAGCGGGGGACGGAGGTCTCCCTGGTTCTGCTGGACATCGTGATGCCGAAGATGGACGGCTTCGAGGTTCTGGTTATGATGAACAAATACCAGTGGATTGACGAGATTCCCGTGATTATGATCTCGGCGGAGAGCAGCAATAATTCCGTAGAGCGGGCGTTTGATCTCGGAGCCATTGATTTTATCAGCCGGCCCTTCGATGCGGTTGTGGTGCATCGGCGCGTGGTCAATACGATCATGCTCTATGCCAAGCAGAGAAAACTGGTCGGCATGGTTACGGATCAGATTTATGAGAAAGAAAAGCAGAGCCGTCTGATGATCGATATCCTGAGTCAGATCGTGGAGTTCCGTAACGGGGAGAGCGGAATGCACGTTTTACATATTCATCTGATCACGGAGATTCTTTTAAAGCAGCTGTTCCAGAAGACGGGCAAGTATCACCTGACGTCGGAGGACATCACGCTGATTTCCATGGCCTCCGCGCTGCATGACGTGGGCAAAATCGGAATTCCCAGCGAGATCCTGAACAAACCCGGTAAGCTGACCAAAGAGGAATATAAGACGATGAAAACGCATCCGGTGATGGGGGCAGCTATGCTGGACGAATTGCCCTTCCATCAGGATGAGCCGCTTCTGCGCAGAGCCTATGAGATCTGCCGCTGGCACCATGAGCGTTATGACGGCCGCGGCTATCCGGACGGACTGAAAGGGGATGAAATCCCTATTTCCGCGCAGGTAGTTGCCCTGGCCGATGTATACGACGCGTTGGTCAGCGAGAGAGTATATAAGAGGGCGTTCTCCCATGAGGTGGCCGTGGAGATGATTCTGGACGGCGAGTGCGGCGTGTTTAATCCGATTCTTCTGGAATGCCTGGTGGAATGCGCGGAGAGGATTCAGGACAGTCTGGATTCCGCGACGTTCGGCACGAGCGTCAGCGAACAGAGAGAGATTCGCAAGATTACCGAGGAGATGATGCGCCACGAGGAGCTGTCGGCGTCGGAGCGCACGCTGCGGCTTCTGGAGCATGAGCGTACCAAATACCGTTTCTATGAGTCCATGTCCCAGGAGATTCAGTTTGAATATACCGTGGATCCGCCGACCTTTTCCGTATCGGAACGAGGGGCAGCCGATCTGGGCATAAAGGAGATTATCATGAATCCGGCAGAGGATGAGACATTCCGGCAGGTACTGGGCGAAGAGATTCTTCAGAACTTTTCCGAGCATCTGAATGCCTCCAAACCGAAGAACCCGGTTTTCCGCTTCCAGGGGATTCTGTATATCCACGGGGAACCCAGATGGCATCAGATCATCTGTCAGGCGCTGTGGTCGTCGGAGGACACGCCGCGGCTGCAGGGCGCGATCGGCAAGGCCGTGGATATTCATGAACAGCATATGCGCTGGCTCCATCTGGAACAGACCGCTTCCCACGACGGCCTGACCGGACTTTTGAACCGCGCCAGCGCGGAATACATTGTCAAAGAGCGTCTGCACTTAAATCCGCGCGGCAGATTCGCCATGTTTGTGCTGGATCTGGATTTCTTCAAGTCGGCCAACGACGAGCACGGGCATATTTTCGGCGACAATGTATTGAAACATCTGGCCGGAAAGATCCGGGAGAGCGTCCGGGACGAGGATGTGGCCGCACGGATGGGCGGGGATGAATTTATGATTTTTATCTCTTACACGACTGATCTTGACCTGGTGGTAAATCGGATCTATCGCTCCCTGCTGGGATATTATGAGAATTTCAAGATATCGGTCAGCATGGGGGTAGCGGTGACGGCCGGAGAGAACCTGGACTACGAGACCCTGTTCCACCGGGCGGACGAGGCGCTGTATTCTGTGAAGGTTGCGGGGCGCGGACAATATCATTTCTATGATCCGTCTATGGAAGAGATGTTTGCAGAGCGCGCGCCGATTCCGAGGACGCCCGTGGACAGCGAGAAAGGCGCTGAGAGGGCCGGCCAAAAGAGCGGCGAATAGTAATAAAAGATTAAGGAAAATGTCCTTCTGATATAAGGAATGTATGATATGCTATTTCGCAGAAAGAGCACAGAAAAATCAGGAGGAGATTTGATATGGTGAAGAATATACTGCTTGGCGGAAGTATTCTGGGCATCGGCCTATTGCTGGCGGCTTGTACGCCTCAGGTGACGGCCGTCGTGCCGGACGTGATCACGGTGCAGATGATGGAGAGTGATATGTCTGCCGCGAATGCGCAGACGGCTGCGGATGAACCGCGGACTGTGACGGTCAGCGCTTCTGAGACGGTGAAAGTGACGCCGGATATGGCGCAGATTGTCTATGAAATCACGACGGAGGATAAAGACGCCCAGGTGTGTCAGCAGAAGAACAGTGAGACGCTGGATGCGGTGATTGCTTATCTGAAGGAACAGAAAATTGCGGAGAATTCCATTAAGACGTCGGATTTCTCTTTAAACCCGCAGTACGAATATCCGGGCGGCGGCAGGCAGGTGCTGGTCGGATATGAGATGGATACTCAGCTGACGGTATCGGATGTGCCAATGGAGCAGGTAGGCGTACTTTTGACCGGCGCGGTGGGAGCCGGGGTGAATCGGATCCGTAACGTGTCTTATTATGCCAGTACGTACGACGAGGCATATGCCGAAGCCCTGGCGCTGGCAATGCGGGCGTCTCAGGAAAAGGCCGAGGCGATTGCCCATGCAGGCGGCTGCCAGGTGACAGATATTCTTTGCGTGACGGAAACTGCAGACCGCGCGGCGGGCCGGTATGTGGAATCGGGAATCAGCCGGAATGCCGTAATGGCGGCAGAGGATAGCGCCGCGGAGATTGCCGTCATGGCGGGAGAGATGGAAGTGGAGGCAGAGATTACGGTAGAATACCGGCTGCTGCCCCGCTGAGTGATGAGCGCCGGAGAATGGTCTTCGGACGATGCTAGGAGCTGGAATACGTTATGATTGAGATACGACTGAATGATAATGCATATGAACAGGACATCCGTGAGCTGCTCATGGCGTTTTATCCCGGCGAGGGCTTCGTATATACACCATGTCCCACGGACGGCGCCGGCGTGCGGGAAAAGACAGACAGCGGCATTTCTTCGGATGTTCGTCTGACGGTGGAAGGAATCGTCAGCGATGACCGGCATTCCTTCTGCCTGCGTTTGATCTTTGCGGGGGAAGCGGAGTTTCATGTGAAGCGCAGTCTGCCGCCGGAGCTTGCGCGGGAGGCAGAGCATAGGGACGAACCGATCGTTCTGGATTATGATGACCGCACAGATGCAAAAAATAAGATCAAACGCCGTCTCTATGTACTTTTGATGTTTGCGACGGGGAAAATGCTTCCCTGGGGGGCGCTTACCGGCATCCGGCCTACGAAGATTGTTATGACGAAACTTGCCGAAGGTATGCCGGCTGATGAGATCGCCGCGTTTATGAAAGAAAATTATTATGCCAGCGATGAGAAGATCGCCCTGAGTATTGAGATTGCCCGGAGGGAGAGAGAACTTCTGGCCGGTGTTGACTGTGCGGGCGGATACAGTCTGTATGTCGGGATTCCGTTCTGCCCGACCACATGTCTTTATTGCTCTTTTACGTCGTTTCCGATCAGTAAATGGGAAGGAAGGACAGGCCTTTACCTGGAAGCGCTGTTTAAGGAAATGGATTATGTGGCCGCGAAAATGCACGGACGCACATTGAGTACGGTTTATTTTGGAGGAGGAACGCCGACTTCTCTTTCGGCGGAGGATCTGGATCGTCTCTTTACGAAGCTTCGCACCGTATTCGATGTAGATCATGCCCTGGAATTTACGGTTGAAGCCGGCCGGCCTGACAGCATTACCAGAGAGAAGCTGCGGGTGCTTAAAAAGCACGGCGTCACGCGGATTTCCATCAATCCGCAGACCATGAACCAGGCGACGCTGGATCTGATTGGGCGCCGCCATACGGTTGAAGATGTAAAGGCAAAATTCCTTATGGCCCGCGAGGAGGGCTTCGACAATATTAATATGGATCTGATCGTAGGACTTCCGGAGGAGGATATGGCGGAAGTCCGCTCTACGATGGAGCAGGTGCGGGCGCTTGCCCCTGACAGTCTGACGGTTCATTCTCTGGCGATTAAGCGCGCCGCGCGTTTGAATACAATGAAGGAGATTTACAAGAACTTAAAGATTGTCAATACGCAGGAAATTATCGATATGACGGCCAGCTGCGCCCGGGAGATGGGCCTTCAGCCCTATTATCTCTACCGTCAGAAGAATATGGCGGGAAATTTCGAGAATGTGGGCTACGCGGCTCCCGGCAAGGCCTGTCTCTATAATGTCCTGATTATGGAGGAGCAGCAGACGATTGTTGGCTGCGGTGCCGGCACTACCACGAAGCGGGTGATTCCCGGTGAGAATCGGATTGAGCGCGCGGAGACAGTGAAGAACGTAGAGCAGTATATCGCACGGGTGGACGAGATGATTGAGAGGAAGGAAAGGCTGCTTACGGAAGAAAAAGGGATTGCCATTTGTGGATCATGATAGTATAATTTCCACGTGAGTGAAAAAGCGGAAGGTTTTGGCGCGTACAGTGAAGTTTAAGCGAGCGGAGCGCAGTCGATTTCAAAAAGAAATGGAGAGACATCCTATGGCTTTAAAGAAAAAACCGGTAACCGGCATGAGAGATATTCTGCCTGGCGAGATGCAGGTACGGGATTTTGTGATGAACCAGATTAAGGAGACATACCGGGGATTTGGGTTTACGCAGATGGAAACTCCGTGTGTGGAGCATATCGAAAACCTGACCAGCAAGCAGGGCGGAGATAACGAGAAGCTGATTTTTAAAATTTTAAAGAGAGGCGAGAAGCTGGATTTGGAAAGCGCGTCAGGAGAAAATGATCTGGTAGATACAGGTTTGCGGTATGACCTGACCGTGCCGCTGGCCCGGTATTATTCGAATAACGCGGCTCAGCTGCCGTCGCCGTTTAAAGCTCTGCAGATGGGGAGCGTGTGGAGAGCGGACAGGCCGCAGAAAGGGCGTTTCCGTCAGTTCACCCAGTGTGATATCGATATTCTGGGCGACGCGTCTCCGATGGCGGAGATCGAGCTGATTCTGGCGACGACTACGGCGCTTGGGAAAATTTGTCCGGATAACCGTTTTGAGGTGCGGATCAACGACCGCAATATACTGCGGGGAATGGCGCTTTACAGCGGATTTGGAGAGGATAGTCTGGAGACGGTTTTTATCATTTTGGACAAGATGGATAAAATCGGTTATGACGGTGTGGCAGCGGAGCTTAGGGAGACGGGATGTGCAGAGACGGCGATTACCAAATATATGAATCTGTTGACCGGTGTGGATGATGATGCGAATGGTGTCCGGAGGCTGGGGGAAATACTTAAGGAGGTTCTGCCGCAGACCGTGACTGACGGTCTTGCGGATATCATGGATATGGTCACCCAGGTCAGTGAGACGGAATTTACGCTGCGGTTCGATCCGACGTTGGTGCGAGGTATGTCATATTACACAGGCACCATTTTTGAAGTGTCTATGGAAGGGTTGGGTGTTTCTGTCGCCGGAGGCGGCCGTTATGACAAGATGATCGGTAAGTTCACCGGCGTGGATACTCCGGCCTGCGGTTTTTCCATTGGATTTGAGCGGATTGTCACGATCCTGATGGAGCAGGGAGGCAAGACGTGTGATGAAGCGGTCAAGAAGGCTTATCTGGTAGAGAAAGGGATGGATCAAGACCGTTTCGCCCAGATTATGAAGCAGGCTATGGCTGAGCGAAGATCGGGTGTCTGCGTGCTGGTATCCCAGATGAATAAGAATAAGAAATTTCAGAAGGAACAGCTTGCGAAGGATGGATATACGGAGTTTGTGGAATTCTACCGTGAGGCGTTGAAATAATTCGTTGTATTGCGCAGTTTGCGGAGAAAATTCATTTTTCCTGGTATGAGCCGGGGCATTTAGGGGTAAACCTCTAAGTGCCCTTTTTTGTGAAAACTCTGTGAAAATGTGGAAAAGCGCTATATTTTCTGCTAGAATAGGAGGCAAATAGATCAAGAAAAGCGGTTTATTCCGCAGTACAATGGGGGTATATCCATGGAGCAGTTAAAAATCCTGGTAGTGGACGACGAGGCCCGTATGCGCAAATTGGTCAAGGATTTCCTGACGGTCAAAGGCTTTCGCGTCATAGAGGCCGGTGACGGCGAGGAAGCTGTGGATCTCTTTTTTGCCCAGAAGGACATTGCTCTGATTATTTTGGATGTGATGATGCCGAAGATGGATGGCTGGGAGGTGGTAAAAGCTATCCGTCAGCATTCCAAGGTTCCGATTATCATGCTGACTGCCCGCAGCGAGGAGAGAGATGAACTGCAAGGCTTTGATTTGGGGGTGGACGAGTATATTTCCAAGCCCTTCAGCCCGAAAATTCTGGTAGCCCGCGTGGAGGCGATTCTGAGACGAAGCAGCGGGACAGCCAGCGATATTTTGAGCGTCGGCGGTATCCGAATCGACAAGGCGGCCCATCAGGTAACGATCGACGGTGTGCCGATCGAACTGAGTTATAAGGAATTTGAACTTCTTACCTATTTTGTGGAGAACCAGGGTCTGGCACTTTCCCGCGAGAAGATTCTGAATAACGTATGGAATTATGATTACTTTGGCGATGCCCGTACGATCGATACGCATGTGAAGAAACTGCGCAGCAAGATGGGTGAAAAAGGCGATTATATCAAGACGATCTGGGGTATGGGATATAAATTCGAGGTAACTGCATGAAACGCTCTATTCGTGTCCGCGCCACGCTTTTGTTTGTTGGATTGACAGCGCTGATTCTGATTGGAATATGGGCGGCCAATAATCTTCTGCTGGAGCGGTTTTATGTAAACAGCAAAGTGGCCGCGTTAAGCCTGGCTTATCGTCAGATCGATACTCTGGTGATGAAACGGGACGCAGAGGGCGGCAGTATCCGCGATGAATTCCCGGCAGACGGTTCTTTTGACAGCGGCGAACAGACGGAAGGTGTTCAGCTGCTGCGCCGGCTGGGCGATCAGAATAATATCATGACCATTATCATTGACAGCGTGGCGGATTACCCGATTGTTTCCTCCGGACGCGACGCCGTGTTCATGATGGACCGTATCCGTCAGTATATTATGGGACGGACGAACGCGAATGACGAGACGATTCTGGAGACAGAGAATTACACGATACAAAAAAGCTTTTACAACCGGTCCGATTCCTATTATCTGGAATGCTGGGGCTTTTTTTCGGATAACCGGACGATGTTTATCATGTCTATGCCCTTGGAAAGCATCGCGGAGAGCGTGGAATTGTCCAATCAGTTTCTTGGCTATGTAGGCCTGGCCGCTATGGCTGTCGGCTGCGTCGCCATGTATCTGGTGACTCGCCAGGTAACGTCGCCGATTTTGCAGTTGGCGGATGTTTCTGAACGGATGTCCAGACTGGATTTTGATGCAAAATACACCGGCGACGCACAGGATGAGATCGGAGTCTTGGGAAGCAGCATGAATATGCTGTCGGATAAACTGAGGGAAACGATCGGTGAACTGAAGGCCGCCAATCTGACGCTTCAAAAGGATATTGAGGAGAAGATTCAGATCGACGAGATGCGCAAGGAGTTTATCGCGAATGTATCACATGAGCTTAAGACACCGATCGCGTTGATTCAAGGCTATGCGGAAGGCCTCGCCGAGGGGATGGCGGACGATCCGGAGAGCCGCGATTATTACTGCGGCGTTATCGTGGATGAAGCGGCAAAGATGAATAAGATGGTACGGCAGCTTTTAACTCTGACGGCCCTGGAATTCGGCAATGAACAGTTAAATGTGGAGCGTTTTGATATCGCTGAGGTAATCCGCGGAGTCCTGGCTTCTGCCAGTATTCTGATTCAGCAGAAGAACGCGCGGATTCAGTTGGAAATGTCTTCCCCGGTTTATGTGTGGGCGGACGAATTCAAGATTGAGGAGGTACTGACGAACTATTTGAGTAATGCTCTCAATCATCTGGGCGGCGCCCGTATAATTCGGATTATAGTGGAACCGCAGAAAGACCGCGTCCGCGTAGCTGTCCGCAATACCGGGGAGACGATTCCGGAGGAGGCATTGCCCAACCTTTGGACGAAGTTTTTCAAGGTGGATAAGGCAAGAAGCCGTGAGTATGGCGGCAGCGGCATCGGATTGTCAATCGTGAAGGCGATTATGGAATTCCATCATCAGGAGTACGGCGTCCGGAATACAGAAGACGGCGTGGAGTTTTGGTTTACGCTGGATGTGCGCAGCACAACAGATGAGAAGGCCTAAATGTGTTTGACATGGGGCAGGAAAAGGATCTTTGGAAAAAATTTAAAAATTTAAAAAAAGTTGTTGACTTTTGGAAAAGGGTTTGGTATTATAAATGTCGCGCTTCACAAAAGGAGCGTCACACGGACCTTGACAATTGAAGACTGAACAGTATGCAGAACCCTGAAGTTTCCGCGAATATCAGCCGGACGGCGTGCGTGGCCGCGAGATGCGCGTCAGCACAACGGAAGGCGTGAGCGAGCGGGGCGCAGCCCCCGCGAGCGGGATATCCGCAAGAGAATTCAGAAAAGTATGCGAAAC
>CANRHU010000016.1 GCA_947630485.1 uncultured Lachnospiraceae bacterium
GCGGCTCCAAAAAATCCCATATCATCGGTTTTCTTTGTTACGGTCAAGTTATAAATAATATAACCATTCCCATCAAATATTCCAGTGAAGGGCTCGTCAGAATTTCCTATTGGCATCCATTCATCTGACAAGGTAATATCATGATCTAAAATATAGTTGCCAGATAATGGATACTGCTTTCCGATAACCTGTAAATCCTCTTCGGTTGTGAGTAAATAATATTCTTCGTTATCAACCGTAGTTGTTTCCAACACGTGGCCGGCACTATCTTGTGCAGAAGCCTGTGGCGTTGTCTGTACTTCACACCCGCTGCTAAACAAAAGAAGTCCACAACATAATACGGCTGCAAAAGATTTTTTCATTTTGTCTCTCCTGTTCTGTCCACATGTTTTAAACATTATATCACTATCGGAATCAAATGGGAACTTGCTTTTTTCGGGAAAGGCTTCTATGCGATAAAAGTATTGAATTCCGTTTCGAAAAGTTGGATAATAAGAAGAGTTAAAAAGTTTTCATGGGAGGGAGATGAGTACATGGATCATAAGAATGATTCAAACAGGAAGCAGGGAGCTAAGGAAGGTATTTTAAAGGGCTTCTACGAGGCGCTGAAGGAGCAGGAAAACAAGGCGCCCGCGCCCAATGAGCTGGATTCTACCTGCGGTGTCGCTGACGATGAGTTCGTCCGGCGTTTCCGTGAGGTGATCCGGCAGGAAAATGAGACGAACCGGAGCCAGGGACTGCCGGTTACCGGCTATGACTATGAGAAAAAAGCGTCCTATATAGAATATCCGGACGGGAGGCGAGTATATGGAGATGAAACCTGAAATCATCGTTTTCGCGGGGCCGAACGGCAGCGGTAAAAGCACGGTCACAAAGACCGCAAAGCTCATCCGGCCATACATTAACGCGGACGACATCAAGAGGGCGACTGAGTGTACAGATCTGGAAGCTGCCGAGCTTGCAGAGGATATGCGGGAATATGCGCTGGATATCCATAAGAGCTTTACATTTGAGACAGTAATGTCCACACACCGCAACATCAATCTGCTGCGCAGGGCGAAGGAGCAGGGCTATTTTATCCGGTGTATCTATGTGCTGACCTCGGACGTGAATATCAATATTCACCGTGTGATGCGCAGGTTCGCCTCTGGCGGACACGGCGTTCCAAAGGAGAAGATCAGAGAAAGGTATGTCCGCGCGCTCAGTCTGATCCCGGAGCTGCTGGAGATATGCGATATCTGCCATATTTACGATAACACGGATATTCCCTTCCGGATCCTCAAGAAGAGAAAGACGGAGTATTTTTACTGGGAGAATGAATTCTGGAGTAAAGCGGATATCGCGAAGCTGATAGGCCGCGAACTCGAATGAGCGGACTGCGGGGGCTGGATTAGCAGGATAATATAACATACCTTCCATTTCGCAGCCCCGCACAGTCGCCATATTTGAACGATGTGGATATGACACGGCTTTTTTGAGGGCCCGTATCATCGTACGCTTCTGCCGGACGCGGCTTTATTTCGTCCTGAAAAACACTGGCAGCACGTTATAAAGATCCGTCTGCCATGCCTTCATATCATGGACACCTCCTGGGATCGTCATAAAGAAATAATTTTTTCCCTTCTCAAGCTGCGGACACACAGCCTCTGTCCTATTCATGATATCGATATGCTCAGCGTAAGCGATATCCTTGTCGCCGTTGCAGCAGAACATGCACTTCAGATCCAGCCCCTTCTTCTCGCCTTCCGCAAGTGCCTCGCAAATCCGCTTCACTTCTGCCTCCCGGCTCCCTTTCGGCCCTGCGCAGCCTGAGAACGGTCCGTACCAGGCGAAAAGATCAAAATTGCTGTAAAGGGCGGCGCGATAAGTCGTCATTGAACCCAAGGAAAGTCCCGCGAACGCACGATGCGCGCGGGTTCTGATAAGATTTTCCTCCGACACATTGCCGCCCGCATAAGTAGAGAACACCTTCTCTGCTGCCGGGATCAAGTCGCGGCGAAGTTCATACTTAAAATGCTCCGTCACATCCTCGCTGATCTCCTTCGTCGGTCCATTGCGATAAAATGTGGGAGTCACGATGATACATGGCAGGCAGAGTCCGTCCGCAATCATATTATCAATCATCGTAACCGTCTCCGGAAATTGTTTAAGCCACCAGTCCTCATTCTCCCCACCGCCATGAAGGAGATACAGGATATCATACGGTTTCTCCATGGTATAACCATAGGGCAGATAGACCCACGCGCTCTTCTTCAGGGGTTCGCTTTTCTCATCATAGGTCTGCGTATCATATGTAAATCGTACGACCTCGCCCCTGGCGGATGGCACCCTAAACATTGTTTCCGGGATTTGGTAAGTAAATTCCATGGCGACTGATCTCCTTTTCTAAACATAGATAAACGATTTCTGCCATGCGATGCTTTCATCCAGCACAAAGAAAACCTTTCCCCAAGCAGTCCCGCACGGCTTCTCTCCAATCAACGGTAGACGATCTGCGCTGCGATCTCATCCGCCTTCTCCTGCCCGCAGCAAACAGAGACGATCGCCAAACCGAACGGAATCGAGCAGCCCATACCCCGGCCGGTAATCACCGTACCGGAAATAACCGCCGGTTCGCGAACCAGTTCCGCCTTCGCCTCCGTCAAATGCGACTCAAACGTGGGATAGCAGCACGCTTTCTTCCCCGTCAGAATCCCCCGGTGAGCCAGGATACTGGGTGCGGCGCAGATCGCAGCCACATATTTCCCCTCCCGGTAAAATGCGTCGATCTGCTCCATCAGCGGCACACACTTCTCCAGATTCATGGTTCCCAGCTTGCCGCCCGGCAGGATCAGCATCTCCATGGAGGCGAAATCCGTCTCCGAAAGCACCTGATCTGCCGTCACCCGGATACCGTGAGAACCTTTCACCATCGCGGTATCATTGATGGACACCATCGTAATGTCCAGACCGGCTCGGCGGCAAATATCCACCACAGTCAGTCCCTCGATCTCCTCGAAGCCGTCCGCCAGAAAAATTGCCAACTTGTTCATTCTAAACATACCCCTTTCTCTATGCAGAGATTCCGCTCTGACAACAATTTTTTCCCGCACTTCTCTGCCGCTTTCCGCGCTGTCACCGTATAAAATGCGTCGATACCCGCGCCTCTGTCTCCGGCAATCCGTATTTCTCTTTCCCCAGAGCGATGCTCCTCATTAAAAACGTCATATTCCGTGCCAGGGTCCGCATCGTCTGCATTCCTTCGCCGTCCTGCTCCGCCTCGCCAGGCGCGCGGCCATGAACGCTGTTCCAGTACTGGCTGGACGCCACCGGCATACCGCTGATGGTAAAATATTTGTTCAGCTCGTCAAATGTGGCAGATAACCCGCCGCGGCGGGCGACAGCAACAGCCGCGCCTACCTTCATCGTCTTATCAAAGCCGGTACTGTAAAACAGCCGATCCAGGCATGCGATCAGCGTGGCGTTCGCGGATGCGTAATACACCGGACTGCCCACCACCAGGCCATCTGCCGCCTCAAATTTGGGGGCCAGTTCATTGACCGCGTCGGCAAAGACACATTTGCCGTTCTTATAGCAGGAGCCGCAGGCGATACAGCCTCGGATATCCTGATTGCCAATGCAGATCAGCTCTGTCTCGATTCCAGCCTTCTCAAACTCCTTCTCCATCTCATGCAGCGCCAGATAGGTATTACCTTTGGCGTGCGGGGAACCGTTCAACATCAATACTTTCATTAAAATGACCTCCTGTGGACGAAATCTTTGCCGCCATACTTTCCTCTGTCAAGCGGAGTCCGCGCCCGCGCAAAAGATCAGGGGAAGCCGGCTTTCTTATTTTTTCATTTTACCATAATCATGCGGAAACCGCCAGACCTAATATGCGGCGTGTGAAGCCTGCTATTCACCGATTTTCCGGAGAAATATTAAATCTTCCGAAAAAATCACGCATAATGGTTGCCATTTCCCCTTAAAGTCGATAAAATAATAAGAACCTGCCGACGAAACTTGCCTGCCGGAACGGCTAATCCGGCTGCCGCGTGATAGGAACATAGCAGAAAGAGGAGATCAGACATGAAACAAGTTATTATCATCGGGTGCGGAACTCTGGGAAAAACCATTATCAGAGGAATCATAGAAAAACTCGGCGATTTCTATAAAATCACAGCCGTTTGCGATGCGCTTGAGGAGCAGGCCCGGGAAATGGCTTCTTTCGCTCATGCCGATATCGTCACATCCGCAGATGAAATCATAGCCCAAAAACCAGATTACGTAATAGAAGCCGCTTCCAAAAAGGTAGTGGAAGATTTCGCTCCGTCTATTCTTCAGGCAGGCATCGATATGATCATCCTGTCCGTCGGCGCGCTGGCAGACGCCGCTCTCCTTAAGACTATCCGCCAGGCCGGACAGACCGGAAACGCCAAGCTCTATATCGCAAGCGGCGCCGTTGGAGGCTTCGACCTGATGCGGGCTGTTCGTTTCGGCGGTCTTGCGTATGCGGAGATCCATACAAGCAAGAATCCCCGTTCTTTAAACGGCGCCCCTTATTTAAACGGCGCACAGCTGCCTCCGGATGAGGAGATATGTGTGTTTGACGGCAACGCCCGCGAAGCGATCCAAGGCTTTCCGCAAAATGTCAATGTTTCCGTTTCCACTGCCCTTGCTACTCTCGGCGTCGACAACACGCATGTGAAGATCAGCAGCATCCCCGGCGCGACGTGCAATACCCACGAGATTCACCTGGGCGGAGAATTCGGCGATATTGATATCCGGGTCAGAGTTCACCCGGACAAGGCCAATCCGAAATCCTCCACTTTGGCGGCGTGGAGTATCCTGGCGTTGTTAGAACGTCTTACCCAGACGATTGTGATCTGAAAATATGCTTGTAAAGACAGAGACATTTCCTTGTCTCTGTTTTTTGTTGCCTTTCTATACATTTTGTCGAAATGCATTTAAACATTTTGTTGAATTAAAAAAATAATCTTGTAATTATTTGAAAATATGATATACTATTTGTACAAGCAATGGCAGCCAGGTGAAATTTGCAGAAAAGGGGGTGAATTATGAGCGGAAAAGTGCAGATTGTCACGAACAATGCTCCTTCCCCGGCAGGGCCATATTCACAGGGACTGATCACGGAACATCTGGTATTTGTATCCGGACAGCGCCCTGTAGATCCCGCGACCGGAGAAGTTAAGCATGGGGTCAAGGAGCAAACCCGTCAGGTGCTGACGAACATTGAAAGTGTACTGAAGGAGGCCGGATGTACTCTGGCAGATCTAGTCAGAACCACCGTTTATCTGTCGGACATTTCCTATTTTAACGAAATGAACGAAGTTTATCGCGAGATGGTTCCGGAACCCTTCCCAACGCGGACAACCTTCGGTGCACAGCTGAGAGGAATCCTGATCGAAATCGACGCAATCGCAGTGAAAGGTGGCAAGTAGCAGCATGAACAGCGTCAAAGAAATTTTACCGGTATTGGAGACTATAGTTGCTGGCCTGGGAAAGCATTTCGGCGAATCTGTGGAGTTCGTCGTCCATGATTACAATGAAGATTTTTCCAGAACCATCGTCGCAATCTCCAACGGGAATGTAACCAAAAGAACGGTTGGCGACAGCGGAACCGTTATCGGCTTAAAACTCCTTACAGGCAAGCAGGAGGAAAGCGGAAAATTCGGTTATGTCTCCCAGACCAAAGACGGCCGGTACCTGAAGTCAAGTACGATTTATCTGAAAAACGACGAAGATGAGATTATAGGCTCCCTGTGCGTCAACTGCGATATCACCGACGCAATGGTCGCCCAGAATTTCATAAACAGCTACGTCGGCACAAGCGGAAATTCGCCGGTAGAGGCTACCGTATATAACAACGTTGACGACCTGCTGATCTCCCTGATCAACGAGTCCATCAACTATGTCGGCACGCCTGTCGCGCTGATGAACCGCGAACAAAAGGTGAAGGGCATCCGTTATCTAAACAACAAAGGGGCCTTCAAAATCAAAAACGCCAGCGTAGTTATTTCCCAATATTATGATGTATCACGTTACACGATCTACAACTACATCAATGACTCTCAGAATTCCGAAGTAACAGATATCTGAGAGCCGGAATCCGGAGGTAACGATGTTAAATCAGAAACTGATCGATGAAGAGTTTTCCTTTCTGGGAGACGGTATTTTCTTAAACGTGTCGTCTGTCGTGATGCCGCCGATACGCGTCCAAAAAGCCTATGAAAGCTTCATGTCGGATTACATCTCCAATTACGGTGATGATATCGTACCAAAGGCATGGAGTATTGTGGAGGACACCCGCCTCAAGGCCGCGAAGCTGATCAACGCCGCGGATCCGCTGGAGATCGCTTTTGTCAAAAATACCTGCGAAGGCGTTTCCATCCTGGCAGACGGTTATCCCTTCCAGGCCGGCGATAACGTAGTCGTCGCGGATCAGGAACATCAGGCGAACCTCTTCCCCTGGATCAATCTGCACCAGCGCAAGAACGTGGATCTCCACGTCGTAAAAAGCCGCAACAGGGAAATATGGGCTGATGATATGATCGCCGCCATCGACGAAAGAACCCGCATACTCACCGTATCTGCGGTTCAGTTCAGCACCGGATTTTTCGCCGATCTGTATAAGCTCGGCAAGGCCTGCCATGAGAAAGGCGTTATCTTCATGGTGGATGGTATCCAGGCGCTCGGCCGCCTGAACATCGATGTTCAGGCCATGAATATCGACTGGCTTGTGGCCGGCACCAATAAAGGGCTTCTGGGTACGCTTGGCGCGGGTCTCGTCTACTGCCGTCAGGATCTGGTAGAGAAGATCATTCCTCCTTACGCTTCCTATCAAAGCGTAGTGAGTCACGTGTCTCCTCCCGCCATCACGACGAATTTCGAATATCTGGAATGGTATTCCAACGCCAGACGTTTCGAATCCGGCAACTTAAGCTACAATTGCATCCTGGCCATTAACAAGGGAATGGAACTGCTTCTGGAACTGGGTATCGACAATATTGAAGAACATGTCCGCGGATTGGAACATTATCTTCGGGAGAAACTGTCCGATCTGACCCTTCCGGTCGTACAGGCCGCAAATGACAAAAACTGGGGTGGTGTCGTGTGCGTCTACTATCCGCCGCAGGCAGATGAACAGGTTATAGAAATACTGAAGAGATACAAAATCCACTGCACGATGCGGGGCGGCTACATTCGTCTTGGTCTGGATTTCTATAACACCTATGACCAGATGGATATCGTTTCCGAAGCGCTGCATGAAGTCAGCCAAATCAAATAACTTCAATCAACACAGGAGGTAAATGAGTATGATAGAGAAGTACAAAAAAATTCCGTTATTAACCAAACTGCTGGTTGCAATGGTAATCGGCATCCTTTTGGGCGTGATCTTTGGAGAGAAAATCAACGTGATCAAGCCCTTCGGTACTATTTTCCTGAACCTGCTTAAGATGGCCGCTCTTCCGCTGATCGTCGTAAACCTGATTTCCGGTATCGCGCAGCTGGACGACCCGAAGATTTTCGGCCGCGTAGGCGTTAAGATCATGTTCTATTACGCCTGCACAACCGTGATCGCTATCACCCTGGGCATCGTGATGGGCTCCATCCTTCAGCCAGGCAAGGGCTTTGTCCTTCAGGGCGAATATGACCAGGCGATCGCTACAATCCCCTCGCTGGGAGATACGATCATCAACCTGATCCCGTCCAACATCTTCGCTTCCCTGTCCGCAGGCCAGTTTGACCAGATCGTGGTATTCAGCGCCTTTGTAGGTATTGCGGTGCTGTTTGTCAAGCCGGAAGACCGCGCCGTCATAAAACGCGGAGTCGACAGTCTGGCTAACCTTTTCAACCGTCTGGTTGGTATTATCATGGGTTATGCTCCCATTGGCATCTGCGCACTGATGGCCTGCACAGTCGGAACCTACGGGCCTCAGCTTGGCGGCTTCCTCGCAAAATACCTGGGCGCTTCCTACACCTGCGTACTGGTACAGATCGTAATTTACGGCATTCTGCTTACTGTTTTCGGAAAATGCAATCCGTTCTGGTTCCTTAAGAAAGCCTCTCCTCTTATGGTAACCGCACTGGGCACCAGCTCCAGCCTGGCCTGCGTACCTGTAGGCATCGAATGCGCAGACAGCATGGATGTGCCTCGTTCCGTGTCAGGCTTTACGGTTCCTCTTGGTTCCCAGGTAAATAAGGACGGCAACGGCATGATGCTGGCTATCTCCTTCCTCTTTGCGGCACAGGCCGTAGGCGCACCTGTAACCATGGACATGATCATCCGCGCTATCCTGATCTCCCTGATCCTGACAACCGGCGCGGGCGGCGTACCTGGCGGCGGAATCGTGACCATCGCTATTGTAGTAGATACGTTCGGGCTTCCTCTGGAGGTTGTCGGTATCATCTCCGGTATTTTCGCCCTGATCGACATGGTCTACACGATGATGAACTGCTTAGGCGATCTCGTCGGAACTTACATCGTGGCGCAGTCGGAAAAGAGGCATATAAAGAAAGCTTAGCCAAAATGCATTCCTGCAGAATACAGCTGCTTTTCTATAATGAACCGAGAGCGCAGGCGGTTGATCCGTCTGCGCTCTTCTGATTTCCATGCAAACGGAGCGCCAGAAACGCGTTTTTTGTATTTCCATGCAGAAAGGGTGCCGGTGGCCTTAAGTCACGTTCCCGAACAGTTCCGGGACAACCGCCCGCGCCGGCCTCCATGTTTTTCACGGAACGCCGGCAGCGCCGCCATTCCCAGATCCGTCACCGGCTTTACCCATTTGCCGGAATACAGATGAATCTGCATCAGGACATACCGCACAGGCTCATCGATATAGCAGCAAATAAAGATCACCCAGTAAGGCAGCTTCAGCACAAAACCGCTGCCCAGCACGCAAGGCAGCACCATGACGTACATAAACACGATCTCCAGAACTGTCCCATACACCGCGTCACCGGACGCCCGATAGGTGTCGTTCTGCATCCAGTTGCCCATGCGGATCACGGATACCACCGCGTAAATCAGAAGCATCCGGAAGCCCGCCAGATAGGACTCGCCGGACAGGCTCATGGCCGTCAGAAGCGGCTTATGCACAAGGATCACCAGCAAATCCGCCACAAAAATCACGCCGCTGCACATGTACACCAGCCGCTTCGCCCGCTCAAAGGCCGTATCCAGCTCTCCCGCGCCGACGCATTTGCCCACAAGAATCGATGCGGCGTTGGAGAATCCGGCAAAAAAGCCGATGATCAGTCCCTCCAGCGTGCGGAAAACGGCCAGCGCCGCGATCACGTGCTCCGGCTGGCGCCCCAGCGTCACATTGATCAGCATGTTGGCGACACCGATCAGCACTTCATTGCAGATAATCGGAAAACATTTGACAAAATACGCTTTCAGCTGCCGTCCATTCCACTTAAAATGCCCCCGCACCCGAAACAGATACGGATACCCAGTCCCCCACGCCAGCAGATAAATCATGATCACGTTCACTGCCGCCGCGCAGGTCGTGGCCAGGGCAGCGCCGCGGATACCCATCGCAGGCAGCCCGAAATGTCCGTAGATGAAGACCCAGTTCAGCACCAGGTTCGTCGCCACCGAAGCGATGGATGCAACCATCGGAATCCGAACCCGCTCTGTGGCCCGCAGAAGGCAGCTCATGGCCATGGAAAGAATCTGCAGAAAATACGCCGCTCCCACGATATGCAGATACTGGACGCCAATCTCCTGAATCGCCGTTTTGTCCGTATAGAGACGCATGATCTGTTCCGGCGCGAAGATTGCCAGGCAGCCGAAAACCGCTGCCACCGCCATCATGCACATAAGCGTCATGCCATAGGAACGCTCAATGCCGTCGTCTTCCTTAGAGCCCCAGTACTGGGAAATAAAAAGCATTCCGCCCCCGACAAAGCCCCAGTAGCCGGAAAACATAAGCGACGAGAACTGGGCGCAGAGGCCCAGGGCCCCCACTGACAGTTCGCCAAGGGGCGCCACCATCATGGTATCGATCATGCTGGCCGTGGTCGTCAGAAGGTTCTGCAGGGCGATGGGGATCGCCACCGACGCCAGGCTCGGCAGAAACGTACGCCAGGGAAAAGATTGTTTCTTTTGTTTCTGTGACATAGATAATGCCTCCATATTTGTGCCGCGTCTCCGGGCCGCCGCAACTGCGTTCCGGCACTCTTACGGCTCTCCCGATGTTATCACATTTTTTCCTTAACATCAACTGCCTGATTTCTAATTTCATGGTGAATTTTTCACGGCTTGTCCACTGCCTTGTACCTTTTTTTCAGATCCTTGCATGATTGTACTAAAATTTGAACAATCTGGCAAAATGTAGTTGATTTTCTTGCCTTATCATGTATAATATATGAATAGTGGAAGGTTTGGTCTTGTATACCAGGACTTATCACATAGCAACCTACCAACCATATATTTTCAAAGAAAAGAGGTATGATGTAACATGGCAACTCCAGATTTAACCAAGTATGGCATCACTGGAACCACTGAGATCGTTTACAATCCCTCCTACGAGTATCTGTTCGAGGCAGAGATGGATCCCACACTGGAAGGCTACGACAAGGGACAGTTAAGCGAACTGGGCGCGGTGAACGTTATGACCGGCGTTTACACCGGACGGTCCCCCAAAGACAAGTTCATCGTCATGGATGAGAATTCCAAGGACACCGTATGGTGGACTTCCGACGCTTACAAGAACGACAACCATCCGGCTTCCGAGGAGACCTGGAAGGCCGTTAAGGATCTGGCCGTCAAAGAGCTGTCCAACAAGAAGCTGTATGTTGTGGACGCGTTCTGCGGCGCCAACAAGGACACCCGCATGGCGATCCGCTTCATCGTAGAAGTGGCATGGCAGGCTCATTTCGTAAAGAACATGTTCATCCAGGCTTCTGAGGAAGAGCTTGAGAACTTCGAGCCGGATTTCGTCATCTACAACGCTTCCAAGGCGAAGGTAGAGAACTACAAGGAACTGGGCCTCAACTCTGAGACCGCGGTCGTCTTCAATATCACCAGCCGTGAGCAGGTCATCCTGAATACCTGGTACGGCGGCGAGATGAAGAAGGGCATGTTCTCCATGATGAACTACTACCTGCCGCTGCAGGGCATCGCTTCCATGCACTGCTCCGCGAACACCGATATGAACGGCGAGCACACCGCGATCTTCTTCGGTCTGTCCGGCACGGGCAAGACCACCCTGTCCACCGACCCGAAGCGTCTGCTGATCGGCGACGACGAGCACGGCTGGGACGACAAGGGCGTCTTCAACTTCGAGGGCGGCTGCTACGCAAAGGTTATCAACCTGGACAAGGAGTCCGAGCCCGACATTTACAACGCGATCAAGAGAAATGCTCTTCTGGAGAACGTAACTCTGGACGAGAACGGCAAGATCGATTTCGCTGACAAGAGCGTCACCGAGAACACCCGCGTGTCCTACCCGATCAACCATATCGAGAAGATTGTGCGCCCGGTTTCCGCAGCTCCGGCAGCTGAGAACGTGATCTTCCTGTCCGCCGACGCGTTTGGCGTGCTTCCGCCTGTATCCATCCTGACCCCGGAGCAGACCCAGTACTACTTCCTGTCCGGCTTCACGGCAAAACTGGCCGGCACAGAGCGCGGCATCACCGAGCCGACACCGACCTTCTCCGCATGCTTCGGCCAGGCATTCCTGGAGCTGCATCCGACCAAGTACGCAGAAGAACTGGTCAAGAGAATGGAAATGAACGGAGCGAAGGCTTACCTGGTGAACACCGGCTGGAACGGCACCGGCAAGCGTATCTCCATCAAGGACACCCGCGGCATCATCGACGCGATCTTAGACGGCGACATCAAGGGCGCTCCGACCAAGAAGATTCCGTACTTCAACTTTGAAGTACCGACTCAGCTCAACGGCGTAGACACCGGAATTCTCGACCCGCGCGACACCTATGCGGATCCGTCCGAGTGGGATGCGAAGGCCAAGGATCTGGCTCAGAGATTCATCAAGAATTTCGCCAAGTACGAGACCAACGAGCACGGCAAGGCCCTGGTAGCCGCCGGCCCGCAGCTGTAATCCGTTTCGTATTGTTATTTCGGTTCATACAGAAAGCGTGCCACTGGCACCCTTTCTGCATACTGACGTAATCAACAGCAAAAGGGGCGCCCCGGCGCCCTTTTTGCTGTTGTTCTCTGTACAAAACTATGTTAGAATAATGAAATAAAACAGGAAATCCGCAGAAAGGAGCATTCCATGAACACAGTCACACTCGGCAAAACCGGTATCACAGTCAACAAAAACGGATTCGGCGCGCTTCCAATCCAGCGTATCCCGAAAGAGGACGCCGTCTGCCTGCTGCGCAAAGCCTTCGACCACGGAATCACTTATTTTGACACGGCCCGCGCCTATACCGACAGCGAAGAAAAACTGGGGCTCGCCTTCGGCGGCGGCCTCCGCAATCACCTCTACATAGCTACCAAGACTACCGCTCACAACGCAGCACAGTTCTGGCAGGATCTGGAGACAAGCCTCAGACTTTTAAAGACGGATTACATCGATGTCTACCAATTCCACAATCCGTCCTTCTGTCCAAAGCCAGGAGGCGAAGACGGTCTCTACGACGCGGCGATTGAAGCGCAGAAGCAGGGCAAGATCCGTTTCATCGGTCTCACCAACCACCGTCTCTCCGTCGCTTCCGAGTGCATTGAGAGCGGCCTTTATGCCTCACTGCAGTTTCCGTTCAGCTATCTGGCTACGGACAAGGATATTGTCATCGTCAATGCCTGCCGCGATCACGATATGGGATTCGTAGCCATGAAAGCTCTCTCCGGCGGTCTGATCACCAACTCCGCCGCCGCTTACGCTTATCTCGCCCAATATGATAATGTGCTGCCGATCTGGGGCGTTCAGCGTGAAACGGAACTGGACGAATTCATAAGCTACATTACAGCGCCTCCCGCTATGTCGCCGGAGTATCAAGCCGTCATTGACGCGGACTTAAAACAGCTGGCGGGCGGTTTCTGCCGCGGCTGCGGTTACTGTATGCCATGTCCCGCAGGGATTGAGATCAATAACTGCGCCCGCATGTCTCTGCTGCTGCGCCGTTCTCCATCTGCCGGACATCTGTCTCCGGCCGGTCAGGAGAAAATGATGAAAATCAAAAATTGTCTTCACTGCAACCAGTGTGTCAGCCGCTGTCCCTACGGACTGAATACTCCGGAGCTTCTGGCCCGGAATTTGAAAGACTACGAAGAAGTTCTGGCCGGTAAAGAGATGACGCCGACAAATTTCTAGTGGCGGCCCGCTCATTTTCAGCGAAATACAAACTGAATCAGTATCATATAGCACACGGTGCCTCCGGCGATACTGATCAGCGTATTGCGGCGCCACAGATGCAGGAGCACGACGGCTGCCACAGCCAGGAGCTCTGGCAGACCATGCGGCCAGACAAGCGGCGTGATACCCCGCAGACAATAGACCACCAGCATACCTATGATCGCAAAGGGCAGTACCTTACCCAAATACGTGATAAATTCAGGGGTCTTTCTCTTTCCGCCCAGAAACAGGAACGGAAGGAAGCGGAGCAGCGCCGTCACAATCGCTGAGACGGCGATCAGAATAGCTGCACGGGTGTCAGTCATGACCATTCCCCCTTTCTAACGCGGAGTCCGCTGCGGCGGCTCCGCCTGACAGGGGCGGCTTCACCGGGGTATCAAGCTTTCCCCTGCCTGCCAGAAGGCACGTAAGAATCAGAAACATAGAGGGAATCAGAAACAGATCCCCGCCAAAAAGTACCAGACAAATCACGGTGATTATGACGCCAGCGACAGCCGGGATATGGCTGTCCGCCGTCAGCCATTGTTCCACAAACACGGTCACAAACAGCGCGGTCATAGCGAAGTCAATGCCGGCCGTGTTAAATGTTATGGCGGAACCCGCCAGCGCGCCCAAAACGCTTCCGATAATCCAGTAAATTTGGTCACAGAACGACACCAGAAAATAATACAAATGAGGATTCGCGCCTTCCGGCGTGTCGCCGCTGCAAACCAGAGAATATGTCTCATCCGTCAAGGCAAAAATCAGATACGGTTTCTTTTTCCCCGCGCCCTTGTAGCGCTCAATCATGGAGACGCCATAGAACAGATGGCGAGCGTTGACCATCAGAGTGGCCAGCGCCGTGGAAATCACGGACGCGCCGGACGTCAGCAGACTGACCATCAGATACTGCATGGAGCCGGCGTAAATAAACACGCTCATAGCCAGGGCCCATCCCACGCCGTAACCGGCTTTTTCCGCAAGAATCCCAAAACCGAAGCCTAACACAATATATCCCGTCATGACAGGAATCGTTTTTATAATCACCTGCTTTATCAATTTGCGGCTCATAAATCACTGTATCTCCCGTATTTCTAAAATTTCTGAATTTTCGCCACGAAGAAACCTTCGTAAAGCTCGGTGGGACAAACACACAGCGTCCCCTCGATCTCCACGGGAAGCAGAGGAAGCTCTCCGGTCATCATATGCTGGATTGGAACCACCTTCGCACCCGCGCCTGGAAGCACACGCTTCAAAATCCTCTCGTTTTCCACATTCAAAACCGAGCAGGTGGAATAGACCATCTCGCATCCCGGTTTAAGCAGTTTCAGGGCCTTGCGGAGCAGTTCCTCCTGCGTTCGGACGGAACGTTCAATAAGCTCCTTTGAGATGCCCTCATTGCGCCGCCCTCTGCAGTTTTTTTCAGCTGCAGGATCCGGCTGCAGGAAAATCGTCCCGCTTCCGCTGCATGGCGCATCCAGCAAAATCTTATCAAAAGCAAAGAACGGATCCAGCTTCCTCGCATCCTCATTCATCACCACAACGCGCGCGGCGCCCTGCTTTTCCAGATTATATTTCAGCCGCTCCGCCCGGGCATAATTTTTCTCGCAGGCCGTGATCTGAGCCCGCCCGCCGGATAACGCCGCCATCTGTGTTGTCTTGCCGCCTGGCGCTGCCGCCATATCCAAAATACATTCATCCGCAGACGGCTTAAGGATGAGCGGCGGAATCATAGACGACAGGCTCTGTAAATAAATCTCTCCCTTCTCGTAGAGATCCAGCCGGCGCACCTCCGGCTCCCGCACATCCGCAAGAATCAGAGCCTCCGGACTCCAGGAAACCTCCTCCCACCGGATGCCGGCTGCCGTCAGGCATTCCTTCACATAGGCCGTCTCCACGCGCAGCGTATTCGCCCGCAGCGTCACCGGCCGCCGTTTCCGACAGCCATCCTCAATCCGCCCTGCCGTCTCCGCTCCGTACTGGGCGGTCAGCATTTCCCGCAAAAATTCCGGAATCTGTTCCGACATGTCGTTCACCCCTTACTTTCTGCCATCTGCCGCAGTCGGCTTCGATCTTCCCTCTAAACGGTTTACAAAAGGGCTGCGACAGTTTCCTATCGCAGCCAGCGTGTCCTTAACTCTGCCTTTCCCGCTCCTCATCCTGTAATTTGCAGGGAAGCATTCCAAACGCCCCTCCTGCGCCGTTTTGTCTGTGCGGACGTTTACATCTCTGCCAGCGTAGGATAAGATGCAATCGCGCCAAGCTTCGTCACGCTGATCCCGCAGAATCGGTTGGAGAAAGCCAAATACTCCGTCATCTTCTCCGAAGTCAGGGCAGAAATATTCTGCGTATCCACACCGTCCCGGGACAAGCAGTAGAGGAAAGAACCGATGAAACCGTCGCCGGCGCCGGTCGTATCCACAGCGGCCACCTTCTGGCTCGCGGCAAAACCCTTCGCCGTCTTCGTATAGCACTCCGCGCCATCCGCGCCCTTCGTATAGATAACCAGCTTCGTATCGCCGGCGAGAAGCTCCGGCAGCGCCTCCGCGATATCCGTCTTGCCGGTGATGAATTCCAGCTCTTCATCGGATACCTTCAGAATATCCGCCATCGGCGCAAACTCCCGCACGACGCGGCGGAGTTCGTCCGTGTCGTCCCACAAAGCCAGACGCAGGTTCGGGTCAAAGCTTACCAGCGCCCCAGCCTGACGCGCACACTGAATCGCTTTCCGGTGCGCCTCTTTCATGGGCCAGTTGCCCAGGGATACCGAGCAGAAATGAAGCGCAAAGATATCCTGAAACCACTCATTCTTCACCGCTTCCGGCTCCAGCAGCATATCCGCGCCAGGTTTGCGGTAGAACGAAAATTCCCGGTTGCCATCCTGCTTAAGCGCAACAAACGCAAGCGATGTATTTGCCTTTTTCGTCCGTTTTACATAGCTGCAGTCGATACCGCAGTCTGTCAGCTCTTCCACAATCTTATCGCCGAAGGGATCATCTCCCAGCTGCGTGATCATGGAACCGCTTCCGCCCAGCTTCACATAAGCGCCGACTACATTGGCGGGCGCGCCGCCCACCTTCGGCTGAAATGCGCTGACATGGCGGATAGGTCTTCCGGACTCTGCCGGAATCCAGTCAATAAGTGCTTCCCCGATTGCCAGTAAACGTTTCATCCTCTTTTCCATCCTTTCCTGTACGCGCCTGTTCATGGAATACAGGCGAGTTCTATGATTATTTAATAATAAATGCCCTCTCAGCGCCTCCAGCCGGTCAGCAGCGTCCGAAGCTCGTCCACCACGTCGCCAGCCGTCTTACCCGCTTCATCGACGGTGATATCGGCATAGCTCTCATACAGAGGCGTCCGCTCATCATAGAGATCGCGAAGCGTCATTCCGTCCCGCAGGGCCACTCCCCGATCCTTCAGATTTCCAAGACGCTTCTCAAGCGCCTCGAAGCTTACCCGCAGATAAACCACCGTGCCAATTTTCTTAAAATGTTCCATGGCTTCCCGACCATAGATTACGCTCCCACCAGGCGCGATCACCGCCCGGCGTGGCGTCAGCCCGGCATTCACCCGGTTCTCAACAGCCAGGAACCCATCGAGTCCCTCCTCCTCGATAATCTCCCGGAGGAGACGTCCCTCCTGCTCCTGAATCACGATATCTGTGTCCACAAAGGAATATCCCAGACGTTTGGCCAGAAGCACTCCGACCATGCTTTTGCCGGCGGCAGGCATACCGATCAGGATAATATTGTTGTGTTGGCTGTTCAAGCTGTATCCATCTCCTGTCTATCAACTTCCGTATTGCGGACCACAGAAATCTCCCGCAAACCGCTGTTCCGCGGCCTCATTTATTTCCGCTTCCTCACGGCCGGTTTCTTCTCAACCGAATATCCAAACTTACCGATCTTTTCTCCCAACCGGAAATACTCGCCATGGGAATAAGCCGTCAGATCCGTATCGTTCAGATGAAATCTTCCATTCGCATCCATATAGCTGTCCTCGACCGTCACGTCCACAATCTCCGCCACGAACATATCGTGGCTGCCCAGCGGAAGCACCTGCTTCACCCTGCATTCCAGATTCACCGGGCTCTCGGCAATTCCCGGGGCCGCGATCTTTTGGGACGGCAGAGGCGTCAGCTTCATCTCCGCATATTTGTCCACATCCCGACCGGACCGGACGCCACAGTAATCGGCAGCAAACGTCAGATCCTTTGTCACCAGATTGATGACAAACTCGCCGGTCTCCCGAATGATATCGTAAGAATACCGCACTCTCTGGAGAGAAACGGATACCATCGGCGGGGTCGAACAGACGGTGCCAGCCCACGCCAGCGTGATAATGTTCGGCTTCTCGCCGGGGCGCTGGCAGCTGGCCATAATCACCGGCAGCGGATAGAGAAGATTACCCGGTTTCCAGCACTGTTTCGCCATATCCGCACTCCTCTCAGTCGTTGTCCGGCAGCAGCTTCACTGTCACCATGATGTTGCGCAGAAACCCATTTTCCGGCATCGGAATATCCTCCGCATGGGATACTTCCGGCATCAGGGTTTCTTCCTCCTCCAGCTCCACGCAGATCCAGTCATAGGCCGCTTCCCTGGCATTCTGCAGCGCGTCGTCCAAATCCGGCCCGTCTGCCTCACAGTATTCCAAATCCGGAAAATATACGTGATATCCGTTGTCATTGTCATGCGGCACAACCACCGCCGGGTATGTAAATGTCATTTTCGTCCTCTTCCTTTCTGCCGTGCGGCATTATCCTTCCAGCGCCACCATAATCGCCGGCACCAGCTGCTTTTTCCGCGACACCACGCCGGGCAGAAGCACCCGATTCGGCCTGGAATCCTCTTCCAGCTGGAACGCGTCCTGAATCATCCGCTCCGCACCCTGACCATCGCACAAAAGTACCGTCGTCTCCGTCAGAATATTGGTCAGCATCAAAAACATCATGTCCAGACCACGGCGCACCCGTTCCGTTTTCAGATACGGAAGCATCCGCTTTTCCAGCTCTTCCAGCTCCTGCTCGTTCAGCGAATTGATCTGACCCACGCCAAGCGTGATCTTCCCCACCGTAAACAGCTTGAAATCCTGATACATGATATCCCCTTCGGTCTTGCTGGCAAAATTACTGCCGGCTGAGAACATCTCCATGGCGTATTTTTCTACGTCAATTCCGGCAATCCGCGCCAGTTCCTCCGCCGCCCGCCGGTCGATATCCGTACAGGTCGGCGACCGGAACAGGAGCGTATCCGACAGAATCGCGCTGCACAGAAGGCCTGCGGTCTGCCTATCCACTTCGACACCATTTTCCTGATACATCTGATAGACGATCGTAGCTGTGCAGCCCAGCGGCTGATTCCGGAAATATACCGGCCCGATGGTCTCAATGGAGGCGATCCGGTGATGATCGATAATCTCCGTAATCCGCGCATTCTCGATACCGTCTACTGCCTGAGCCCTCTCGTTATGATCCACCAGAATCACTGATTTGCCGCGGGCGCCCAGGAGATTCCGCCGGGAGATCATACCCTTGTACTTACCGTCCTGATCGAGAATCGGGAAATCCCGATGGCGCTTATTCGCCATTACATCCTTAATCTCATCGACTACGTCCGTCTCCTGAAACGTGATCAGATGATCGCTCTTCATAAAATACCCGATCGGCATACTCTGATTAATCAAACGGGCCGCCGTGTAGGCATCATAGGGCGTCGTCATCACCGTACAGCCCTTCTCCTGCGCCAGCTTTTTGATCGTCATGGATACCGCCGCGCCTTCACAGACAATGATACAGCCCGCTCCCATCTCGATGGCGCACAGCTGAGACTCATAGCGGTTGCCCAAAATCACCAGGTCGTGCTCGCTGATATAATATTCCATCATGTCCGGATTTGCCGCCGCGATCAGTACCTTTCCTTCGGAAAAGTATCCGTTCTCATCGCCGACGATCAGCAGGCCTTCCAGCGTCTCGATAATATTCGAGTACTTCGTATTGGCCTTAGAGAGGATACTGCTGTCCAGCACATCCAGATAAGTCTTGGCAATATCGCTGACCGTAATCAGGCCTTCCAGCGTACCGTCCTCCATCACTGCAGGAAGCGTCACCAGACTGTCCCTCTGCATGATATTCCAGGCGTTCTTAAGGGAAATATTACGATTCACCCCAGGCACCTGCCGGATATCGATATCCCGCACTTCCGTTCGCACATGGCGTACCCGCAAGGGCTTTTCCACCCCAAAATACCGCAGTACAAACAGCGTTTCCTCATTCATATGCCCCGCCCGGGCCGCCTCAAAATCTTCGCCGGTCAGCTTCCGCTTCAGCGCCGCATAGCAGATCGCTGAACAGACGGAATCGGTGTCCGGATTTTTATGACCAATCACAATCGTTTTCTTCTTGTTATATTCTGCCATAACTCCTCCCGTATACGGTGACAAAGAAGCCGCCGCGTTCGGCCTTCGCGAACCAGCGCAGGTATAAAATCTCTGGCGAGATTATATCATATTTAAACTCAAATGAAAAGTGCTTCCCGATCCCTTTTCCAGATTCCTTTTCCGAAATCAGGCCTCGCTCTGTTCACAATTTGTTTACAGTTTATTTATACCTAATTCATAAGACTATCCTACAATCTTTTTATAAGAAATGCACAGAAACAACGTTTTATTTATTTATTCCTTTGACATTATGCACATAGATTTTTTCATAATTGCCCCGGCTGGCAACAGCCGGGGTCTCCTCATTTCTATCGCCGAGACAGCCCTGCCTGCGTACAGAAAATGAGCTGTTGCCAAAGCAGTTTATCTCCATTGCCCTGCCTGCCCGCAACAGCCCTCTCCGCGTTTCATCTTCTTTTAATCCAGCACCATCCGCGCCGCGCCGTAAATCCCGGCGTCATTCCCCAGCTTCGCCAGACCGACTAACGGCCGGTTCTCTGATAGAGTCTCGTACTGTTCATAATATTTTTGGATATTATCGATCAAATACTGCCCCGCCTTGGACACGCCGCCGCCTATGACAAATATCTCAGGATCAATCGTCAGCGCCAGCTGCGCCAGTGACCGTCCCAGGTAATAGCAGACGCAGTCCACAATCTCCACCGCCAGTTCGTCGCCGGCCTTAGCCGCGTCCATCACGTCCTTGGCCGTCAGGCTGTTTTCCTCGATATCACGGAGAATCGATTCCTTGCTGGAGGAAGCCAGGAACATCTTCGCTTCCCGGACGACACCGGTCGCGGACGCCACCTGCTCCAGACAGCCGCGGCTTCCGCAGTTGCAGTATTCCGTCTCATCATCGCGAACATGCGTATGTCCGATCTCGCCGGCCAGTCCATGCCTCCCTGCAATAATCTTCTGATCGATAACCACTCCGCCGCCCACGCCTGTTCCCAGCGTGATCATAACGATGTCATTATAACCTTTCCCACCGCCCTGCCACATCTCGCCCAGGGCCGCGATATTGGCATCGTTAGCGCATTTAACCGGAATCCCTTCCAGCATAAGGCTCAGGTCACGGGCCGGATACCCTTCGCCCCAACCCAGATTCACGCAGCGCGGCACGTAGCCGTCAGTAGCCACCGGTCCCGGAACACCAAGACCGGCGCCGAGCACATCTGTAAGATCCAGCTTCATTTCCTCCAGCGTATGGCGTACGGACAGCGCGATATCCGGCAGAATATGGACGCCCTGCTGCTCTTTTCTGGTAGGAATCTCCCACTTGCGCAGAAGCTGGCCGTCATCCTCAAACACGCCAAGCTTTACCGTCGTACCGCCCACATCGATCCCAATACAAAATCTGCTCATCTCTCTGTCTCCTTCTTAATGTAAAAGTATCTCCTGCATGATCTGCGGCCCGGTCACAATAATCTGATTCGGCAGCTTGCCTACAGTGATCTTGGCTATCGTGAAATCGAAATTTCCCTCATATTTCAGATTGCCATAATGGTTATAGAGCCGGCAGGAATCTTCATTGTAAAGAATAACCGTATCTCCCTCTACGTCCACCTGCGTGTAATCGTAGTTGAATTCTTCCGAAAACGCCTCGCTTCCATCGGAATGATATACATCCATGCGATATTCATTCTCACCGGAAATATCATAGACGACAATGCCCACATAATCCTCGTTGTAAAAAATACTGTGTATCTCCTCCTCTACGGGAATCAGGCGGATCATCTCCGGCGACATCTCATCACGCAGGCTGTAAAAACTTAAGCTGTTATCCGCAAACGCAACCGCGCAGGTATCGTTCAGGCATACTACTTTCGCCACCATGCTGTCCTCGTAAATCTCATGAAAGCCTCCAACCATACGATTCACAGCATTCTTACCCACCTCAGAAAAATTGTAAAACGCCACGCGGTTTCTGAGACTGCCGCCCTGGATATAGAAATACGAGCCCATCAGGACGTTGCCGTCAGGCGACAGATCCGCATCCAGCACATATCCGATTCCCATATCGTCCTGACTGTCGGCGCTGCTCAGCAGACCTTTAATATAGATCTCCAGCTCCGAACCGTCCCTCTGGAAATAATAGACGTTGCTGGAGGTCTGATCCTCCACGACTGCCGCAACCATCCCCTGGGAGGAGATGCTGACTCTGGAGATCGGAAGCACGGTAGTAGCTATGCCCAGGCAGCCGGTCTGATCGCAAATGTAGATGCTGTTGCCCTGCTGGTCCGCGATCGCGGCATAATTCCCACATACCGCTACGATGGGGTTATTCATTTCATAACTCTGAATCCAGATATCTTTGCCGGAGCCGTCTATGTAAGATGCGCCGTCGCGGGTATATTTGAGAACATTCTCCCCGAAACTGACATAGCCGGTAAACGTCCCCTCGGTCTGCTCCATACGGCGCTCCCACATCACCGTCGTATTCTCCAGTTTTACAAAACGGTTGTACCAGTAGAGCCCGCCCAAAACGCCCGCGACAAGACAAAAGAGCACCGTAATGATGACAGCGCGGCGCCGGATTACACGGTTATGGGCACGCCGAATCGTCTCTGTGCTCTCCGCCCTCTGCCTGCTTGCCTCCTCCGCCTGCGAACGGGCTGTGACGCGCTGAGATGGCCTGTCCGGGCCGAGCGACGTCAGTCTGGGAGTGCTTTTTTCATGTCCGGATATATCGGAAGCCTGGCTCTCCCGGTTTGGCTGCCCAGTCGTGATCATGCGGCTGCGCAGCTGATTCTTTTTATATTCTCTGTTTGCAGAACTTGAATCGCTCATCCTTGGTTCTCCCTGATGGAGGTCGTCGTCGGCTCAAACACACGTCAGCTGCGTCGTTCTGTTTATGCCATGACTACGAAGCGCACCTTCTTCATCAGCCTCTTCACACTGCTTACGGCTGACGTGGACATTATACCATACATTTCCCAATTAAGGAAGAATTAAATTCTGTCCGGCCGTAATCTTATCTACATCTTCCAGTCCATTCAGACGGCAGATCTCGTCCATGCGGCTGCCGTCCCCATAACATTCCAGACAAATGCCATAGAGGGTATCGCCCGGCTGCACGAGATAAAGCCGCTGTCCCGCCGCCGCTTCCTGTGCAGGCGTATATTCCGGCGCTTCTCCGTCCGAGGATGAAGAGCCGTCAGAAACTCCTTCCTCTGCGCTTTGGCCCCCGGCCGCAGCCGCGCTCACGCCGGTCTCCTCTGTCCGCCCGCCGCTTTCAAGGCCTGTCCCGCCATCTGCCGCAGTTTCCGCTCCGTCCAAAGTCCCCGACGCGCCGTCTGCCGCACTGCCGCCTTTTCCTTCCTGCGCCCCTTCGTCCATCCCCGCGCTTTCAGCCGGTGTAATCGGAAGTCCCGGGCCGTTCGCTGCAGTCCCTTCGCCTTCCGTACCTGCCGTCTCTGTATCCGCGGCCAGGTGCAGACCGCCTTTAATCTCCTCGACTACCACTTGGCTGGCTTGTCCGTCTTTCAGCGGCGAACCTTCAGTACCGCTATCCTTCTCCTGCGTCTCCAGCTGCAGTCCTGCCGGAAGAGCAGACGCCAAAACTGCCTCCATTTCCTTCATCTTCTCATAATTATTCACCATGGTAACGCCGCCTGCAAGCACCATAATCCCCAGCACGGTACAAAGACCGCTCAGCACCCGCACCGTGCCTCTCCGCGCCGTTACCTGACTCTTGTTCTCCTCCATACGCTGCCGGAAATCACGGATCACCGTATCGCCGGTTCCTGTTTCCACCCGCCGCACATCTTTTCGCAGAACCATATAATCCTGCATCATCTGATTCCGCTCATAATAAATGCTGTATCCCCGCAGCCGGCAAAACCCTTCCTCCGACGCCACATAAACGGCCTCCTCGCCGTCCAAACCGCCGTTTAAGTACATCAGCTGATTCTTTCCCGCAAAATATTTTCCATGCTCCTTCCAATAATTTAACGGGCTCAGCGTACATCCATGATTTCCGCACAAAAACCACCCCAAAATCACCCGTTTGGGGAACATCTGCTCCATCGTCTGGTAAGTCTTCTTCCAGGCCGTTTCCGTAAACTGGACTTTCTCTCCCTGATCCGTCACATCTTCCACTTCCATGGCTCCATCCACGAACAGGAACGGTATCCCGTCCCGCTCCTCCGCCGTTCCCAGGAGCACGCCCACCCGCAGATCTTGTCCGCCCTTTGGGTAAAGCCGCTTCAAATACGTATTTACATAGTCTTCCAGATACAGCCGCACTGTCTGGTCTCTCTCCCCGACCTGCCGGATATTTTTCGGCAGCCTGGGAAATGGATTATACAGATCTCCCATAAACTCACCCCGCCGTTCATTCTGTTACCTGAACTATCATAGCACGGCCGGAGCGCAGAATCTGTCAAACCAGCGCAGCTCTGTCCCATAATTTTTCGACAAGACAAATGCTCTCGCTGATGCATTCCGCCATCTGCATTACGGTACCGAGGCGGATGCTCTGCAGCATCAGAGGATCGCCCACGCCCCCGCTGCTGACGATACCCGTAATAAAGAGATCACCCACCGGCTGCAGTTCCTTGCAAACGCCCAGCCCCGGACGAATGGCTCCGCGGCCAAGGGTGACGCAGCCCACACGGTTTCCGGCCCCTACAGAAGCGTCCACGGCCACAATCAGGTGATTCGGATAATACTGCTTTAAAAGGCGCGTCGTCTCGCGAAGATTCATGGCATGGATCGGTCTGTATATCGTTCCGAGTACCTGAATATGCCTAAGCCCCCTCCTGCGCAGATGATACCCAATCAGCGGCCCCAGGCTGTCCCCGGTTGACCGGTCCGTACCGATGCAGAGGATCAGCACATTTGTCTTTTTCTCATATTTCAGTTCTTCCCGTATCATCAGGTAAAGCCGTGCCGCCAGCTTTACCGGCTCAAACTCCTCCGCGGTATCAAAATAATAAAGCTCCCTTCGGTTTAAGGGAGCTTTCTGTCTTCCGATTTCCATTTCGTCCACCCCGTCCGATTCCTATCTCTATTATAGACGGGCACAGCGGGGATTATGCGTGAGTCTGCCGATACTCCTTGATCGCTTCGCTCAGACTTGTAATATTCTCCCTCTTCAGAATTTCCATAAGTGCATCCAGGCGCGCCTCCGTCAGGAATTCTCTTCCGACCTGCGGCGTATAGCGTTCCTCGAGCAGCTTGTTCTTGTCCTGAATCTCCGCCTCCAGCCCCTGCAGCTGCTCCGTATCCTGATTGCAGAGGGCCGTCAGCTCATCAATCTTTGCCTTGTGATTGACGGTAATCTCGTCGGAAATGATATTCTTCGTGACCGTCTCAAATGTGTTCAGGGCCTCCTCCTTCCGGGCCTCGGCATCCGACAGTTCCTGCTGGATTTTAGCAATCTCATCATCATAGGCTCCCAGATTATACATCTCCTCGTTGGAATCCTTTCGAATCGACCGCTTGATTTTGCGAATCTTTTTGTTGTTGCCGTGAATCTGATCACGCAGCTGCCTCCCGGCCCTCAGCGCCTGGGTATGGTCATCCCGCGTAAAGTATCCCACCAGGACATAAAGTCCTCCAAACAGCAGAAAACAGCCGATGTAAATGAGCACCAGCCAAATTACATGCTTTACCGGCAGAAGCAGATACAGACCGCCCGGAACCGCCAAAAAGCAGACCGCCACCGTCAGAAACAGAATCAGATACTCCCCCAATGAGTGCGGATAATACAGGGCATAATATCCCTTTGTGTTGCACAGCGCCGACACCTGATTTTTCTTAAACAGCGCCTGAATTTCCCTCATAATTTCCTCATTATTTTCACGAAGCTGCGCGGTTTCATCCGCGATGCGGTCCTTCACTCCCTTTCCCTTGGCCGTTTCCCGCTTGCTTTTGGCCTTCCGCAGGCGTTCCTGTCCCTTCGAAATCTCTTTGTCATACTCTGCGACCGCCTCTTCGCGCTTTGTCTTCGTCACCCGACGGATCTCGTTCTCCGTCGCCTTCTTCTCCGCCTCCAGATTCTTCTTATCCTGGCGCAGCTCAAGCTCTGTCTGATCCCTGCGCGCTTCCAGCGCGTGAAGATTCATTACCTCTGTCTTCGCCTGCTGCAAAAACATTTCATAATTCACGATTCCATTCATATGCGATCCCCCTTTCGCCTGCCGGCGCCGCACACATTTCTTCTACAGGGAAGTATAACTCAAAATCTGACAATTTACAAGACTTTCCCTTTACTGACCGGCATCTTCCGGCAAACAGACTTGACAACAGGCCGTCGACATGCTATGTTGACTCTGAAAGGGGGGTTTTTGATGTTTCGTATGTGGGGAAAACTGATAAAAAGCAACAAGGTAGCAAAGGATATTACTATTTCCATCAATGATTACAGTCTGTCCCGGACGCAGATGGTCTTCCAGGCATTGGATGAGATCTGTTACGCCCTCGATCTCGGCAAACCCATCTGGCTGGATGCAAATATAGCTGAATTCAAACGCAGATCCCGTACCCGTTTCGGCCAGGATCATTTCATCGAACAGATCCCATTTGATTATCTGGAAATTCAGGTGATCGAAGAGTAACTATCTGCCATCCGCAGATTATATCGCATTATTAACAATATTCGCGAATAATGTTTGACAAATTTTTCGAATAGGTATAAGATAAAAGAAATTCATAAAACTTTCCACAAGGAGGAAACTGTTATGGAAGGTACTTTAGCTGCCGCTCTTTTAGCTGTATTAGGTACATATTTGCTGATTGTTCTCTTCCTATATGTACTGCTGGTCATTGCCTACTGGAAAATTTTCACCAAGGCCGGACAGCCCGGTTGGAAGTCCATCATCCCGATTTACAATCAGTACGTTCTTTATCGGATCTCCTGGAAGAATCCGTACATGTTCTGGGTAAGTCTTGCCTGTTCTTTTGCCGGTATGCTCCTGGCAACCAGCGATGGCTGGATCTCGATTGTCGGTATGGCCGCTTCGTTTGTCTCCATGATAATCACGATTCTGCTTCAGATTAAGCTTTCCAAGGCTTATGGCCACGGAATAGGCTTCGCCATCGGTCTGCTCCTGCTGGGGAACATCTTCACGCTGATTCTGGGCTTTGGCAGTTCTCAGTATCAGGGACCGCAGGACTAAGCAAAATCGGGCGGCTGCACAGGATCTCGCGGGGAACCTAATCCCTCTCCAAGTCCTGCGCAGCTGCCCTTTATTATCGCTCCGAATGACTCCTCTGTCAACCTTACAGTCTCTTCAGCAGCGCTTCCCTCTCCGCCTCATAGCCGGGCTTGCCCAGAAGCGCGAACATATTCTTCTTATAACTCTCGACGCCTGGCTGGTTGAACGGATTCACGCCCAGCAGGTAGCCGCTGACACCGCATGCGAACTCGAAGAAATAGAACAGCTGGCCTAAACTGTAAGCGTCCTGCGCCGGCACGTTCACCTTCAGGTTTGGCGTATGCCCGTCCGTATGGGCCAGGATTGTGCCGTTCATTGCGCTCTTATTGACAAAGTCAACGGTCTTGCCGGCCAGGTAATTCATGCCGTCTGTATCGATGTCTTCCTTCTTAAGCACTACTTCCGCCTCGGACTCTTCCACGCAGATCACGGTCTCGAACAGAATGCGCGCACCGTCCTGGATAAACTGTCCCATGGAGTGTAAGTCGGTCGTTAAATCAACCGCTGCCGGGAAAATGCCCTTCTGATCCTTGCCTTCGCTCTCACCGTAGAGCTGCTTCCACCACTCGGAAACATAATGAAGGCTTGGCTCATAATTGGCCACGATCTCAACCTGTTTGCCTTTCCGAAGCAGGATGTTGCGGACTGCCGCGTACAGAAGCGCCGGGTTCTCCTCGTAGGGAGTATTCAGCGCCTTCTCACGTCCGTAAGCCGCGCCTGCCATCAGCTGATCGATATCCGCGCCGCTGACCGCGATCGGGAGAAGACCTACCGCCGTCAAAACCGAAAAACGGCCGCCCACATCATCCGGTACTACGAAGCTCTCGTAGCCCTCCTGGTTCGCCAGGCTCTTCAGGGCGCCTCTCGCTTTGTCCGTGGTCGCGTAAATACGCTTATTGGCCTCTTCTTTGCCGTACTTCTCGATCAGCATCTCTTTGAACACACGGAACGCAATGGCCGGTTCAGTGGTGGTGCCGGACTTGGAGATAATATTAATGGAGAAATCCTTCCCCTTCAGTACATCCTGCAGGTCTTTAATATACTTGCTGCTGATGCTGTTGCCTACGAAATAAATCTCCGGCGTCTTCCGGTCCGCCTTATCAAGCACATTGTAGAAGCTGTGGCTCAGAAATTCGATGGCTGCCCGCGCTCCCAGATAGGAGCCGCCGATGCCGATGACCAAAAGCACGTCGGAATCGCTCTGAATCTTGGCCGCCGCCTTCTTGATCCGCGCGAATTCTTCCTTGTCATAATCAACCGGCAGATCGATCCATCCCAGGAAATCATTGCCCGCGCCGGACTTCGCGGTCAGAACGCCCTTTGCGCACATCACGGACGCTTTCATGTTCGCGATTTCTTCCGCGGAAATGAATCCGGCTGTCTTCGAATAATCAAACGTTACTTCTCTTCCCATGGTTATACACTCTCCTTTTATCATATTGTCAGGTAGTGCCTGTGGTTAACTGCGGCTTCCGGTCCCGGCTTCTGCCCTGACGGACATCTGCGCCTGCATACTGTCAAAAGGCATCCGCGCCGAACCCTTGGGCCTCTGGATACAGTATAACATAGTCTGTCCTTTTTTGCGATAAAAATATGCAGTTTTTGTAAACACTACTCCAGATACTGCTGCAGAATTTCTCCCACCAGTTCCAGCTCGTCCGACGACAGTTCCTTAAGCCAGCCGCTGTCGGACCGGCTTTTCTCGCGGCTGGCTGCAATTTGTTCCAGACTGCGCCTCAGTTCATCCGGCGCCAACCGGCCTCTCTCCGCGCCTGCTTCACCCTCCGGAACCTTCGTCTGGCTCTTTCTCCCGACACGCTCGCTGCGCCGTGCTCCCCTGGCGATTTCGCTGTTTCGTTCTGCCAACCGCAGACTCTCTTCCCGTTCCTCACCGTCTGCCCCGCTGCCATCGCCGTCTGCTGCCCTGCCGCGGGCAATGCTGCGGATGCTGCCGCGGATTCCAACGCCGCCGACCTCTCTGGCTGCGCTGTCTCCATCACGGCCGTCGCTTCTATTATCCCTGACGCCCCGGCTCACGGCTCTCGGTCCCGTCTGCACGGATCCCACAGACGGATCGTCCTGCACGCCGCGGTCCATGGCCGCCGCAGTTTCCCTGGCCAGACGGTTAAACAGCGAATTCTCCAGATAATCCTGCATCACGCAGAGCAGCTGTAATCTCTTTTCCGATAAATTCACGCCGATATCCAAAAACAGCGTCAAAAGCCCCATCAGGATACCGGCAGACGCGTACAGCACAATATAGTAGCTGTCGCACCGATACCAGTATGAGAGGAAGGAGCCCGCGCCTCCCAAAAGAAAGCAAAGCACAGTCATCTGACCGGCCAGATTGGTCCAGCCATTCAGCGTAATACCCAGAAAACGATACGCCGTCAGCTGTTTTTCCAGATATGCCTGAGTGTTATGGATTCCCTGATTCAGTCTGTATGTATTCTCCGCCTTCTGCTTAAATTCCCGCAGATAACGGTTTTTCGTCAGTGCCATGTTATCCGTTTCTCTGATCAATCTTCGGTAAAGCGTGCGGGCTGTCAGTCTGGCCAGAATACCCAGCACACAGACGGCCGCCAGTGCGTACAATGCCTGTCCAGATTCCAGGATTTGCAACATCATTGTAAAACTCCCCTTTCTATAATGGATAAACTGCTCCGCCGTCCACGTCGTTCTCTGCCATCACTTGCGCGCTCATCGATGTCCGATCCGCATGTCCGGTTAACGTCATTCATTATAGCGGGTAAATTTCCGTTTGGGAAGTTGAGAGAGCCTAGAATCGTTCGTCAAATAGCGACAGGAAACGATTCTGAACAGGTTAAAAATAAATATGAGGCGGCTGCAAAATATCTGTCTAGCTTTGTATTAAATCCAGCATCAGCTTTACGCTGTGTTCAATCGCCTTCGCCTCAAACTCTCCGTAATCCATCTCCGCGGAATCATCCGCCTTGTCCGAGATCGCGCGGATGATCAGAAACGGAATTCCATTCAGGTACGCCGTCTGTGCAATGGCGGCGCCCTCCATCTCGGTACAGTATCCCGCAAATGTCTTTGTCAGCCAATTTTTCTTCTCTTTATCTGAAATAAACTGATCGCCGCTGACCACACGGCCGATGTGAACACCAATCTCCGGAATTACCCTCTCGCAGCTTGTCTTCGCCGCCTGAATCAGCGCCGCGTCGCCCGGAAAAACCGACACATCCATCTGCGGAATTATGCCGACCGGATATCCGAAACCGGTAGCGTCCATGTCATGCTGCAGGGCGTCCGAGGATAATACAATATCTCCGATATTAATCTCCGCCCGCAGGGAACCAGCAATACCGGTATTGATCACCGCGTCCACACCGTAATGATCCGCCAGAACCTGACAGCAGACCGCCGCGTTCACCTTACCGATACCGGAACGCACCACTACCACATCTCTGCCGGAGATCGTTCCCCTGTAAAATTCCATTCCCGCTATGGTACGAATCTCCACATGCTCCATGGCATTCTTAAGTGCCGCGACTTCCTGCGCCATCGCACCGATAATTCCTAACATAACTGATTCCTCCTAGCTTATCTCTCCATTGATCTTGCCTGAATTTCAGTCTCTATGACGCTTCTTCATGTCCTGCCAGCACATCCGCCAGCGCCGCGAACTCCTTAAGCGTCAGAGTCTCTCCGCGGACAGACGGTTCAAGACCGCATTCCGCAATGGCCAACGCAATCTCTTCCTTGGAAAAAGGCAGCTCCGCAGCATTGCCAAGACCGTTCAGAAGCGTTTTCCGTCTCTGGTTGAAGGAAGCGCGGATCAGCTTAAACATCAGCTCCGGATTCTGCACCTCCACAGCCGGACGCGGCCATTTCTTAAGTCGGATCACCGCGGATCCCACGGCCGGACGCGGCAGAAAACAATTAGGCGGCACATTCGCCACGATATACGGCTCCGCATAATACTGCACCGCCAGAGACAAAGCTCCGTAATCCTTGCTTCCGGGGCCCGTCTGCATCCGGTCAGCCACCTCTTTCTGAACCATGACCGTAATATTGTCAACCGGCGCCTTGCCTTCGAGAAGACTCATAATGATCGGAGTCGTGATATAATAGGGCAGGTTCGCCACGACCTTAAGCGGCCTTCCCCCGCCATACTCCCGCGCCAGCGCGCCGATATCCACATGCAGAATATCTGCCTGCAGAACCGTCACATTATCATAATCGGCCAGCGTCTCCTGGAGAATCGGTATCAGATTCTCGTCGATCTCCACAGCCACGACATGGCCGGCGTTTTCCGCCAGATACTGGGTCATGGTGCCGATCCCGGGGCCAATCTCCAGAACGCAGTCTTCCTTCGTTACTTCCGCCGCCCGAATGATCTTATCAAGGACATGCGTATCAATCAGAAAATTCTGGCCGAATTTTTTCTGAAACATAAAATTATATTTTTGAATGATCCCAATCGTGTTCTTCGGATTGCCAAGCGTCGGCATACTCCAAAATCCTTTCTCTGTGCATTCTTTCCGGCCAGGATCGCTTCTTTACCCGATATGACTCAGCCGATACATCTGCCGCGCGTTCGCCTCCGTCACCGCGATAACGTCTTCCTCCGGAACTCCCTTGATCTCGCTGACCGCCCGCACTACATATGGAAGATACAGCGATGAATTGCGTTCTCCCCGATGAGGCGTTGGCGCCATATACGGACAGTCCGTCTCCAAAAGCAGCCGCTCCAGAGGCATATACGCCACGACTTCCTTTAGTTTCCGGGCATTTTTGAACGTCAGCACACCGCCGATACCCAAATAAAAGCCCATATTCAGATATTCCCTGGCAACTTCAATACCGTAGGAAAAGCAGTGGATTACGCCTCCCGTCTCCGCCGCCTTCTCCTCCTTTATGATATCCATCGTGTCTTTGGCGGCGTCGCGGCTGTGGACAATGATCGGCAGCTTCACCTTCCGGGCCAGCCCAATCTGCTGCCGGAACCAGTGCTTCTGCACCTCCCTGTCCGGTTCGTCCCAATGATAATCCAGACCGATTTCGCCGACAGCAACCACTTTCGGACGGGCACACATTTCCTCAAGCCATTTCATCCGCTCCTCATCAAGCTCAGCCGATTCGCTGGGGTGGACGCCTGCCGCCGCATAGATGAACGGATGGCTCTCCGCAAGCGCAATACTGGTCTTCGTGGACGCTATACTGGCCCCCACATTCACTACTGTGCCAATTCCCGCGGCCCGAAGACCGCCCAGCAGTTCCTCTCTGTCTTCCTGAAACGCGTCATCATCGTAATGCGCATGCGTGTCAAATATCATATCGCTCCTCATCCGTCTTCTGCGAGACCGCATCAGCGTATGGCCCTGCAGACGGCATATAAAATCAGCAGATGTACCGGATAGATCGCATAGAAAGCATATTTCAGACGCAGCCGGCCGCGTTCTCCGTTATACATCCGGATTGGGATAAACGCCAGAGGCGCCGTCGTTTCCCAGGCAACCAACACACAGCCGACCACAGTCTGCAGCCACAGACAGTTTCGGAACGCATATAAGGCCACAATGAAAAACACGCCGAACGCGCCATAATCCGTGTGCAGCACATCGCCCAGCATTATGAAACCAAAGGCAGCCACAAGACCGATCCATCGGTTCTGCCTTTTTTCATAATAATCGACCACTGACAGCGCCAAAATTCCCAGAAGCAGTGTAAAAAACACATTCTGGTGCCCCGGATACCACATGCTCTGATAAAAAGCCAGATCAAACGGGATCTCTGACAACAGGGCAAAAATACCCATACGCAAAGCATACTTCTTCACATTGTGCGTGTGCGTAAATCCCTCTGTGATCAGAAAACAGTAGATCGGAAAGGATAAGCGTCCAACTGCCCGCAGGACACTGTCCGCATACCACCAGAACATTGCCGCCTCATAGCTTATGGCAAGCGTCCCCATGTTGTACCCTTCTATGACGCCCAGCTCCAAAACAGCAGCACCAATGTGATCGATTATCATGAGGGTAAGCGCAATTATCTTCAAAGCATTGCCGTTCAGGACCTGAAAGCGCCTGCGCTTCGGCTGCTCCGGCAATTCCGGCTGTTCCAGCAATTCCGGCTGTTCCGGCTCTTCCGGCTGCTCCGATTCCTCCGGCTGCTCCGGCATCATAATTTGTTCCTTATCGGTCTCCATCTATCTTCCTCCACTTCTTCTGTTCCGCCGCGATCATTTCCATGATCCGCTTATCCTTTCCATGGTCTTCGCGCTGCGCCGCACAGCCCGCCTTTGCTCCGTTTCATATTCGCTATGCCCAGTTTAGCACAAAACCTGGCCGCGGGCAAACAGTTTCCTGCATAGGAATACGAATAGAACGTCACCGGCGCTCTGTTCGCATGGAAATATGGGCAGCGCTTCACCGGCGCTCCGCTCGCATGGAAATCAGAAATGGCCCGGAAATCTTCATGGAATCCGGGCCTTTCCGCCGAATACCGGCGCATTTCTTTATAAAATATCGTATTATGGGGTCAGCAAATCTCGGAGCCTGCCGGCATATCCTTCTCCGGAGTCATCAGTGCGAGATTGCCTTCCGCATCTTCTGCGCACAGGAGCATGCCCTGGGATTCCAGCCCCGCCATCTTGCGGGGAGCCAGATTCATAAGAACCATAACCTTCTTGCCCACCATCTGCTCCGGTGTATAATGAGATTTAATCCCGCTCAGAATCTGACGAACCTCATTGCCGATCTTCACCTGGCTGCAAAGAAGCTTTTTCGACTTCTTCACTTCTTCACAGGCGATAATCTCGCCGACCGCGAACTGAAGCTTTGCAAAATCGTCATAAGTGATCTCCGGCTTGGCCTCGATGACCGTTGTATCTGTGGCGGCTTCCCCGGCCGCAGTGCCTTCTGCTCCCGCGGTTCTCCCCGCCGCACCGGTTTTGGCTTCCCGGGCTGCCGCGCCGTCATCCGCGCTCTCAGCCGCCTGCGCCTCCCGCTCCGCGTTCATGGCGTTCACCTTCTCCATGATCTCATTCACGTCCAGTCTGGCGAACAGGATCTCCGGCTTCTCCGTCACTTGATTGCCGTCCGGGTACAGTCCGAATTCGCCCATCTGGGAAAGCTCACGCTTTTCGGTATTTAACTGCCCCAGAATCTTCTTCGAAGTCTCCGGCATAAACGGCTCCAAAAGAGAGGCGCCGATCGTGATAGCCTCTGTCAGGTTGTAAAGCACCTCCGCCAACCGGTCTTTTTTCGCCTCATCCTTCGCCAGAGCCCACGGTGTCGTCTCATCGATATACTTATTGCTGCGGCGGAAGATTCCGAAGATCTCTGTGATAGCGTCCGCTACCCGCAGCTCCTCCATCTTCGCGTCCACTTTCTTCACGGCCTCCAGTACCGTCGTCTTCAGATCCGCATCCATCTCTTCCGATACGCCGGTCTTCTTCACAACGCCGCCGAAATACTTATTGGTCATGGAAATAGTCCGGCTCACCAGGTTCCCCAGGATATTGGCCAAATCGGAATTATACCGCTCCACAATCAAATCCCAGGCTACGTTGCCGTCATTGTCAAACGGCGTCTCATGCAGCACATAGTAGCGCACCGCGTCCACGCCAAAGAACCGGACCAGGTCGTCGGCGTAAATGATATTGCCCTTGGACTTGCTCATCTTGCCGCCGCTCATCATCAGCCACGGATGACCAAACACCTGCTTCGGCAGCGGCAGGCCCAGCGACATCAGGAAAATCGGCCAGTAGATCGTATGGAAGCGGATAATGTCTTTGCCGATCAGATGCAGATCCGCCGGCCAGTATTTCTTAAACCGCTCGGAGCTGTTGCCATCGCAGTCGTAACCGAGACCGGTGATGTAGTTGGTCAGCGCGTCCAGCCACACGTAGGTCACATGTTTCGGGTCGAAGGTTACCGGGATGCCCCAGGTGAACGAAGTCCTGGACACACACAGATCCTGCAGGCCCGGAAGCAGGAAATTATTCATCATCTCATTCTTGCGGGATACCGGCTGGATAAACTCCGGATGGTCGTTGATATACTGGATCAGCCTGTCCGCGTACTTGCTCATACGGAAGAAATACGCTTCCTCCCTGGCCGGCTTCACTTCACGGCCGCAGTCAGGACATTTGCCGTCCACCAGCTGGGATTCGGTCCAGAAGGACTCGCAGGGCGTACAGTACAGGCCCTCATAATAGCCCTTGTAAATGTCTCCCTGGTCGTACATTTTCTTAAACACCTTCTGGATCTGGATCTCATGATCCTTGTCCGTCGTGCGGATAAATTTGTCATAGGAAGTGTTCATCAAATCCCAGATGGATTTGATCTGCGCGGCCACGCCGTCCACGAACTCTTTCGGCGTCACCCCGGCTTCCTGAGCCTTCAGCTCAATCTTCTGGCCGTGTTCGTCAGTGCCGGTCTGGAAGAAGACATCGTAGCCCTGGGCGCGCTTATAGCGGGCGATGCTGTCCGCCAGTACAATCTCGTAAGTATTGCCGATATGGGGCTTGCCGGAGGTGTAGGCGATGGCTGTCGTAATATAATATGGTTTCTTACATTTGTCGCACATATTCGATTCTCCTTTTAACGTTACTGTCGGCTGAGGCAGCGGATATCTCCTGTATTTTATTCGCTCCGATCCTCTTCCGGTTTTCACCGGCTCCGCTGCCGGACGTTTACATTCAGTGTACCCTTTTTCATGGCTTTCGTCAATCTTTTTTCATGAGTTGTCAAACCAGGCAATATAAATTATACTATAAAAATGGAGGGTTTAACCATGAACAAACTGTTTCAAAAATACATACGCTCCCGTGCGGCGGCGTGCCGGTCGGCGCTCTGCCTGCTCTGCTGCCTTTTTGTCTTTTTCCTTTCCGCCTGTTCGCGCACCGGCATGACACCGGAGCCGACGCCGGAGCCGCACCATACAAACCCGGAAGAAACACAGACACCGGCCGTTTCGCAGGCTCAGACTGCCTTTGACGACTGGTGCTCGCGTTTTCTGAGAGATCAGCTGAGCGATTCCTTTCTGAATCTTCACTACTCGTTCATTGATCCGGAGGCGTACGGTATTACCGATTACACCGTCGGCTTCGGTGATTTTTCTTTGGAAGCGATGCGCCAGGCGCGCGCAGCGCAGCAGGAATTTCAGAAAGAACTGCGCGAAATCCCCAGTCAGTCTCTCGACAACGACCGCAAGCTGACTTACCGGATTATGGAAGAGGCCCTCCGGCTGGAGGAAAGCGGAGACGGACTGGAACTCTACTATCAGCCTCTGCTTCCTTCCAACGGCGTCCAGGCCCAGCTTCCGATTCTTCTGGCTGAATTCGCTTTCCGCAGCCAAAAAGACATCGACGATTATCTGACGCTGCTTTCCACGATTGACACTTACTATGCGCAGATTCTAAAATTCGAACAGGAAAAATCCAGCGCCGGACTCTTCATGACGGATGCCTGTACAGATCAGATCGTCACGGAATGCTCGGCTTATATGCTGCCGGCAGATCAGAATTTTATGACCGCAACGTTTGACCAGCGCATCGAAGCCTTTGACGGACTTTCCGATGAGGAGCGGGATGCCTACAAAACGAAGAATCTGGCTGCAGTGGAGCAGCACTTTATCCCCGCCTACGAACTTCTGACTTCCGGCCTTACCGCCCTTAAAGGCACCTGCACCAACAATCAGGGACTTTACTATTACCCGGAAGGCCAGCGCTACTATGAATATCTGGTGACATCGTCGATCGGCACCACCTATGAGAGCATCGAAACGCTGAGGGATGCAGTTTCCCAGCAGATCGACAGCGATCTGGCCGCCATGACGGACATCATCCACGCGCATCCGGAAGTCGTAGATCAAATCGACAATTACGCCTTTTCCTATACGGAACCCGAACAGATTCTGACGCATCTGAAAGAACAGACCGCGGAAGATTTCCCGGAAACCGCGGAATGCAGCTATGTGACCAAATATGTTCCTGATGAGCTGTCCGACACACTGGGACCGGCATTCTTCCTGGTGCCGCCGATCGACGACTACAGCAACTGCACTATCTATATTAATCCGGACAGTACCTCGGCCGCTCAGGCGCTTTATTCCACGCTGGCCCATGAGGGAATTCCCGGCCATATGTACCAGAATACTTACTTTCTCTCCCACTGCGGCAGCGATCTGAGAAAGATTATCTCCTTCACAAGCTACAGTGAAGGCTGGGCCTCCTATGTGGAAAATTACTCTTATACCACAGATAACGGTCTCTCCCCGGCTCTTGGCGAGCTGCTTGCCCGCAATGCTTCCGCCAACCTGGGACTTCATGCCCTCATCGACATCAATATCAATTATTTCGGTTGGACACGCGAACAGATTCAGGAATTGCTGGCGCCGTATTTTGACGTCAGCGAGGACGGTCTTGTGGATACCATCTATAACGCGATGCTTAACGCACCGGTCAATTATCTGGAATACTACGTGGGCTACCTGGAAATCATACAGATGCGGGATCAGGCAAAAGAACAGCTGGGCGACGGTTTCTCGCTTAAAGATTTTCACCAGTTCCTCCTGGATACAGGCCCCGCGCCGTTTACAGTCATCCGGGATGAATTTCAGGTATGGCTTCTAACCCAGTCAATGCAGTGATAATGATCAAAAAGAGCGCCTCCCCGGCGCTCTTTCTGCATGATTTCTTCTTTATCTTTCGACAATTACTCCGATACATTCTCATATCCGGATTCATACTCCAGGTAGTCATCGTCCCCCAGCGTAATGCTCGCTCCGGAATAATTCTTTCCATTAACTAAAAGTCTCAGACCGTCCAACTGGAAGTTATCCACGTAAGTGTTGCCAATACATTTCAGCATCAGCGCTTCCTTCTCTGCCGTCCATTCCGGAACCTGGGACAAATCCAGAGTTCCGTACCTTTCGACTGCCTTTCCCCCAGGACCGCCTGGGCCTCCAGGACCCGCGGAAGCTGCATCCTCATCCAGCTCCGTTTCCTTAATCTTAAAGGATTTCACGGTCGTTCCCTCGTCAAGCACACCGTATTCAATCAGCTTGTCCACGAGCACCTGCTCGTCCACCGTCTCCAATTCAACTGTCACGCGCTCGAAGGTGCCGTTATTATCGCGGAAAACAAAAGCCATGTCCAGCAAATCCGCCGGATTTATCTCATACAGCTCCTCATCATCGGAAGCTGTAGTTCCTGCCAGATCATCCGGGGTCGTCGTTGTCGGCGAGCAGGCCGCCAGCGCGCCCGTCAAAGCCAATATACCCGCTGCTATTATCCACCTATTCTTATTTCTCATAATTCTCAGTCCTCCTCGTTTTTGAAACCGCTTCGAACCGATTATACACGATTTCCGTATTCCCTGCAACCATTTATTCCTTATAGTTTTCTTACAAATTTCCGCCAGAATTTTCCTCTTTACATCCTCCCCGCCAGAAATATACTTGCCGCAATCCCGGCTGCTGTCGCCAAAAGCGCCCCCGGAAGCGTATAGCGCGTCTTTTTCACATTCACTGACAGATAATAAATACTCATGGTATAAAACACGGTCTCCGTGCTGCTGAGCATCAGCGACACGGCCAATCCCAACGGGGAATCCGGGCCATAATTCTTAAAGATATCCAGTGCCAGACCTGTAGCCGCGCCGGAGGAGAACAGCTTTACAATCGCCACCGGCAGGAGCTGCGGCGCCAGTCCCGCCGCCTGCGTCCATCTGCCAAGCGCCCCGCTTACCGCATCCAGAAGACCGGAAGTCCGCAGCACGCCCACCCCGGTCATCAGCCCTATCAGCGTGGGAAGAATACCGAACACGGTTTTTGCCCCTTCCTTCGCCCCCTCCGCGAAATCATCGTAAACCGGTCTGCGCATTAACATGCCAAACGCGACAATATAGAAAATGACAAAGGGAATTATATAATCAGAAAGATAAAGGATAACCTTCATAGAATCACCTGCTTCTCCGATCCATTATCCTGCAGAACACAACCGCTGTCAGCGTACTCACCGCCGTGGCCGCGGCCGCAGGCCCGATAATCGCCGTTGGGGCGGCGCTGCCGTACTGGCTGCGATAGGCAATCATATTCACCGGTATCAGCTGCAGTGAGGAAATATTGATAATGAGAAAGGTACACATCTCGCGGCTCGCTGCGCCGCTGCGGATTTCCGGCTGCCGTTTCTCCTCCAGCTGCGCCAGCTCCTTCATCGCCTGCAGGCCTGCAGGCGTGGCAGCCCAGCCCAGCCCCAGAACATTGGCAATCATGTTCACCGCAATGGAACGCCTGGCCGGATGATCTTCCGGAAGACGCGGGAACAAAAACCGCAGAACCGGTCCCATTCTGCCGGCCAGCTGATCAATCAGCCCTGACCGTTCGCCGATCTTCAGAATGCCGTTCCACATGGAAACAACGCCCAGCATAGTGACGCAGAGGCTGACCGCGTCGGCGGCAGAACTCAGAAGTCCCTGGGTCACAGCCGCAATATTGCCATGAAGAGCGGCCCAGACAATCCCTGCAAGAATCATGAATGCCCAGATACCATTCAGCATAATCCGGCTCCTTTCCCAGTTTGCCCCGACTGACCAAGATTTGTCCGTTCCTGCGTCCGTTTCAAAATACATCCCGAGCAGCTACATTGTGCTTTGCTGTTTTATACATATGTCGTTATCCTAAGCCAAATGATTGACTTTCCCGCAAAATTACCCTATGATAAAATCAGTTCTGCGGTACAGCCATAAAACAATCTTCTGTCCGCAGCAAAATCCGGATACAGAAATAAACAAAAGGGGGAATCCCAGATGATCATTGATTTCCATACGCATACATTTCCTAAGAAAGTATCTGCCGGCATCGTGGAGAAGCTGGCGGCAAGATCCTGCAGCGCCCCCTTCACTGACGGCTCCGCAGATGACCTTGCGGCTTCCATGAAAAGAGCCAATGTGAAGTGGTCTGTCAATCTGCCGGTGATGACCTACGCCGGCCAGGTGGAGAAGGTAAACTCTTCCCTGATTGCCCAGCAGGAGGAGCTTCGGGCCCAGGGCATCATCACTTTCGGCGGTATTCACCCGGAATACGAGGACTTTCGCCGGGAATTAAGACGGCTCAAAGACGCCGGCATCCCGGGCATCAAGCTCCACCCAGCCTATCAGGGCGTGGATTTCGACGATCCCCGCGTCATGCGGATTCTGGATTTTGCCAATGAACTGGGCATGATTGTTCTCACCCATTCCGGCATCGACATCGGTATTTATGAACATGACTACTGTTCCGTCGCCCAGATCCTGCATGTACTGAAAGAAGTCCATCCCGACCGGCTGGTGCTGGCCCATATGGGCGGCTGGGCCCGTTGGGACGCGGTGGAGCGTGACCTGGCCGGCGCGCCTGTATGGCTGGATACCGCATTTTCCATCGGACCGGTCACGCCCTGGCCGAAAGCAGACAAGCCGCCGTTCCGCTCCATGAACCTGGCCGACGATGATTTTGTACGGCTGACCAGAAAGCACGGAACAGACCGGGTTCTCTTCGCCACCGACTCTCCCTGGGAAGACCAGGCGGATTACATCGGGCGGATGGAAAGAATGCCGCTTACAAGCTCCGAAAAAAGCGCTATTTTCTCCGGAAACGCCGCAGCGCTTCTGGGTCTTGCATAATGAAGTCCGCAAAAACGCGGGAATCCATTTTTATATATCCTTTATCTGCCAGACAGAGCATATATCAAAATGGATTCCCGGTTTTTTATGTGTTTTCGTGAACCAAATCCATTTTCCGTTACAATATAGTTATGAAGGGCAGACATCCTGTCCCCGGACGTCCAAGTACAAGATGAAGGAGCCTTGCTTATGCACATGTGTGACCTGGAAAACTGTATCGAGCTGTACGGCAGGGATATCTATTCCTTCTGCTGTTACCTGACCCGCAGCCGTGAGGAAGCCGATGATCTCTATCAGGATACCTTCCTTACGGCCGCGGAGATCGCCGAACGGCTGAACGCAAACGAAAATCCCAAAAGCGCCCTGCTGTCCGTCGCCGTGAACCTTTGGCGGAACCGATACCGGAAGCTGTCCCTGCGGCAGCGGATTACCGGGCCTGTGATGTCGCTGGATCTTCTGCGCGAATCAAGCGTATTCCCTGGCGATGAACCAGTCTCCAGCGCACCTTCCCCGCTCGACACGGTCATTGCCCGCGAGGAAGCGCAGACGATCCGACAGGCAGTCGCCAGACTTCCGAACCGCTACCGCATTCCGGTACTTTTGCTCTACATGGAGGACATGAAAATCCCTGAGATCGCAGCAGTCCTGGAAGTTCCGCAGGGAACTGTCAAAAGCAGGCTCCACAAGGCAAAGAAACGATTGGCGCAAGAATTAAAGGAGGTTTTAGATGAAACGTGAACTTGACGACATATTAAAACAGGCCCTTTCTCCTGACTTCACGCCTGACGCGCTGCTCAATCAGCGCATCATCCACCAGGGAAAGGAGACTTTGAAAATGAATACAAACATGGACACAAGCGCGCGGCGCAAACCGCGCCTCCGGGCGCGTGCCGCCGTCGCAGCCGCAATCTGCTGCGTGCTCGTCATCGGTTCTGTCAGCACTTACGCCGCCTGGCGCCTCCTCAGCGCCGGCGAAGTGGCAGAAAAGTACGGGGATCTGAAGCTGGCGGAAGCATTTACAGGAGAAGACGCAGTTCTGGTCAACGAATCCCAGACATACGGCAGCTACCGGATCACACTCTTAGGCGCCGTCTCCGGTGAGGATATCAGCGACTATCTGAATCACGGCAGCAATAAAACCTTTTATCTGTCATCCAGCGGCCAGTACCTGGCGTTGGAAGACGACCGCCTCTATACTGTCGTAGCCATTGAGCACGCGGACGGTACGCCGATGCCGGCTACCTCCGACGACGCATACGACGATGAAGCATTTTTCGTCTCGCCTTATGTAAAGGGTTTAAATCCCCGGGAATACAACTCGCTCACCCTAAGGGGTTCCTACTCGGCGCTGGTCATTGAAGGCGTACAGTACCGGATTCTGGAAACAACCAGTGTGGAATTGTTCGCCGACCGCGGCGTTTACGTCGGTGTCAACGACGGAACTTTCTTTGCAAACGACGCGTTTCTGTATGATGAAGCAACCGGTGAGATCACCCGCAATGAAAGCTATCCGGGGCTGAACGCCCTATTCACGCTCCCTCTTAATCCCGCTCACGCTGATCCGGCCGCAGCGCAGGCATGGCTGGACGCGTTCGACCAATCGAATCAAGACGCGCCTTTTGAGGGGATGACCTACTCCGCAACCGCCAGTGTCTCAGGCAGCGGCATAGACGGCCAGCCCACACAGGAAACCGTCTCCGTCTACGGGATAGACATCTCCGCGTTCCAGAACTGGGTGAACCAGATGTCGCCGGACGGCACACTGGTCGATCAGGCAGCCCTTCAGGAACTTTGTGCAGCTATTCCACAGACGATCCAGACCTGCCCGGTTACTGACAATGAATTCTCCTACTCCTGGGATTTGAACGGTCTCGGTGCAAGCAGCGGCACAATACGGATGGACTGTGTATTTCCGGAAGGCAGCGCGCCCGGTACTATGGTATTCATCGGCCGCAACTTTAGTCTTGGAGAAGACGAGTCGGAAGAAGACATGCTCAGCAGCGCCAAGCTCGAAACCGCTCTGCTGAACGAAGACGGTACGGTGACAGTGGCCGTGTATGTGCCGAAAGAATACTTGGGGAAGTATATAAACTGACGTAATACGATACAAGCAGGGCGCCACCGGCGCCCTGCCCGCATGGATTTCATTCTTTATACTATCAGGGATACACTATTTTGGATCTCGTGAACCGCAAAAGGCTGACGTCCTTCCTGATGAAGTTTACCATCCCGGTCTCCCCACGCCTTTCCTTGCCAGCTCCGCCAGCCTCGGATACGCATACTCAAAGAACCCTTTATACGCTGAACAGAAATAATTCTTTCCGTCCTCGCTCTCCCCCAGCCGCCGGTTCCGGCGGCAACCGTTACGGCATAGGGCAGCCCAGCGGCAGGATCTGCATTCCTCCGGCACACGCATGGACGCCTGAATAAAGCCCAGCTCAGCGCGCCGGCGATCCATTTCCTCAAAGGTGTTCTCGTTCACATTTCCCAGCCGCCACTGATCCAGCACATAGAAATCACAGGGATACATACCGCCGTCCGCCTCCGCGATCCACTGGATCCCGCAGGTGCCCCGCATATTGCAGCTCTCCGGCTCCCGGCCGTAGAGCATCAGGAGCAGATTATCAAAATACCGGTTGGACACATAATAACCCCCGGACACATCCTGATACCAGACGTCGAAGGTACTTTTCAAAAACTGCTCCAGCCGCTCCGGCGTCAGGGAATAATCATGGCCGCCCGGCTCCTCCTCCAATGGATCCAGACACTCGATATACTGATGATAATCAAAATGGTTCTGCCGGAAGAAGGAATAGATCTTCTGCCCGCGGCGGGCCGAAGGCCCGGTAATCACAGTCAGAATATTAAAATCCACCTTGTATTTCTCAAATAGGGCAATGGACTCCATCACCCGTTGGTGCGTCCCTTTCCCAGCCGCGTCCAGACGATAGCGGTCATGGATCTCTTTCGTACCGTCCAGCGACACGCCGATCAGAAAACGGTTCTCCGCGAAAAATCGCGCCCACTCCTCTGTGATGGCATAACCGTTCGTTTGGAGGGCATAGTGGATCTGCAGACGTGCTGCCGGGCGATTCTCCGGTTCCTGTTTCCGCTTCCGTTCCTCCACATACTTTACGAACTCCCGGAAATAGTCAATCCCCGCCAGCGTCGGCTCGCCGCCCTGGAACGCAAAGGTGCAGGCGTGTTCCGCATAATCCAAAGCCTTGTCCACCAGATTACGCATGGTTTCCAAGGACATGACCCCATAGGATTTCACTTCCCGGTTTTCCTGCTCATCAGCATAGAAACAATACCGGCAGCGCATATTGCAGCTGCCGGACGCAGGTTTAATCATCACGGAAATAGGCGGCATATCGCATTCTCCTTCTTGATCATACATACCATGCCATCCGGACATGGCGTCTCCGTAATCCACCAAAATCAAGGCTCCCTGTTTCCGCCGCTCATCGGCCGAAAGCCGCGGTTATTCTCCGCGGCCCAGCTTAAACGCCTTTAAATTCAGCTCCACAAACTTCGGCGGCACGCACTCGCGGATGGCCGCCTGCCATTTCTCCTCCGGAATATCGAAATACCGGGACAACCGGCCCATAAGCACGATATTAACCGCCTTGGCGGAACCAGCCTGTTCGGCCAGCGTCAGGCAGTCCATGGCATCCACAACAGCGCCCGCGGCTTCCATTTTCTCAATCAGATTTTCCGGATAGACCGCCGCGCCGGTGATGACCGGCATCGGATCGATCTGCTGGGTGTTGACTACGATGCGTCCGCCCACCTTCAGATATTCAATGTAGCGGGCCGCTTCCAGCTTTTCGAAGGAAACGATGAAATCCGCCTGCCCTTTGTCGATAACCGGAGAATAAACCTTCTCGCCGAAACGCACATAGGTGACGACGCTGCCGCCACGCTGGCTCATACCGTGAACCTCAGATACTTTTACATCATAACCCTCTGTCAAAAGCAGATGGCCCAATAATTTACTGGCGAGCAGCGACCCCTGGCCGCCGACACCCACGATCATGATATTCTTCGTCATGTGATATGTACCTCCAATTTTTCAGAGTGCCCGCAAACCACGCACCCGGCTTCTCACGCCTTCAATGCGTCAAACTTACACAGCTGCGCACACACGCCGCAGCCCACGCACTGGGTCGCGTCAATAACAGCCTTGCCCTCCTTTACGCTGATGGCCGGGCAGCCAAGGCGCATACAGGACTTGCAGCCGATGCATTTGTCTGAATCCACATGATAAGGCGGATTATGCTTCACATACTTCAAAAGCGCGCAGGGACGGCGGCTTATGATGACTGACGGTTCATCCGCCGCCAGCTCCTCTTTCACCGCTTTGTCACAGGCAGCCAGATCATAGGGATCCACCACCACAACCCGGTTAAATCCCATAGCCCGGCACAGACTCTCCAGATCGATCTTTCCGGCAGGATCACCCTTAATATTATACCCGGTAGTCGGATTCTGCTGATGACCCGTCATACCCGTGATGGAGTTATCCAGAATAATGACCGTAGAGTTGCTTTGGTTATAGGCGATATTGGCTAAGCCGGTCATGCCGGAATGCATGAAGGTAGAGTCGCCGATAACAGCGACCGTTTTCTTCTCGCTCTCTGCCCCAAGCGCCTTGTTATAACCATGGATTGCGCTGACGGAAGCTCCCATGCAGAGGGTCATCTCCATCGCGCTTAAAGGCGCTGTCGCGCCCAGCGTGTAGCAGCCGATGTCTCCCAGGACGGTACATTTATTCTTAGACAATGTATAGAACAGTCCGCGGTGCGGGCATCCGGCGCACATAACCGGCGGACGGCCCGGAAGCGGCTCCCCAATGGTGCCGTAAGCCGGAACCTCCGCCCCAAGCTTTTCGGCAATCATATTCGGGAAGAATTCCCCGCAGACCGGCAGCACATCTTTGCCGCTGACCTTAAGCCCCAGCTGACGGCAGTGATTCTCAATAATCGGATCCAGTTCCTCGATAACAACCAGCTTTTCCACCTTCGCGGCAAATTCTCTGATCAGCTTCACCGGCAGCGGATTCACCATGCCCAGCTTCAAAATGCTGGCGCTGTCGCCAAACACTTCCTTCGCGTACTGATAGCTGGTGGAAGAGGTGATAATGCCCAGGGCCGTACCGCCCATCTCCACGCGGTTAAACTCACAATCCTCCGCGTATTCGGTCAGCTTCCGTGTCCGTTCCTCCACAATAGGATGGCGGCGGATAGCGTTGCCCGGCATCATGACGTATTTGGCAATATTCTTCTCATAGGGTTTCGGCTCCGGCATCACGCGCTCCCCCGTCTCCACCACGCTCTGGGAATGGGCGATGCGGGTACACATCTTGATGATAACCGGCGTGTCAAACTGCTCCGACATCTCATAAGCCTTTTTTGCAAATGCCAGCGCCTCCGCGGAATCTGACGGCTCCAGCATCGGAACCTTCGCCGCGATGGCATGGTGACGGGAATCCTGCTCATTCTGAGACGAATGCATCCCGGCGTCGTCAGCAACACAGATGACCATGCCGGCGTTAACGCCGGTGTAAGAGCAGGTAAAAAGCGGGTCGGCAGCCACATTTAAGCCGACATGCTTCATGCCGCAGAAACTGCGCGTTCCGGCTAAAGACGCTCCGAACGCAACCTCCATGGCTACCTTCTCATTGGGGGCCCACTCGCAGTAAATCTCATCATATTTCGCAGCCTCCTCGGTAACCTCCGTACTTGGCGTCCCCGGATAGCTGGACACCACACCGCACCCAGCCTCGTACAGTCCGCGGGCCAGGGCCTTGTTGCCTAACATCAGTTCTTTCATATAAAATTCCTCTCTTTCATCCGCTCCAGGATCTCACCCAGGCAGCCAGTCCCATAGTTCAGCATCCGGTTCACACGACTGATCGTGGCGGAACTGGCGTTGGTTTCCTGCTTGATCTCCGTGTAGACTTTATCATCTTTCAGCATCCTCGCCACCTCAAAACGCTGCTCCATCGCCCGCAACTCGGTCATCGCGCAGATGTCCTCAAAGAAATTACGGCATTCCTCAAGATCCTTCAGCTGAAGAATTGCATCGTACATCGCGGTATCCCGCTCTTTTGGAATATTTCTTGCCATAAGCCGCTCCTTTCCCCTTCCCCTACATCTTATCATAAAACCGGGTTTCAGTAAATAAAAACTTTAAACCATTAAACACCAGATAAGTGATATGCCGCTTTTATAAAATCCGCATAAATTTTTGCGATTCCTCTGTGCAATCTCTTGGAATATTTTGAAAAATCTTGTATAATTGAATTAGTTCTCTGAACCATATGTAAAGGAGGTATGGTATATGCAGCATTCCAATCCACTGGCACCACAGGACGGCACGTCCGCCCGCTTTATCACCATCGGTGAGATCATGCTCCGCCTGACGCCGCCCAACTATGAGAAGATCCGCATGGCCACCAGTTTCGAGGCCAGCTACGGCGGCAGCGAGGCCAACATCGCGCTGGCGCTGGCCAATTTGGGAATTGACAGTACATTTTTCACGGTTGTACCAAACAACAGCCTCGGTAAAAGCGCCGTCCGCATGCTCCGCAGCAACGACGTCCACTGCACGCCGGTGATCTTAAGCTCACCGGAACAGACGCCAACCCATCGTCTGGGCGCCTATTACCTGGAGACCGGTTTCGGAATCCGCTCCAGCAAGGTGACCTATGACCGGAAAAACAGCGCCATTACAGAATTCGATTTCAGCTCCGTCGATCTGGACGCGCTGCTTAAGGATTTCACCTGGCTGCATCTAAGCGGCATCACCCCGGCGCTGGCCCCCAACTGCCGGAAGCTGATTATGGACTGCTTAAAGATTGCTAAGGCTCACGGCCTGACCGTCAGTTTCGACGGCAACTTCCGCAGCACCCTGTGGACCTGGGAAGAGGCCCGCGACTTCTGCACGGAGTGTCTGCCTTATATCGATGTTCTCATAGGAATCGAGCCCTACCATCTGTGGAAAGATGAGAATGACCACAGCAAAGGCGATCTAAAAGACGACATTCCCTTCCGCCCCAGCTACGAACAGCAGGACGAGGTATTCCAGGCATTCGTGGACCGCTACCCGAATCTTCAGTGTATCGCCCGCCATGTGCGCTACGCTCACAGCGGAAGCGAGAACAGCTTAAAGGCCTTCATGTGGTATCAAGGCCACACCTTCGAGAGCAAAATGTTTACCTTCAATATTCTGGACCGGGTCGGCGGCGGCGATGCCTTCGCCAGCGGCCTGATCTATGCCATGATCCACGGCTACAAACCCATGGATATGATTAATTTCGCCGTGGCCAGCAGCGTGATTAAGCACACAATCCGCGGCGACGCCAATATTACCGACGACGCAGACGCGATCCGGAACCTGATGAATATGAATTATGATATCAAGCGGTAAAAAATGGATATATCACCGCAATATTGCACTCCGGCCGGAGCATATGCGTTTCCGGCTGGGGTGTATTTTTACGGCATTCTAAATGCCCTGCGTGCTGCGCCGCGGCACACCTGCACGCCTGCTGCCCCACACATAAACCGTCACCGTCGCCAGAATCAGCACCACGTCCGCGACGACCGTTCCTTCAATCCCAAAGCCCACGTTATAAGCAAAACTGTTCACCGCCCTGCTGGCATCCAACTTAAAGACAGAAAAGGCAGAGACGATTCCGCTGTTAGGCAGCCCGAAAATGATATTCTGCGTATAATTCCACATGGCATGCGCCATAAACGCGCACCACAGGCTATCCGTGTAATAGACAATCAGCGAAAAGAATATCGCCACCACCACGATATTCACGATGGACATCGCCGTAACGCCGTCATTCATAAGATGAAGAATTCCGAAGAACAGAGAATTCCCGATGATTGCCACCGCCGGATTCCGATAACTGCGCAGAAGCTTCTGATATAAAAAACCCCTGCACAGCAGCTCCTCCGCAGAAGACTGGATGAACACCGCAACCAATAGAGCCAGCAGCGCAAGCGGCTGAAATGAATCTAAATACAACACGATATCCTTATGGAGCCATGCAATCAGAACACACAGTGCGTTCAGCCCGAACCCGATCGCCGCCCCAATAAGCAGCATCTTTCCGTTATTCCCCCGGGCCTTCGGCCCCACGACCGCGAGAAGCGGCCGATCCTTCCTGGATACATACATCCGCAGAAGCATAACCATCCAGATTCCAATGAACATCAGATAAATACTGCACATCTCCCAGAAGCCTGATTCTCCGAACGCGCCGTTTAGCAGCGATATCCCATACGTCAGCACTCCGATCAGCATCGCGCCCACGATCTGTCCGACCAAGAGCAGCAACACCGTCTGCACATAAAGAATCCCCAGCGTGTCGTACCATTTTCGCTTGAATGCACGATTTGTTTCCATAACTGTTATCCTCCTTATAGGTTGACTATCATGAAAGGATATAAATCCCATTCACGTCTTTCTGATTCTTTTGTTTCCTTGCACCCTTTCCCGTAATATTAATTGAAAAGGCTCTGTATGAAAAATCAAATTTCTCCACCGCAAGCTTTCTCAATCATCAGTTTTAATCATCTCACATTCATTTCCCCTGACGAAGCGCTGCCACACACTCAACTGTACCTTCCGTGTCCCAACTCAGCATATCCACTTGCTGACCATTAAAAAACACCGGAAAGCGGAACTCTATCCGTTTCAGGAATCGCCCGTTCGGCAGCTTTTCCGGATAAATCTCCACGCTTTCAATAAAACTGCTGATAAACTCCTTTTTCTCCGCATCGCTGAACTTATCGTACAGCTTATCAAAATACAGCAGGAACTGATACACATTATCTTCTGAAATCTTTTGCTGCCGTATGTTGTTCAGTCGAACCTGCACATCGGCGATGTCGGCTTCCGCAATCACAATTTCATCATAGATGGTGTTCTGCCGCTCCTGTAAGTCCTGATATTTTCGGTCGTAATGCGGGTCGTCAAAATCCAGCCGGTCGATTTGCTGTCCGAGCCTGTCCTTTGTCCCCGTAAGCTGACGGAGCCTCTTTCGTTTCAGCTCCAGCTCCTTTTCCAGCTCCGTGGTGTCGATTCGGCTGCCGATTTTTTCCCGTATGGCTGTTTCAAACTGAGGGGTGCGAACCAAACGCCGTATCACATCAGCTACCGCTTCGTTCACGATATCTTCGCCCCACTGCTTGTGATAATCACAGCGTTTGCCGTCGATGTGGAGACGATGTTTGCAGGCATAATAAAAATAGTCCCGGTACATGCTCCCGTCTTTTTTCTTCTTACGGTTCACATTGCCGTACATTCCGCCGCCGCAGACCGGGCATTTCAGAATGCCGGACAGAATATGCTCATGTTCCAGGCTGTGAGTCTTCTCCTGCTTTACACCCGTAATCAGCCTCTGTTGGTGGGCAAGCTGCCAATCTTCCTCGGATACAATAGCCTCATGTGCTCCATCATGGAGCATATATTCGTCCTGTTTCACAATATGATACTGGTTATGGGTTCCGGGAATTTTTTCATTATGGCGGCGGCCATAGGCCAACTTCCCGCAATAAACCGGGTTGTCCAGCACACTGCGCACAAAGGTGGCGGTGAAGCTGTCCAATGTGTTGTTCTGGCGTTTCTTTTTCTGATAGCCATGCTCATTCAGCCAGGCGGCAATCTTCGATACGCCCATGGTGGTGTGGATGTACTTGTCATAAATAACGCGGATAACTTCCGCCTCATCTTCCGCAATCAGCAGTTCTCCGTTTTCCAGCTTGTAGCCGTAAGGGGCAAATCCACCGTTCCACTTACCCTCCCGCGCTTTCTGGCGGCGGCCCTCCATGGTCTGTACAAGAATGTTTTCCCGCTCAATCTCCGCCACGGCGGACAGAACGGAAATCATCAGCTTTCCGGAATCCTTGGAGCTGTCGATACCGTCCTCCACACAAATCAGATTGACGCCGTAATCCTGCATCCGCTGCAAAGAGGTGAGAACATCCGCTGCATTTCGTCCGAATCGGGACAGCTTGAATACCAGCACAAAGGAAACGCCGTCTTTTCCGTCCTCAATCGCCCTCAGCATTTTCAAAAACTCCGGACGGCCTTCCACGTTCTTGCCGGATTTACCCTCATCGGAATACTCCCCGGCAATCT